>JBBRYW010000073.1:0-15133 GCA_038237235.1 Gaiellales bacterium
CGGTCGGCGTCGTGGCGAACCCGCGCGTCGAGCAGCTCGTCGTGCTGCACGCCCGCGTGGCGGGCAAGCTCGGCGAGCGCGGCATCGGGCGACGCGCCGAACGCGCAGAGAAGGACAGCCTCGCCGTTCAGGTCGGCGATGAGGACGGCGTCGGCCGGCCCGTGAGCCGAGGACGCTGCGCCGATCTTGCCGGGTGCTGCCTCGTCGACGACGCTGGGAATCTCTCCTTTGTCAGCGCCACAGCTGACCTTGCCGGTCGGAATGACGCCCACCGCCAGGGCCATGTCCCGCCGGTAGAAGACGACGCAACCGCTCTCGGGATGCGCCCAGACGCCTCCATAGCGACGGCTTTCCGCGAGCTCGGGGCGGCAGTAGACGACGAGGCGGAGCCCTCGCTCGTCGGTTCGCAGCCGGCGGGCGAGAACGGGGGCTCCGGCGACGACGTGGTCGACGAGCTCGAGCTCGAGATCGCCATCGCGGACGAGAGTCCGAAGGACGGTGGCGTCCTGGAAGTAGGACTGCTCGTGGGTGAAAGGCTCCTCGTCGAGCCAGCGCGTCCGACCTTCGGACATGATGCCGAGGCGCAACTCCCCGAGCTGCTGAGCCCAGTCGACCCGCGGCCAGAAGACTCGCTCGAGCTCACCCCGGGCCGAGAGGGTCGCGAGCAGCGAGCCGTTTCCGAGCACCGCCGCCGGCAAATGGGCGACGCGGCGCCCTGTGGGGTCGACGCCGACGCCGCTCATCGACCCCGGATCGTGTACGGGACGACCTTCGAGACGGCTGTCGTGCCGTCGAGCACCCGGACGACGGCGACGAGGTAGATCTTCTCCTTGCGGCCGTAGCGCCTCGGGTCGAGATAGGCGCGATACGGCGGCGAGTCATCGGCGGCGAGCCGATGCCACGCGCTGCCCTTCGCGCGGCGGACTGCGAACGCAACGCTGATCGGGCCGGCCGGCGCAGGGACGCTGAGGCGGACGAGCTCGCTGAAGTTGTCGCGGGCGACCCTGAGCGCAGGCCCGCCGGGCGCCGTGGCCGGGAGGTCTGCTTCGGCGCGCAGCAGCACCGCGGAGAGGGGGTCGACGTCGAGGGAAACAGTGCGATCCGAGTCACTCGAGGCCTGCGCGGACGTGCCGAAGACCGCCTTCCAGGTCGAGGAGGGCGTCGACGTCGGGATCTGAACGTGGGCCGCCGAGTTGCCCGAGTTGAAGACGGCGAGGTACTCGCGCCGAGCGGACGCGTCGATCCGCGAGAAGGCGAGAATCTTGCCCTTTGCGTACCGCACGAACGTCGCGCCGGTGGAGAGCGCGGGATTCTCGTCGCGCAGGCGTCCGAGCAGCCCGAGGCGCTCTGCGATGGGGTGGCCTACCACGTCGAGCGAGGAGCCGTTGCCGATCGGCGGGGCGCCGACCCGCTCCTCGGTTTTCCAGTCCGCGACCTGCGTCGGAAAGAGATCCTGCCGGGCCTGCTTGTCGCCGCCGCGGCCGACTATGCCGACCTCGTCGCCGTAGTACTCGACGGGCGCACCGCGCAGGAAGTAGAGCAGCGTGTGTCCGAGCAGCACGCGCTGAAGCAACTCGCTCGGCCCCGCGCCGCCGGCCTGCTCCTTGATCTTGAGCGCGGCCCGGCCCATGTCGTGGTTGCCGAGGAAGGTCGCCGGAGTCGAGGCGACGCCCGAGGGTCCCTGGAAGTAGTCGTCGTCAGCCAGGCGGGTCGCGATGCCGCCGGGGCCGGCGCTGCCGCCCGCGAAGCGGGTGAGCGCGTCCTGCAGGGGGAAGTCGAGCACGTTCGGCAGGCCGCGATCCCGCACGAAGGCCGACAGGTCGACCGAGTCCGTCAGCGGCACCTCGCCGAAGAGCTCGAAGTCCGGCACGCCCGCCGCGCGCGCGGCGGCAAGGATCTTCGGCGCCCAGACGCGGAAGAAGGCTCGGTTCACGTGGCGCGCGGTGTCGATCCGGAAGCCGTCGACCTTGTAACGCCTGATCCAGTTTGCGTAGACGTCGGCGAGGCCGTCGACGACGACCGGCTTCTCGGTGAAGAGATCGTCGAGCCCGAAGAAGTCCCCCTGCTCGAAGCAGGCCTCGCTGCAGGAGCCGAAGTTGACGTCGCCCCGGTTGTGATAGTTCGTCGGGTCGTTCAGCCACTCGGGCTTCTTCGCGTCGCGCTCGCCGGCGGGGATCGAGGGCACGCGCGGCATGTTCGAGGCCTTGACGCACGGAAACGTCGAGCCGGTGGCGTACCTGGCCGGGTCGAACTTCCGGCCCGAGCAGTCCCGGTACGGCTTCGCGGCCGGAGCGACGAAGCTCGAGCCCCCGCCTAGCTGGACGATGTCGGCCGTGTGGTTGACGACGACGTCGAGAATGACTTTGAGCCCGAGCAGATGGGCGCACTGGACGAACGCGTCGAAATCGGCTTGTGTGCCCACGTGCGGGTCGACGCCGGTGAAGTCGCGGATCCAATAGCCGTGGTAGGCCGCGCTGTCTCCCTGCACGGACTTCTGGCCGAACGGCGGCGTGATCCAGATGCTGGTGAAGCCGAGATTCTTGATCCGCGCGAGCCCGTGCCGGGCGTCGGTGCAATCTCCCGTCAGGCCCTTGAGGTCACCACCGTGGAACCAACCCTCGTCCGTCGGGTCGTAACCGGTCACGCCGCGCGGTCCGGAGACGCCGCCACGGTCGTTCGACGTGTCCCCGTTCGCGTACCGGTCGGTCATGACGAAGTAGATCCGCTGGGACGCGATCGACGTTCGCACCGGCGGCTGCGCCAGCACGGCCAGCTCTGCCCCCGACGGAGGGGCGGGAGTCCGAGGCGGCGCCGCACCGCCGGGGGCGACAACGGCCGCGAGCCCGACGACGAGAGGGAGCGCTGCTAGAGACGATCGACCGGACCTTCCGGTCAATCGCCTATCGAAGCGGCGCACCGCCCTCGGCGTCGAAGACGTGGACCTGAGCGACGTCGACACCGAGCGGAACGTCCTCCTCGACGCGGAGCCCGAGCGCGTCGCGCGCCGCGAAAGTCGCGACGAGGTTCGGCCGGGAGGCCGTGACGCCCTCGCCCTCGGTGTCGTCGAGCTCTTCCTCGACCTCGTCCGGATCGGTGCGAAGCGTCTGCGCGTCGAGCTTGAAGTACGCCATCGATTGCGACCCGAGCGACTCGATCAGCTCGAGCTTGGCAGTCAGCGTCGGCAAGTCGGGGCGGTTCCCCGCCGGATGGAGATCCTCGCTTCGGATGCCGAGCACGACCGTGCTCCCGTCTCTGCCGCGCACCCCCGGGTAGCGCGTGAGCACGCCCTGGCTCAGCTCGAGCCGTTGACGGCCGACGCCCAGCGTCACGGAGCCGTTCTCCGCAATGATCTTCGCCTCGAGCAGGTTCATGGGAGGCGTGCCGATGAACCCGGCGACGAAGAGGTTCGCGGGCTCGTCGTAGAGCCGCTGCGGCGTATCGACCTGCTGGAGGACTCCCCCGCTCATGACGGCGACCCGGTCGCCCATCGTCATGGCCTCGACCTGATCGTGGGTGACGTAGATCGTCGTCGTCTCGAGATCGCGTTGTAGCTTCGCGATGTCGGCGCGCATCTGGACGCGCAGCTTCGCGTCGAGGTTCGACAGCGGCTCGTCCATCAGAAATGCCTGCGGCTGCCGCACGATCGCCCGCCCCATGGCCACCCGCTGCCGCTGGCCGCCCGAGAGCTCTTTCGGCCGGCGCGCGAGGTACGGCGTCAGGTCGAGCATCTTGGCCGCCCAGGCGACCCGCTCCTCCAGGAGCTTCTTCTCCACCTTGCGCAGCCGTAGCCCGAACGCGATGTTCTCCGAGACGCTCAAGTGCGGGTAGAGCGCGTAGTTCTGGAACACCATCGCGACGTCGCGCTCCTTCGGAGTCAGGTCATTGACGACGCGACCGCCGATCTTGAGGTCTCCGTCGGAGATCTCCTCCAGGCCGGCCACCATGCGCAGGGCGGTCGTCTTGCCGCAGCCCGAGGGGCCGACGAGGACCAGGAACTCACCGTCCCTCGCTTCCAGCGACAGGTCCTGAACAGCGTGAACGCCGTTCTCGTACACCTTGCTCACGTGGTCGAAAACGACATCAGCCACAGCTCGTACCTCTCTTCCGCTCGATCAATTCAGTCTCCAGACATGAAATCCAGGGCCGTCAGCGGGCAGGATGGCCTGCCCGCGAGCGATAGTCGCCTCCTCGCCGGCGAGCACCTCCAGCTCCGCGCAGCAGAGGGCCTCGAGCGGCAGACTGACCGGCTCGTGACCGGCGCGGCTCGCCAGGCAGAGAAGGCGCTCGCCCCTCGTCTCGCGAAGGTACGCGACGACGTCGGCGTCGGCGTACGCGTAGCGGATGCCGCCGCGCGCGAGCGCGCCGCTCGAGCGGCGGAGTGAGATCAGCCGGCGGTACGCGTCGAGGAGTGTGCTGTCCCAGCACTCGGGCCGGCCCCACGGCATCGTTCGCCGCGCGTCCTCGCCCCAGTCTCCCTCGAGCCCGACCTCGGCCCCCGCGAAGATCATCGGCACGCCCGGCGTCGTCATCTGCAGGCCGACGCCGACGGCCGCGCGTTCCCGCGAGCCCGTGACGGTCCTGAAGCGTGCTGTGTCGTGGCTGTCGAGCAGCGTCCAGGAATGGAGCACGGACGGCCATGGAACCCCGGCCCGAAAGGCCCGCATCGTCGCGACGGCTTCCCGACCCGAGTACCTCGGGGCCGGCAGGTGAGCGACGAACGGGTCGTCCTCGAACTCGTCCGAGCGCAGCCACCACCACACCGGGCGCAGAAAGCCGGAGTAGTTCATCACGCCGTGCCAGTCGCCGCGCGCCAGGTCGGCGCGAAAGTCGTGGCCGTGCTCGGCCAGCAGCAGGCCGTCGGACCTGGCCGCCTCCACCGCGGCGCGGGTCACGGCGGCGGCGGCTGCGTTCAGGTCGGTGTCGCCCAGGCGGCCGGTCATGTTCGCGACGTCGATCCGCCAGCCGTCGAGCTCGAAGGGAGGCTCGAGCCATTTTCGAACCACCCCGGCCATCCGCTGGCGGAGCTCGGGCGAGCGCCAGTCGAGCTTAGGCAGTGACGGCACTCCGAGCCAGGACGCGTAGCCGCCCGATTCGTCGAAGACGAAGAAGTCCCGCTCGGGTGCCGCCGCGTCGTGGCGGGCCACGCGGAACCAGTCGTGTCCGTCACCTACATGGTTGAGCGTCAGGTCGCCCACCACTCGCAGCCCGTGCGTGTGCGCGGCTCCGATCAGCGAGGCGAGCGCCGCGTCGCCGCCGAGCAGCGGATCGACGTGCTCGAGCGACGTGGCGTCGTAGCGGTGTGTGCTGCCGGCGGGGAAGATCGGCGTCAGATACAGCGCGGAGGCGCCGAGGGACTCAATGTGATCGAGATGCTGCTCGATGCCGCGCAGATCTCCCCCGAACCACTCGAACGGCGTCTCGGGCCCGCGCCCGGTGGGCGCGTCGTCCCAGGCGCGCGGGATTGCCCACCCCGGCGGCTCGACGTCGATCCCGCTCGAGGCGAAGCGATCGGGGAAGATCTCGTAGACAACCGACTCGAGGTGCCAGTCGGGGCCTCCGCGGCTCGCCGTGACGACGAAGTCGTCTGCGTCCGGCACGCCGTGCCGGCTCGTGCCGAGCCCGTTGACCCATGCGTACCCGACGTCGCCGCCGGCAAGCAGCCAGCGGTAGTTGGCCGCGGGGTTCCGGGCGGGGAACGTCGCGCGCCACCACGTCTCGGTCTCGGTCTCCTCGTCGACCTCGGCTGCGACGACCCGGGCCTCGCCGTCTGCGACGTAGCGAAGCCCCACTGCCTCGGCCGACGACGCGTGCGGCACCCGCAGCCGTACCACCGCGTCCCCGCCGAGCCGGTCTGGCAGGTCGAGCACGCAGAGGTCAGAACCGTCGTGGTGCGGCACGAGGAGATCTCCGGCCGCACCCGCGCGCGGCGGCCGGGCGAGATCGGTCGCGGTCATCCCTTGACCGAGCCCTGGGTCAAACCGTGCACGATGAAACGCTGGAGCGACAGGAAGAGTAGTGCGGGCGGGATCGCGGCGAGCAGCACTCCCGCGGCGAACGGCCCCCACTGCTGCGCGTACTGCTGGTCGATGAAGCCCTGGAGGCCGACGATCAACGTGAACTTGTCCGTCGTCTGCAGGATCGCGCTCGCGATCACGAACTCGTTCAGCGTGAAGACGAACGAGATCAGAGCGACGACGGCGAGCACGGGCGCTGCCAGCGGGAGTACCACGCCCCAGAAGATCTGCGCGGGCGTCGCGCCGTCGACTCGCGCCGACTCGTCGAGCTCGACCGGGATCGTGTCGAAGAAGCCCTTCATCAGCCAGGCGTTCACCCCCATCGCGCCTCCGAGGTAGACGACGATTAGCCCCAACCTCGTGTTCAGCCCGAGCCCGTGAAAGATGTCGCCCGTGTGCAGCAGGATCAGGTAGATGGCGACGAGCGCGAGGAACTGCGGAAACATCTGGATCAGGAGCAGCGCCATCATTCCCATCCGCCTGCCCTTGAAGCGGAAGCGGCTGAATGCGTACGCGGCGAGCGCTCCGAGGAAGACGCTGAAGAGCGCGGCGGTGCCGGGGATGATGATCGAGTTCGCGTACCAGCGCACGTAATGCGCCGTCGGCGCATCCGGGTCGTCGCGGGTCGTCGACAGGATCTGCCGGAAGTTATCGAGCGTGACGCCATTCGGAATCAGCCTCGCGCTGCTCAGCGTGGGCTGGGTGTTGAACGCGGCCGAGACGACGTAGGCGACCGGGAAGAGCGCGAACAAGACCGCGAGGATCGCAACCACGTGCCGCCACCAGTCCGATCCGCCCTTGGGGCGCCGGCGCCGGCGCTCGAGCGTCTGCGCCTGCGCCGTACCGATTGCGAGCTCCGACTGTTCGATCGTGCTCATCCTGACAGCCCCCTTATCTGACGTTCTCGAGCGTCCCGGCGCGCCAGAAGGCGATGCCCGAGATCGTCGCGACGATGAAGAAGATGAAGATCGAGATCGCGCTCGCAAGCGCGTAGTCCGAGCCCTTGCCCGACGCGAAGGCGACCTTGTATGTGTAGGAGATCAGGATGTCCGTCTGCCCCGCCACCGACTGGTCGTTCGCGGCCGGGCCTCCTCCCGTCAGCAGGAAGATGTTGTTGAAGTTGTTGAAATTGAAGGCGAACGAGGCGATCAACAGGGGAGCAACTGCGACGAGGAGCAGCGGCAGCGTGATTCGCCGGAAGACTTGCCACGGCGCAGCTCCGTCGACGCGCGCCGCCTCTACCAGCTCGCCCGGGATCGACTGCAGCGCGCCGAGCGAGACGAGGAAGAAATAGGGGAACGTCAGCCACAGCGCAACGAGCAGGACGGACACCTTGGCCCAGTTCGCTCCGAACAGCCACGGGATGCCGAGGTGGAAGATCCTGTTGATCACGCCGTAGTCGTCGTTCAGCAGTCCTGCCCAGACCAGAATGGTGAGGAACGAGGGAATGGCGTACGGGATGACGAGCACGGTGCGGTAGAACCGCTGGAAGCGAATTTTCTTGTCGAGCGTGATCGCGAGGAACAGGCCGAGCGCGAACGAGAGCAGCACGGTCAGAGTGGCGAACGCGAACGTCCAGACGAAGACGCGGATGAAGGGATTGCGGATCCGAGAGTCGCGAAAGACGCGGGACACCGTGTGGAAGCCGACGCCGGTCTTCCAGCCCGGCTCGAGCTCATCGCCGCTCGCGGCGACGAACGAGCCTCTGCTGTTGTCACGGTACACCGTACCGTCAGCGATTCTCGTGAAGCTGCCAGCCTTCCTGTCGTAGCGCAAGGTCGGGTGTAGCTCGATGGCGCTGTCGACGCCTTCGGGCCGGATCGCCGCCGAGCCGCCCGTCGGAACCGTGTACGAGTTGAGCGTACGGTCGAGGGAGAAGAGCTCGGCGCCTTTGACGAGCTTGTACCCCCCACTCGCGCCGGTGACTGCCCCGCCGGACACCTTGACGATGCCCGGGCCAAGCGGCTTCAGCGCGTCGCGCGTTCCGACGAACGCCTTGTTCGATCCCTCTTCGACGAGCAGGAGGACGAGCTTTCCGTCGGAGTCGCGCGCGGGCGCCATCGAGTACGTCTTGGCGCTCGGCGGCTGCGCCAGCGAGTTCTGCTTGATCCCGGCGATCGCCTCGTTCTTCGCGAGGATGTGGCCTGTCGAGTAGTTGGTGAAGGCGACCTGAATCGTGTAGACGATCGGGATCACCTGGAAGGCGAGGAGGAAGACCGTCCCCGGAAGGAGGAACTTCGCCGGGAGGGCTTTTCTGGCGAGGTAGATCGCGTCGATCGCGGCCGTCGTCAGCGCCAGCACGCCCACTGCCGGCCACTTGCCGCGGTCTGCGAGGATGGCGCCGGCCCAGATCGCGATCGCATTCACGAGCCCGAGCAGGATGAACTTCACCGTCAGGCCCACCGGCCCGGAGAAGAACGCCATCGCGCGCGACGGCAGCGAGAACGCAGCGGCGGCCGCGCCTGGCCGTGGGAGTGGAGCGCGAGCCGCGCCGGAGCTCATCGAGAGTCTCGCAGCGGGCTTGGCAACGGGGCAGCCGAGGCTCTGTCGGCACCTGTCCGGACATGCTGGGCGAAGAGCGTGCTGATGCCAGGTCTCCTAGCTCGAGGTGTGAGGCGCCCGGCCGGAGCCGGACGCCTCATCACCTCACCTCGTCGGCTCGACTAGCCGCCGCTGTTGATCGCGTTGCGGATGTTTCGTGCCGCAGTCGCGAAAGCCACGTGCGCCTTCGTCGCGCCGGCACCCTTGGTGGATTTCACCCATGCACTGCCGAGATCCGACCAGACGCTGTTCATCTGCGGAATGTTCGGCATCGCGACTCCGCCGGCGCCCGCCTGGCCGAACTGCTTCAGCGCCGAATCCTCGACCTTCTTGGCGGCCTGGAGGTTCGCCGGGTAGCGGTTGTTCGCTGCGGTGAGCGCAGCCTGCGCGGTCGCGCCTGCCATGTACGACGTCACGAGGTCCTTGGCAGCGCTGGCGACCCCGTGGCCGGCCGCGAACTTGGTGACGAAGAAGCCCTGGGCGCCGAGGAACGGCACGGACTTGCACTTGATCGCCGGCACCTGCACGACCCGGAACTTGATCCCGGCCTTGCGGATGTTCTCGATGTTCCACGGGCCCGTGACCCAGAACGCGGCCTTCTTGCTGACGAAGGCGTTCTTCGCCGCGTCACCGTCGATCTTGGCGTTGATCAGGCCTTCCTTGTTCCACTTGTCGATTAGCGCCGTGTTCTTCAGGAACTTGGGACTGCCGATGCCGATGTTGCCCGGATTCAGGGCTCCGCCCTTGGTGCGGCCGAAGATGTAGCCGCACAGGCCGGAGAAGAACGGGTACATGTGGTAGGCATCGCCGCCGGCGCCCTGCTGGACGTCGATGGCGAGTCTGTCGCTGCCGCCCCGCTTGAACTTCAGCGCCTGCTGCTCGAGGTCGGCGAAGTTCTTGGGCACGTGCGCCAGCCGCGTGTTGACGACGAGCGCCGCGTTTTCGACCTGCACCGGCACCCCGTAGAGCTTGCTCGCGCCTTGGCCGTACGAGAAAGCCTGGAGCGTGTACGCCGGAAGCTGCTTGGAGACCGACTTCCTGAGGAAGATCGGTACGACGGAGCCGTCGGCCGCGAGCTCACCCGTCCAGTCGTGCGCCCCGAGGATCACGTCGGGGGCGTTGTCCGACTTGACCGTCTTCAGATCCTTCTTGATGTCGCCGAACTCCTTCTCGACGACCTCGATGGTCACGCCCTTGGAGCGCGCCCAGTTGCCCGCAACCGTCTCGACGTCAGCCTTGCGGTTCCTGTCTGTCCAGATCCTGACCGTCGTGGCCGTCGTACGATCGGGCCGGGCGGCGGCGGGGCCGCTGATCGAGCCGGCGACCACGGCGGCGGCAGACACCGCCAGCGCAGTTGTCGCGAGCGCAGCGAAGCGCTTTCGTGATTTCATCGTTTGGAGCCTCCCTTTGCTCTAGAGGTACGCCGGTGCCGACTGAAGGAGCCTTGCTTGTGCGCGTTGGCCGAGGTCGTTCCTCCAACCCATTACAAGAGGACGTCGCTTTGAGACACGTATCACCGGCATGAAACGAGAAGCGAGCTTACGTCGTTCTATTCAGGTTGTCAAGCCCTCTATTTGGCTTAGTTGCGGGTAAAACTCTTGCCACAGGTTATGAAATCTGTTACATATGCTGGAATGTCAACGCTCAGAGAGGTAGCTCACCGCGCGAGCGTCAGCGTTGCGACAGCGTCCCGGGTCGCGACCGGATCAGCGGCGGTCAGACCCGAGACTCGCCGGCGGGTGGAGCTCGCGATGCGCGACCTGCTCTATGTGACGCCGGGAGGAAAGCCCACCACGGGAGCGATCGGCCTGCTCCTCCCCGAGCTCTCGAACCCGATCTTCCCTGTGCTGGCGCAGGCCATGGAGGCGCGCGCCACGGCGGCCGGTCTCGCGTCGATCCTCGGCAACACGACCGGCGCTTCGCTGCGCGAGGCCGACTACGTGCACATGCTCCTCGATCACCAGGTCGACGGCTTCATCTTCATCTCGTGTGAGATGACTCATCTCGCCGGGGATCACGCTCACTATGCAAGGCTCCTCCAGGACGGCGCTCGCATGGTCTTCGTCAACGGCGCGCTCGACGATCTCGACGTTCCCTCGATCGGCGTGGACGAACGCCACGCGGGGCAGCTGGCGACCCAACATCTGATCGGGCTCGGGCACCGCCGGATCGGCTTCGTCGCCGGGCCGGACGACTACCTTCCGACGAGGGAGAAGGGCGAAGGGCGCGAGGATGCCCTGACCGCGGCAGGGATCGATCCCGACGGCCTCGTCGCCCACCGGAAGTTCTCGGTCGAGGGCGGACGCTCGGCATTGCGGGAGCTGATGGGAAAGCCGTTGCCACCGACAGGCGTGATCTGCTCGAGCGACCTGATGGCCATCGGAGTCCTGCAGGAGGCTCGTGAGCTCGGTTTGCGTGTGCCGGCTGATCTCTCTGTCGTCGGCTTCGACGGGATCGAGGCCGCGGGCTGGATGAGCCCGCCGCTGACGACAATCGAGCAGCCGATCGACGAGATCGCTGCGACAGCGGTGGATGCCCTGCGCACGCTGATCGCCGAGCCCGACCGATCACTGCCGAGCTTCGTCTTCAAGGCGAAGTTGCGGCGCCGCGGGTCGACCGGTCCCGTCTGAACATCGCGCGCGGCGCGCTCCTTCGGCCAACCATCTCTGGATGGTTAGGGTGAAAAGCGAACTCGGGGCGCCTCCTTGGGTAGTTGCAGATGGGTGTTGCCGCCGCTACAAAGGAACCATGTTGAAGCGACTCGGAGTCACGATCGGTGCAGCGCTCGTCCTCTCGGCGGCCGCCCTGGCAGCCGGCTCGGCGGGCCGTCTCGCCGATGTCGCATCGGCGCACGTCTCCGATTGCCACGCGCAGCGCTCCTGCCCGTCAGACGACATTTCGTACGTGTGGTACGACGAGGCCGGCCGCGGTTGGGACTGCACCTCAGCCGACGGCGAGCCCGCCGATTCGAAGCAGCGCCTGATCATTTTCGACGGTCTTTCCTACGTCTGCTACGCCGACTTGACACCGGCAACCACGACCACGACCGGCGAGACCACGACCGGCGAGACGCAGACCACACCTACTGTCACAGCCCCCATCGAGACGAAGCCGCCACCCCAGCGCCCGCAACCGTCAAAGCCCGCGCAAGCGCGGCGGGGAAAGATCAAGATCATCGTGCCGGCGACACCGCCGTCCCACCCCTCAAACCTCCTAGTCCGCCCGTTCAAGGGAGCCGTCAACTTCAAGCCGACCGCGCAGGGCTACGTATTCCCCGTCTACGGACCGTCGTCGTTCGTCGACACCTTCGGTGCCGCCCGCGCCGACGTCTCGTGGCATCACGGAGATGACATCTTCGCGCCGCTCGGGGCGCCGATCCTGGCCGTCGCCGACGGCACGGTCTTCTCGGTCGGCTGGAACAACATCGGTGGGAACCGCCTCTGGCTCCGCGACACGCATGGCAATCAGTTCTACTACGCGCACCTTTCTGCGTTCACCCCGCAGGCCCGAAACGGCGCGCATGTCGAGGCGGGCACGGTGCTCGGCTTCATGGGCAACACCGGCGACGCAGCCGGCACGCCGTACCATCTTCATTTCGAGGTCCATCCCTTCTCCCTCCTCTATCGCGGCTACGACGGCGTGGTAGACCCCACCGCGTACCTCACTGCCTGGAAGCACCTGGAGGACATCAGCCTCAGCCCCGACGACAAGCGCTTCGCGAAGGCAGCCGGATGGGCGCTCGGCGGCGCCGAGAACGCCCCCGAGCCCGGTGCCGTTTTGCTCCAGCTCTCCGACATCTCGACGGCGAGCGGCCTCGACCATGGCTCGCTCGCGCGTGCGTACGCGGCTCGGGTCATGATCGAAAGGGGGCTCGCAGATCTCCGTCAGACGCTCGAGGGCGCCACTCCCGACCCCGGTCCGGTGAAGGTGAGTCGAGGTGACTCTCGCGAGCTAGGCGGGTCGGCCCAGACGTTCGGTCAAGACATGCTGTCGTTCGCCGGGCCTCTCATCTGGGACGTGGTCGCCCAGTGCGAGTCGGGCGGCGACTGGAGCACGAACACCGGCAACGGCTACTACGGCGGGCTGCAGTTCCTGTCCGGCACGTGGGCCCGCTACGGGGGCTACTCCTTCGCTGCCTCCGCGGACGAAGCGAGCCGAGAAGAGCAGATCGCGGTCGCGGATCGCGTGCTCACCAGCGAGGGCTGGGCGGCCTGGCCCGCGTGCTCGGCCAAGCTCGGCCTCCGCTAGCGTCGGGAGGGATACCCTACGCTGCGGCCTTCTCGGCGCTCCGTAGGCCGCGGACCGCCCAGACCGCGAAGAACACGATCAGCCCGGCCGCAATCGCGAAGGCGCGGCCCACATCAGTCGGATCGCCGGAGACCAAGCTGCGGCCGGCCTCGACGATCGGCGTGATCGGATTGATGCGCGCGACCGCGTGAATCCAGCCCGTAAGGAGCCCGATGGGGACGTACACGGGCGCGAGGAAGAGCACCATGAAGACGGGCGTCTGCATGAGTGGCCCGGCCTGCACCGTCCGGAACCGCATCGCGACGCCGCAGGCCCAGAGAATTCCGCAGATGTTCACGGTGACCGCGAGGCCGTAGAGCCCGAAGAGGTCGACGCCGCCCCCGCCGACCTGCATGTGAGCCACTACGGCAACGAGCGTCAGCATCGCCGCGACCAGGCTCCAGCGAAAGAGGGCGCCGAGCGCGTAGCCGACGATGATCCCGCTCCTGCGAGGGGCGCCGATCAGAAGCCGGCGCGCGAAACCGTACTCGAAGTCGCGCGCGATGTTGAAGCCGGTGAAGACGCCGCCGAACGCCGCCGACTGAAGCAGGACGAAGACGAACTGGAACGCCGTGTAGCCGCCCTTGAAGTCGAAACCCGGCACGTGCCGGAGCCGCGAGAGGCCGCCAGCGAAGGCAAGGAAGTTCATCAGCGGGAAGAGCATCGGCGGGAAAAAGAGCGCTGGGTTCTTCAGCAGGGTCCAGGTTTGCCGCCGCGCGATGCCGAAGGCGACCGAGCGCACCGTCGAGTGGTTCACGTGCGGGCCATCCTCCCCGGCAGCGCGAGCGCCGCGCCCACGAGCGCCACCACCGCGACCGCGATCGAGAAGCCGAAGCCGAGCAGCAGCGCCTCGGCGTCCCAGCCCGTGATGATGAGCGTTCTGAGCCCCTCGATCATGTACGAGACCGGGTTCAGCGTCGCGAGATCACGGAACCAACCGACCTCGATCAGGTTGCGGGGCAGGTTCGTCGACGAGATGAAGAGCAGGAAGAAGAGCAGGGGTAGTTGCGACTGCACCTTCTCGCCCGAGCCGGTTCGAAGGCCGAGGAGGAGCCCGACTGAGGCCCACCCGAAGGCGATCACGATCGCGAGCAGGAGCAAGAGGAGGATGCCGCCGACGCCCGTAACGAAGTGGACACCGAAGGCGAGGCCGACCGCGAGGTAGACGAACGCCTGCAGCACGCCGAGCGAGACGGCGCCGCCGAGCTGTCCAAGCAGCAGCGCAATGCCGCGCATCGGAGTCAGCGCGAGCCGGTTGAGGAAGCCGGTGTCGATGTCGCGTGCCAGATCCGTTCCGGCCGTTGCGGCGGCGAACAGTGCGCCCTGCACGAAGGTGAACGGCAGAAAGAAGTCCAGGAAGGAGTCCGTCGGAAAGCCGGGCAGGTGCGTCGCGGCCTTGAGGCCGTTCGAGTTCACGGCCATCAGCATCAGCGGAAAGCTGAGCGGAGGAATCACGATCCCCGGCTGCCGCATCGTGCGCACGACGGACCGCCGCGCGATCTGCGCGACCTGCGACGCGAGGAGCATCACCGCGAGACCGGCTCCGGCTCTTCGGCCTCGGTATCGGCGCCCTCGAGCGAGCGGCCGGTCTTCGCCAGGAAGACGTCGTCGAGCGTCGGTGCGTGCAGCTGGATGTGCTCGAGCTCGATTCCCGCAGAGTCGATCCCGCGGACGACGTCAGCCAGATTGCTGTGCTGCGAGGCGAGCCGAACGGCGACGCCCTTGGGCGATGCGCCTGTCCGCTCGCCGAAACCCTCGAGCACCTCCACGAGACGTCCGCGCTCGTCGGGGTTCTCCGGGATCGCCTCGACGCTCGGCCGCGCAATCTCGGCCTTGAGCGACGCGGGGGTGCCTTCAGCGACGATTCGGCCGCGGTCGATGATGCCCACACGATCCGCCAGGACGTCGGCCTCCTCGAGGTACTGGGTGGTGAGGAAGACGGTGACCCCCTCCTCCTTCGCGAGGCGGCCCACCTCCTCCCAGAGAGCGCTCCGGCTCTGCGGGTCGAGCCCCGTGGTCGGCTCGTCGAGAAACAGGATGCTCGGCTCGTGCACGAGAGCCAGAGCCAGGTCGAGACGGCGCTTCATCCCACCCGAGTAGCCCTTGACCTTACGGTCTGCGGCCTCGCTCAGCCCGACGCGCTCGAGCAGGGCCTCGCCTCGAGCACCACGCTCGCGGCGCGGCACGCCCTGGAGTGCCGTCTGGAGCCGCAGGTGCTCGCGGCCGGTCAGCATGGGATCGAGGGCCGCCTCCTGCAGCGCCGCACCGATCGAGCCTCGTACCTGCGGGCC
>JBBRYW010000074.1:0-15048 GCA_038237235.1 Gaiellales bacterium
CCGAATGAGGTCGACCGCGCCTGGTACGTGGTCGACGCCGAGGGGAAGACCCTGGGCCGGCTCGCCACGCAGATCGCCGACACTCTTCGAGGCAAGCGCAAGGCGCAGTACACGCCGCACGTGGACACGGGCGATTTCGTCGTTGTCGTGAACGCCGAGAAGGTCGGCGTCACGGGCAAGAAGCTCGACGACAAGATGTACTACCGGCACTCGGGCTACCCGGGCGGGCTCAGGAGCCGATCTCTGCGCGAGGAGCTCGCGCGGCGGCCGACCGAAGTCTTGAGGCACGCCGTCAAGGGCATGCTGCCGCGAAACCGCCTCGGCCGCGCCCAGATCCGCAAGCTGAAGATCTACGCAGGGCCCGAGCACCCGCACACCGCGCAGGCGCCCCAGCCGATGGAGGTGCGGAGTTGATGGCCGAGCGCGCGCAGTACATGGGCACCGGCAAGCGCAAGACCTCGGTGGCCCGCGTCATCCTGCGTCCGGGCGACGGAACGACGTGGTTCAACGGACGGACGGTCGAGGAGTACTTTCCGCGCGCCACCCATCGCGTCGTCGCGCTGGCTCCGCTCAAGGTGGCCGGCGTCGAGGGCACGTTCGATCTCCGCGTCCGCGTCCATGGAGGCGGGTCGAGCGGACAGGCAGGCGCGGTTCGGCATGGCATCGCGCGCGCGCTCGTCGAGGCCGACCCCGAGCTACGGCTGCCGCTCAAGCGCGCCGGCTTTCTCACTCGCGATGCCCGAGAGGTCGAGCGCAAGAAGGCCGGCCTGCACAAGGCGCGTAAGGCGCCGCAGTTTTCCAAGCGCTGACGGCGCTTCTTCGAGGCTGAACAGAATGATCGGCGGCGTTTAGGCTGCCGTCCTCTTGTCGCGTCGTTACTTTGGAACCGATGGAGTAAGAGGCGTTGTCGGCGAGAGCCTGACGCTCGAGCTCGTGGAGCGGCTGGGTCGCGCGGCGACGGCCTGGGCGAGCGGCGACGGCGTGTTCGTCGGCCGAGATACGAGAGGGTCGGGCCTGGAGCTGCAGGATGCGCTCGCGCGCGGCATCGTCTCAGCGGGCGGGCGCGCCCTGCTCGGCGGAGTTCTCCCGACGCCTGCGGTGCCGCTTCTGGCAGCCGGCCGACTCGGAGTCGTTGTGTCCGCCTCCCACAATCCTCCCGAGTACAACGGCGTCAAGTTCTTCGACCAGCAGGGGGAGAAACTCACAGACGCCGCCGAGGAGGAGATCGAGGCGCTGCTCGAAGCAACTCCTACCGGCGGTGGGGCCGCGAAGCAGGTGAAGGGCGCGGCCGCCGCCTATGTCGAGTACGTGCTCTCCCATTTCGGCTCCGACCTCACGGGCCTGCGCGTCGCCGTCGACTGCGCGAACGGCGCCTACTCGGCGATCGCCCCCGGCGCGTTCAAGCGGCTCGGTGCACGTGTAACCGCAATCGCCGCCGAGCCGGATGGGTCGAACATCAACGTCGGTTGCGGTGCGACCGATCTCTCGCTGCTGCAGCGGACGGTTCGCGGTGGCGAGTTCGACCTCGGCGTCGCATTCGACGGTGATGGCGACCGGATGCTCGCCGTCGACGCGGGGGGCGAGCCGGTCGACGGCGATGGGATCCTCGCCATTCTCGCGCTCGAGCTACAGGTCGATCTCGTCGCCGTCACGGCGATGACGAACCTGGGCTTTCACGAGCTGATGCGGACTCGCGGCGTGCGCGTCGTCACGACCGACGTCGGCGACCGTTACGTGCTCGAGGCGCTCCGGCGAGAGTGCGGCTTCCTCGGCGGCGAGCAGTCCGGTCACATCATCTACCTGAAAGACCACGTAACGGGGGACGGCCTCGCAGCTTCGCTCCTGCTATGCCGCGCTGTGCGAGGTCAGCCGCTTGCCGAGGCGGCGGCGGTTCTCGATCGCTTCCCGCAGGCGAAGGAGAACGTTCTGGTTGCGCGGCAGGAACTGACGGAGACGCTGATTGCAGAGATCGAGCGAGTCAACGACGAGCTTGGCCCGAGAGGCCGCGTGCTCGTCCGGCCCTCGGGCACCGAGCCCGTCGTGCGCGTCCTCGTCGAAGCCGAGCCACTTGCCAAAGCCCGCGAAGTGTGCGATACAATTGCGACTCTCGTCCGACGAGAGCTCGGCAGACGTATCCCCGCCGCGGGGGAGCCGGAAGCCGGGCCTTCTGCGTTTCGAGGGGTCGTTTCGGACAGCCGGACCTAAGGGCTTCACCCGACATCACAAAGGGCCGCGAAAGCGGGGGAAGGAGCTTCAGGGTGTGCGGAATCATCGGATACGTGGGGCCGAGAGCGTCGAAGTCGCTGCTGTTGCATGGTCTCGAGCGGCTCGAATACCGGGGCTATGACTCGGCGGGAATCGCGTTGCTCGAGGATGAGGGCCTCGACTACGTCCGCTCGGTAGGCAACCTGCAGTTTCTCAAGCTGGCGACCGCCGGCAACGGCTCCGTCGCGACGACGGGGCTCGGGCACACCCGCTGGGCGACGCACGGACGGGTGGCCGAGGAGAACGCGCATCCGCTCACGGGCTGCGACGAGAACGAGGTCGCGATCGTCCTGAACGGGATCGTGGAGAATTTTCGCGAGCTGAAGGGCTCGCTCCAGGCCGAGGGGCACCGTTTCACCTCGGAGACGGACGCCGAGGTCGTCGCCCACCTCGTCGAGCGCCACTACGAGGGCGATCTCGTCGAGGCGGTGCGGCGCGCTTACGGCGATCTCGAAGGCCACTTCGCCTTCGTCGTGATCCACCGTGACCACCCGAGGCTGCTCGTGGGCGCGCGGTTGCAGTGCCCGCTCGTCGTCGGGATCGGCGAAGGGGAGATGTTCCTCGCTTCGTCGATCGCGGCCTTCCTGCGCGAGACGCGCCGGGTGCAGTTGATCGACGACGGCGAGGTCGTCGCGATCACGCCTGGCGGCGCCACGTTCTTCGATGTCGCGACCGGTGAGCAGGAGGAACGGGAGGAAATCCTGGTCGACTGGGACGACGAAAGCGCCGAGAAGCAGGGGTACGAGACCTTCATGCTGAAGGAGATCTACGAGCAGCCGGACGCCGTCCGCGAGACGATCGGCGAGCGGATCCGCCACGGCCGGCTGGAGCTCGAGAGCCTGGGGATCCCAGACGACAGGCTACGCGAGATACGCCGGATCGTGATCGTCGCGTGTGGCACGGCCTATCACTCGGCCGTCGTGGCGCGCTATGTGATCGAGGAGTGGGCACGCATCCCCGTCGAGCACGACGTCGCGAGCGAGTGGCGCTATCGCAACCCCGTGATCGACGAGGACACGCTCGTAATCGGGATCTCGCAATCGGGCGAGACGGCCGACACGCTCGCAGCCCTCCGGCTCGCTCGGGAGAAGGGCGCGCACACGGTCGGGGTCACGAATTTGATGGGGACGCAGATCACGCGGGACGTGGATGCGGTTCTCTACACACGCGCCGGCATGGAGATGGGTGTCGCAGCGTCCAAGACATTCACCTCGCAGCTGGTGCTTCTGTACCTCGTGGCATTGAAGCTCGCCGAGGTGCGCGGAACGCTGTCTGGGGCCGAGGTCTCCTCGCTCCTCGAGGAGATCGACTCGCTGCCGGAGAAGATGGCGGCTTTCCTGGACGGAAACCACCCGATCGAAGAGGTTGCGGAGAGGCACTTCGACAAGCCGTTCTTCCTGTACCTCGGGCGGAACATCGGCCTTCCCGTCTGCCTCGAGGGCGCGCTCAAGCTGAAGGAGATCTCCTACATCCCGACCGAGGCGTACTCCGCGGGCGAGATGAAGCACGGGCCGATCGCGCTGCTCGACGAGGACACACCCGTAGTCTGCGTCGCGACCGACTCGCACGTGTACGACAAGGTGGTCTCGAACATCCAGGAAACGAGGGCGCGCGGCGCGAGCGTGATCGCGATCGCGACCGACGGCAACGAGGACATCCAGCACCACGCGGACGACGTCATCTTCGTCCCTCGGACGCACCCCTTCCTGCAGGCGGCGCTTGCAGTCTTGCCGCTCCAGCTCCTCGCCTACCGGATCGCGCGGCTGCGCGGCCTCAACGTGGACCAGCCTCGAAATCTCGCGAAGACGGTGACCGTCGAGTAACGACGGGTGCCTCCGCGTATCCGCCCGGCCTCCACGGGGCGGATACGCAACTCCCAGGAAAGGCTCGTGCTCGTGCGCGATCGGCCGCCCCTCCGCGTCGTCGAGCGGCAGCGGCTCCCACCAACACTCGGCGCTCATTCGTCGGGCGGGCGGCGTAGTCGCTTCTGCTGCGAGCGGCGTCGCTTGCCCGTCAGACGCTCTTCTCGGGCGGCCTTCGTCGGGCGCGTCGGGCGCCGCGGCCGCTCAACGTGCAAAGCGTCCCGCAAGGCTGCGGCGAGCCGCTCGAGAGCGAGCTCTCGGTTCCGCAGCTGACTTCGCTCGTCCTGCGCGATCGCCCGCAGTATGGGGCCGGCCTTCGCGAGCACGCGGCGCCGCTCGGTCTCGCTGAGCGTCTGCGAGACGGCGACGTCGAAGACCGCCTCGACGCGGGTCTCGGAACGCTGCGCGTGCTGCCCGCCCGGCCCGCTCGAGCGCGAGAAGCGCAGCGTGATCTCCGAGAGCGGGATCGCGACCGACGAGGTGACGCGAATAGACTCGGCCTCCATGTCAGCCATTCTGCTGGACGTCGACGGCGTCCTCCATGTCTCAGGCACGGCGATCGACGGCGCGGCGAACGCCGTTCGCCAGCTGCGAAGCGACGGCCACCGGCTCCGCTTCGTCACGAACAATACGACTCGCTCGCGGCAGGAGTTGGCCGAGGAGCTGCGGAAAATCGGGGTGAGCCTCGAGGACGAGGAGCTCCAGACGATCGCCCGGTCCGCCGCGCAGACCCTCGCCGGGAAACGCGTCCTCGTGCTCGCAATGCCGGCGATCGTCGAGGATCTGGAGGGAATCGAGCTCGTCGGCGACCACGCCGATGCGGTCCTGCTGGGCGGCGCAGACGAGACACCCGAGACGAACCAGGTCTTCAGCTACATGAACCTTGCGCGCGCCTTCGAAGAGCTCGAGTCGGGCGCCGCCCTCTATTGCCTGCACAAGAATCGCTGGTGGCAGACCTCACGCGGGCCGCTGCTCGACGCCGGCGCCTTCGTGGCGGGTCTCGAGTACGCGACTGGGAGCGAGGCAACCGTGCTCGGGAAGCCGAGCGCGGAGTACTTCGAGGCCGCGCTCGAGTCGCTCGACGCCGACGCCGGGCTCTCCTGGATGGTCGGCGACGATCTCGAGAGCGACATCGCGGGCGCCCAGAGCATCGGGATGAGGACGATCCTGGTTCGAACGGGCAAGTTTCGTGAGGCCGACCTCGACGCGGCGCACACTCGACCCGACGCCGTCCTCGACTCGATCTGTGCTTTGCCGGACTGGCTGGACCAGCATGCGCGTGGGTCTTGACGCGATCGAGATCGCTCGCGTCCGGCAGGCGCTCGATCGTTACGTCGGGTTCCGGGAGCGCTGCTTCACCGAGGCCGAGCGAGCCTACTGCGACTCGCGCCCCAACCCACCGCAGCACTACGCGGCTCGCTTCGCCGGCAAGGAGGCCGTCGGGAAGGCGCTCGGCGTGGGCGTCTACTTCACCTGGAAGGAGATCGAGATCCGCGGTCGGCCCAAGCCCGGCGTGCACCTCTCGGGTCGCACGAAGGAGGAGGCGGAGCGCATCGGCGCCGGGCGGATCGAGCTCTCGATGACCCACTCCAGGGAGCTGGCGGCAGCGGTTTGCGTTATCACGGGGGAACCCGTGGTTCCCCCGTGAGCCGCCTCCTCCTGCGCAGCGTCGATCGACGCCATAGCGGGCCTCTCGCCGGGCAAGCCCGGCCCAAGGGCCCGTCCGGAAAGTCGACCAGGGCGCCTGACAGGCGCTACGCGGCGCGAGGCTGCGTCCTCGGTCGCGCAAGTATGCCCGCATACTCACGCTCCCTGCGTCCTGGCCTCGCACCATGTACCCGCGTGTCATCCACCGCGGCCACTTTCCGGACGGGCACTTCGGCGGCGGGGCGGGGCGATCCATCATTCACGAGGCGAGCAGGCCGCGCGCCGGCGCTACGACGATGATGTTTGAGCCCCTCTATACCGCGGCGGAGATGCGCGCGGCCGAGGAGGCCTATCCCGGCTATCCCGAGTCGATGCGCGATCTGATGGAGCGTGCGGGCAGCGCGGTCGCCGAACAGGCGCTCGAGTGGTTCGCCGACGCGCGCTCGTTCACGGTCGTCTGTGGCGGGGGGTCGAACGGGGGCGATGGCCGCGTGGCGGCGAGGACTCTGCGTGAGGCCGGCCGGCAGGTGAAGATCGTCGACGCGAAGCCCGAGGACGATGAGAAGAACCTCGGCTCGCCGGACGCCGCCATAGACGCGCTCTTCGGGACCGGCTTCACCGGGACTCCGCGACCGGGTGCCGCCCGGCTGATCGCGCAGATGAACGACCTCGGGGCTCCCGTGGTAGCGATCGATGTTCCCTCGGGGGTCGACGCGTCGACAGGCGAGGTCGCGGGCGCGGCGGTCCGCGCCGACGTCACCGTGACCTTTCACGGGGAGAAGGTCGGGCTTCGCGTCGCTCCGGGCGCATTTCACGCGGGCACGATCGAAGTCGTCGACATCGGCCTCGACCCGGCCGACACCGAGAACGCCGCCGTGACGTCCGAGATCCTCGAGCTCGTCCCGCTGCGACGGCCGACCGACAACAAGTACACGGCTGGCCACGTGCTCGTCGTCGGCGGATCTCCGGGGCTCAGCGGCGCGCCGTCCCTGGTCGCGATGGCAGCCATGCGCGCCGACGCTGGGTACGTGACGGTGGCCGCTCCTCGCTCCACGCTTCCGGTCTTCGAGCAACGGCTGCTCGAGGCCGTCAAACGGCCGCTCTCGGAGGATGAGGAAGGGCTGATCGCGGAGGGCGCCGCCGACGAGATCCTCCAGTTGGCTTCCAGGGCGGGATCCGTCGCGCTCGGGCCTGGCCTGGGACGGAGCGACGGGGCGAGGCGCGCCGTCGAGCGCCTCCTGAGAGAGCTGGAGCTGCCGGTCGTCGTCGACGCCGATGCGCTGTTCGGCCTCGAGCCCAGCGACTGGCCGGGGCCCCGCGTTCTCACGCCGCACTCCGGCGAGCTCGCCGCCCTTCTCGGCGAGAGCTCGACGTGGGTCGATGCTCACCGCCTCGAGGCAGCTCGGCGGGCCGTCGAGCGCTTCCGTTGCGTCGTCCTGCTGAAGGGCGCGAGCACGGTCATTGCTGCACCCGGACGGGCGACCCTCGTGAGCGAAGGTTTCGCCGGCCTCGCCACCGCCGGAACCGGCGACGTCCTCACCGGGATTATCGGAGCGTTCCTCGCGAAGGGCATGGACGCGCGGCTCGCAACTGCCGCCGCGGCTCGCGCGCAGGTCGAAGCCGCAATCGAGGCCTCGCAAGGCGCGGGCCTCATCGCCTCCGACGTCGTGGAGGCACTCCCGGGCGCGCTCGTCCGGTGAAGCTCGAGCTTCTCGGCACCGCGGGCGCCGGAGTGACGCCGCGACCGGGCTGCGGCTGCGTCGTCTGCGTCGAGGCACGTGCGAGGGGCATCCCCTACTCCCGCTCAGGCCCGGGCCTCTTCGTCCACGGGCCCGATCTGCTGATCGACACCTCGGAGGACATCGTTCTCGAGCTCAACCGCTCGCAGGTCGGCAGAGTCGAGGCTGGCCTCTACTCGCACTGGCACCCTGATCACGTTATGGGCCGGCGCGTCTGGGAGGTCCTGCAGACCCAGTGGCGCCGCTGGCCGAGGCAGCCGATCCGGCGCCCGATTTACCTACCGCAAGGGGTGGCCGCCGACTTCCGCGCTCACCTCGGCGGCCTGGAGCACTTCTCGTACATGCAGGAGCGAGGCTGGGTCGAGGTCGTCGAGATCCCGGACGGCGAGTCGATCGAGCTTGCCGGCACCCGAATCACGCCGTTCCGGCTGGCGGAGGAGTACGTCTACGCGTTCGTCCTGGAGGAGAACGGGCGCCGTACGCTGATCGCGATGGACGAGCTGAACGGCTGGACTCCGCCGGAATGGGTTTGGGGTGCGGACCTGGCCGTGATCCCGATGGGCGTCGTCGAGCTCGATCCCTTCACAGGCGAGCGGCGCATTCCGGTGGAGCATCCGATTCTGCGGGCCGAGGCGACCTTCGCCGAGACGCTCGGGATGGTCGACGAGCTTGGTGCAGCCCGCGTCGTGATGACGCACATCGAGGAGATGGACGGGCTCTCGTACGGCGACCTGAAGCGGCTCGAGCTACGGCTACAGGCGGAGGGGCGAAATGTCACCTTCGCTCACGACACGATGCTCGTTGACGTCTGACCTCGATGTCGTCACCGGTGCGTTCTCGTACAGCGGGCGCGCGATCGCGACGCGCCTACTCGAGTCGGGAAGGCGCGTTCGCACGCTGACCCGGCACGCCGACCCGACCGGGGAGCTCGCCGGCTGCGTCGAGACGGTCCCGTTCCGTTTCGGCGACCCGGCTGCGCTCGCCGACAGCTTGCGCGGGGCCTCCACCCTCTACAACACCTACTGGATCCGCTTCGAGCATGGTGGATCCACCTTCGCCCGCGCGATCGAGAACACCCAACGGCTGCTGACCGCGGCGCGGGAGGCCGGCGTCCGGCGCGTCGTCCATCTGAGCGTCACGAACGCGCCGAGCTCGCAGCTGCCGTACTTCAGTGGGAAGGCGCAGCTCGAGCGTGACGTCGCCGCCGCCGGGATTCCGTACGCGATCGTGCGGCCGACACTCGTCTTCGGCCCCGAGGACATCCTCGTCAACAACATCGCATGGATCCTGCGGCGGGCCCCGTTCTTCGTCGTCCCGGGGTCGGGCAACTACCGTGTGCAGCCCGTGTCAGTGTCTGACACCGCCGCGATCGCGGTCGACGCGGCCGGTGCCGTGGGCAACGTCACGGTCGACGCAGCCGGGCCGGAGGTCTACTCGTTCCACGAGCACGTGCGGCTCGTGGCGGCGGCCGTCGGCAGTCGCGCTCGCATCGTCCGGGCGCCACCGGCCGCCGCGCTGGCGCTCGTCAGGGCCCTCGGCCCTCTCCGCCGCGACGTCGTCCTCACACGCGAAGAGCTCGAGGGTCTGATGGCCGGCCTCCTCGTCTCCGGCCAGCCGCAGCGAGGGCGGGAGAGCTTTCGCGGCTGGGTCGAGGCGAGCGCGCACGCACTCGGGCGCACCTACAGGTCCGAGCTCAGGCGAAACTACGCCGGTGCACCGCTCTGAGCTGACGATCGACCTGGGCGCCATTCGGCAGAACGCGGGCACGCTTCTCCGTGCCCTCGGCGAAGCCGAGCTCTGGGCGGTCGTCAAGGCGGACGGGTACGGGCACGGAGCCGGCGACGTGGCTCGCGCCGCGCTCGCCGGAGGCGCGACCGCGCTCTGCGTCGCGACCATCAGCGAGGCGCTCGAGCTGCGCCCGCGGTTCCCGGGGGCGCGCATTCTCGTCATGGGGCCGACGGCCGCCCGCGACATCGTGGACGCGCACCTGGCCGGACTGGAGCTCGTTGCCACGGACGATGCCATTCCGGAGGGCGTTCCCATCCACGTGAAGCTCGATACGGGCATGGGCCGGTGGGGGCTCGGTGAGCTGGCGCGGCCGCCCCGGCAGGTTGTCGGGCTGATGAGCCATCTCGCCACGGCCGACTGCGACCCGGATTTCGCCGCCCGCCAGGTCGAGCGATTTCGGGAGGCGACCTCCTCTTATCCGCACCTGACGCATCACATCGCGAACAGCGCGGCCGCTCTGCGCCTTCCCGCCGCTCGCTTCGACGCCGCCCGCTGCGGGATCGCGCTCTATGGCCTCTCGCCGTTCGGAACCGATCCGGCCGACGACGGTCTTGCGCCCGTGCTCGCCTGGCGAAGCTCGCTCGCACACGTCAAGCTGCTGCAGGCCGGGGAGAGCACCGGGTACGGCCGGCGCTTCGTAGCGCGAGAGCCGACCTGGATCGGCCTCGTTCCCGTCGGCTACGCGGACGGGTTCCGGCGCGATCTGACGGGAACCGAGGTTCTGGTGGACGGCGAGCGTCGCCGCGTCGTCGGAACCGTCTCGATGGATGCGTTCGCCGTCGAGCTCGATGCAGAGCTACCGGCGGCGACGCCCGTGACCATTATCGGGGACGGCATTCTCGCGGAGGAGCACGCCCGCGTGGCCGGCACGATCACCTATGAGCTCGTCTCGCGGATCGAGTCAGGGCCGGCGCGGGCGCACCGCACTGCGGGGGGCGGATGAAGCCGAAGCCAGAGACCTCCGAACCGACAGGGACGCTAGAGCGTGCGTGAGCTAGCGCGCGAGCTTCTGGCCGGCGAGGAAGCGTGGGTTGTGGGTGGCGCTGTTCGCGACGAGCTCCTGGGCCGGCCCATCGTCGACCTGGACATAGCCTGCGGGAAGCCTCGGAAAACTGCTCGTGCCTACGCGCGGCGATCCGGCGGTGCCGTCTTTCCGCTCTCCGAGCGGCATGGCGCCTGGCGGGTCGCGCTCGATGAGGGCAGGACGGTGGACTTCACGCCGCTGCAGGAGACGATCGAGGTCGATCTAGCCGGTCGCGACTTCACCATCAACGCGATTGCCGTGCCGCTCGACGGAGGCGACTTCGTCGACCCGTTCTCGGGCCGCGCCGACCTCGAGGCCCGCGTGCTTCGCTCGCTTAGCGATCGCGTTTTCGCCGACGACCCGCTGCGGCTACTCCGGGCGGTCCGGATCGCGGACGAGCTGAGCTTCGAGCTGGACGCAGTGACTACGACCGCTCTGCGCACAAACGCCCACCTCGTGACCCGCCCGGCCGGCGAGCGAATCTTGGCCGAGCTCGCGCGGCTCTCGCCTCGCGGCTTCCGACGGCTCGACGACCTGGGCCTCCTGGAGCCGCTCGGCGGCTCGCTCGAGCGGGTCGAGCGGGTCGATCCGGGCGATCCGGGCGACCTCCTCCTCGTCGTCGTGCTCGGCCGCGAGCTCGAGCGGCTGCCGATCTCGACCCGCCTCCGGCGCTATGGGCGCACGTTGCGGGCAGCCCACCGCCCGGCCGACGGCTCGCCGCGTCAGATCCATCGCTTCCGGCGCGCGACCGAGCCGTGGGCTCTCGATGCGCTCGCGTTCCTGGGCGCGCCTGAGTTGGCTCCTGCCGTGCGAGCTGCTCGCGCGCGCGAGCCGCGGGAGCCGCTCTTGCGCGGGGACGAGCTCGGGCTGCCGCCCGGGCCGGAGATCGGACGCATTCTGGAGTTGATCGGGGAGGAGCGGGCCGCGGGCACGGTCTCGACGCGGGAAGAGGCGCTCGAGCTCGTTCGGCGAGGCTCTGTCCGGCCAAGGTGAGTTTCCCGTAAGCGGCTCGTAAAACTGCCCGTTTCTGCCAAACGGCCGCGAGGCGCGTGCGTTCCAATAGGTATCAACCGCTCGATCACATAGGGGGTGATCGCTGTGCGAAGTATCTCGATCTCTCGTAACGGCATCCTCGGCGCCGGGGCCGCGACCCTCGCCGGAATAGTCGCGATGGCGGCGGCTGCGGCTCCGGCCGCGAGCCCTCCGGCGAATACGTCACTGCCGTCCATTGGCGGCGTGCCCGAGGTGGGCCAGGTGCTCTTCGTCCGGGTCGGCGCGTGGGCCGGCGACAGGCCGCTCAAGTTCACTTACCAGTGGCGGCGCTGCGGCGGGGCCGGGGCCAACTGCGTCGACATCGCGGGCGCCACGGCCCGAACGTACGGAGCGACCTCCACGGAGGCCGGTCACCGGCTGCGCGCGCTCGTGACCGCGACGAACAAGGACGGCTCGAGCGCCGCGATCTCCCGGGCGAGTGCCGTCATCCGTAGGAGAGGAGCCACGCCGCCGCCTCCACCGCCTCCACCGCCTCCGCCGCCTCCCGCCCCGTCGGGTCCCGCTGGGCAGATCCGGCTCGCCGACGGGAAGATCTCGATTCCCGCGACGAGCGTCGCGCCACCACAGCGCCTCGTGATCACGGGAGTGTCGTTCTCGCCCAACCCCGTTCGGTCGAGATCGCCGTTCAGCGGCCGGTTCCGCGTGACGGACACGCGGGGCTACGCCGTCCGCGGCGCGCTCGTCTTCGCGCTCGGCGTCCCGTACAACCGCATCGTCCAGGAGCCCGAGCAGGCCACCGCGACGGACGGCTACGCGACGTTCTCGTTTCGCCCCACGGCGAGCCTGCCGCTCCAGCAGGGGTCGGCCCTCGTCGTCTTCCTCCGCGCCCGCGAGGAGGGTGACAGCCTGCTTGCCGGCGTCTCGACGAGGCGTCTAGTGCAGGTGAGCCTCGGCTCGCCGCTCGGGTAGCCGGCAAGGGGACCGGGGCCGCACCGGGCGGCCCCGGGCTCTTTCCGAGAGAATCCGGATCGTGGATCCGCTCAGAAGACGGTTTGCGGCGACGGCGGCACTCGTGGCGGAGAAGGAGGAGCGCAACCGTGCTCAGCTCAGCGACCGGGTCGCAAGGTTCGTTCCCCTGAGCGGTGACGAGCGCGTGCTGGACGCCGGCGCGGGCACCGGCGCGCTCGCGTTCGCGCTCGCACCGCACGTCCGCGAGGTTCTCGCCGTCGATCTCGTGCCGGAGCTGCTGGACGAGGGCCGAAGGCGAGGCGCGGAGTTTCCGAATGTCTCGTTCGTCGAGGGAGACGTCATGCGGCTCGACCTCGAGGGTGCCTCGTTCGACCTCGCGGCGACACTGCGGACTCTGCACCACCTCGCCCGGCCCGAGCTCGTCGTCGCCGAGCTCACCCGCGTCACGAAGCCGGGCGGCCGGATCCTCGTCGTCGACCAGATCGCGCCGGTCGACCCGCTCGCCGCGGTCGAGCTGAATCGCTTCGAGCGGGCCCGCGACCCGTCTCACACGCGGGCGCTTGCCGACGTCGACCTGCGAGGCCTGTTCGAGGCGAACGGGCTCGTGCTCGAGCGCGCCGAGGTCGCACAGGAGACGCGCGAGCTGGAGCCGTACCTCGATCTCGCCGCCTGCCAGGGTGACGCCCGCGAGCGGGCCCGCGCCGCCGCTCCCGGCGAGAACGCGTACACCGCCGACATCGGCTGGTACCTCCTCGTGAAGCAGCAGTTCCGCGCATAGGGTGTCGCGGATGGAAGCGCTGCTGCTGGCAGGAGGGAAGGGCGAGCGGCTGGGTGAGGCAGCCCAGGGGCGCGCCAAGGCGCTCGTCCCCGTTGCGGGTCGCCCGCTCTGCTCCTACCAGGTCGCCGCACTCGCACGTGCGGGCGTGAGCCGCGTGATCGTGTCGTGCTCGGCAGGCCGCGAAGAGGAGTTCGAGCAGGAGCTGACCGGCCTCGGTGCCGAGATCGTGACTGCGCCCGAGCCGGAGCCGCTCGGCCGGGGAGGCGGGCTGCGCTTTGCCGCACGCTTGCTCTCGGGCGGGGGCCCGGTGTTCGCCCTGAACGCCGACGACCTGCTCGCGCTCGACTACGCCGCCCTCCTCGAGCAGCACCGTACGACAGGCGCCGCCGCGACGATCACCGTGACCCCGATGACGAGCGCCTTCGGCATCGTCGACCTCTCCGACGACGACGCCGTCATCGGCTTCCGCGAGGCGCCGCGGCTTCCGTTCTGGATCAGCTGCGGCCTCTACGTCTTCGGCGACGAGGCGCTCGAGCGCCTACCGGAGCGGGGCGACCACGAGCAGACGATGTTCCCGGAGCTCGCGGGCGAAGGAAAGCTGCGGGCCTTCCGCTACGAGGGAGTCTGGCTGACCGTCAACACGCCGAAGCAGCTGCGCGCCGCCGAGGAGTGGGTCGCCCAGCACCCGGACTGGCTGCCGGCAGGAGGCGTTCCGTCGTAGCGCGCGGGGTCGCCTCTACTTCCACTTGATCGAGCAGCCGACCGGCGGCGTCTCGGCGACTCGCGGCTCGCGGCCGTCGAGCAACGCCTCGAGCGCATCGCGCAGGTAATTCTCCGAGACCGCCTGCTCGTCGCGCGAGTCGTCGATCGCGCCGTGGTAGACGAGTCGGCGCTCGGCGTCGAAAAGGAAGACCTCCGGCGTTCGGCTCGGCCCATATGCCTGCGCCACCGCCTGATCCTCGTCGTACAGGTAGTCGAAGTTGAACCCCTGTGCCTCGGCGCGCAGCTTCATCTCCTCGAACGAGTCTCCGGGATGCGAGCGTGCGTCGTTCGAGTTGATCGCGACCAGGCGAAAGCCCCGCTCGGCGTAATCCCGCTGGATCGCCTTCATTCGCCCTTCCCACGCCTGCACGTACGGGCAGTGGTTGCACGACCAGACCACGGCGACAGCGGCCGCGTCCGCATACTCGTCGAGGGAATGCTCGCGGCCGCCGGCGCCGGGCAGCGTGAATCCGATCGCCGGGGACCCGCTCGGGAGCGTCACGTCAAGGCCCGCTCGAGCGACTCCCGACTCGGCACCGGTGAGACGCGCCCGTCGGGCAGGTGGTAGATCCGACAGGAAAGTGCCGGCGGACCGTCGGCGCCGCTCGGGTCGATGTCCCTGCCGTCGATCCTGATCGTCGGCGAGCCGGGGAAACGAAGCGCCTCCGCTTCCTGCTGCGTCCTCACCTCGAGCCGCACGATCTCTTCCTCCAACCCGTGGGAGCGAAGCACGTCGCCGAGCACTTTCTCGGCCTCGGGGTAGGAAGGGCAGCCGTCCCAGTAGAAGAGCTCCACCCTCACGGGGCTACGGTACCTGCGCCCCACATGTATAGGCTTCGATTCGACCTTGGAGGTTCGGGTGCAAGCCTGCGCGCGCTGCGGCGGTGAAGTCGAAAGGCCGTTCCGATTCTGCCCCTGGTGCGCCGCGCCGCAGCGTCTGAAGCTGGTCGAGTTCTTCTCCTCGCACCCGCTCCTCGAGGACGACCGGGGACGCTCGCTGCGCGTGTCGCGCTACCTCGGCCCACGCCACGAGGAGCGACACGTTCGCTTCAGCGTCTGGAGCGAGCACGACGAGCGCGCCGAGGCGACGGCCGCAGTATCGCTGGACGAGGCCGAGGCGCGGCGCCTGGTGGGCTTCCTGGCCGGGTCGGCGCCCGTCGCGCCCGAGGCCCGTGGCTTCAGGTCACGCGTCCGCGAGTTGCGCGACGCCTGCGGGATCCG
>JBBRYW010000075.1:0-14997 GCA_038237235.1 Gaiellales bacterium
GCGGCCAACTGCAACCTCGTCCTGGCCCCAACCGATCCCGAGGCCGACGCCGGGTTCGTGATCATGGAGCAGGCCGAGTATCCCGCCATGTCGGGCTCGAACACGATCTGCGTCGCCACGGTGCTGATCGAGACGGGAGCCGTACCGGCGATCGAGCCGGTGACCGAGCTCGCACTCGACACGCCGGCCGGTCTCGTTCGCATTCGGGCCGAGGTGAGGGGCGGGAAGGTGACCGGCGTCACGTTCGAGAATGTCCCGGCCTTCGCAACCCACCTCGACGCCGTGATCGAGGTGCCCGAGCTGGGGGCAGTCACGGTCGATGTGGCCTGGGGCGGGATGTTCTACGTCATCGCCGAGGCAGCCCCCCTCGGCCTCACCCTCACACCTGACCAGGGCGCCGAGATCGCCCGCGTCGGCGAGATGATCAAGGCGGCCGCGCGCGAGCAGCTTCCGGTCTCACACCCGGAGAACCCGGCCATCGAGGGAATCACGATCTCGCAGCTGTGGGGGCCGGCCACGCACGCGAGCGCGACGCGAAAGAACGCCGTCGTCGTCTCGACGGGTCAGCTCGACTGGCAACGGCCCATGACGTGGACCGGCGCAATCGACCGCTCGCCCTGCGGAACCGGCACCTGCGCGGCCATGGCCGCCCTGCACGCGAAGGGCCGCCTCGGCCTCGGGGAAGAGCTCGTGCACGAGGGGATTCTCGGCACGCTCTTCACCGGTCGCCTGGTGGCCGAGACGCGCGTCGGTGACCGTCCCGCGATCGTGCCGACGCTGACCGGCCAGGCCTGGATCACGGGCTTTGCCCACTACGTGCTCGACGAGACGGATCCGTTTCCCGAGGGCTTCACCGTCGGAGACATCTGGGGAGGAGTCGAATGACACTTCGGAGGTCGTCAGCGAGCGGGGAAACGCGCATCGCGACGGTCTCGCGGCCGCCTCCGTCGGCCCTGCCTCCCGACCTGCGCAGCCGTCGCGCCGCGCAGATCGTGGGCGAGCCGCCGGAAGGGGCCGTCCGCCGCCAGTAGCTCGCTCTCCGTGCCGCGCTGAAGGATGTCGCCGCGCTCGAGCACGAGGATCTCGTCGGCGCGGCGAACCGTGGCCAGCCGATGCGCGATGATGACGGACGTTCGACCGCGCAGGAGCCGGTCGAGCGCCCGCTCGATCAGAATCTCGGTCGGCCGGTCGATGTTCGAGGTCGCCTCGTCCAGGATCAGGATGCGGGGGTCCGAGAGGAGCGCGCGCGCGATCGAGATCAGCTGTCGTTCGCCCGCCGAGAGGCCCGCACCACCTTCACGCACCTCGTGCTCGAGCCCGCCGTGCAGCCGCGCCGCCACTCGATCGACGCCTACCGCCTCCGCGGTCTCGCGGACTTGCAGGTCTGTCGCTTCCGGTCGTGCGAATCGGATGTTGTCCGCGATCGTCCCGGCAAAGAGGAACGGGTCCTGGAGCACGACGCCGAGCTGACGCCGGTAGCTGCGTAGCTGCACCTCGCGAAGGTCGACGCCGTCCACCCGGATCGCGCCCGTGTCCGGGTCGTAGAAGCGCGCGATCAGCTTCGCGAGCGTCGATTTTCCGCCACCCGACTCGCCGACAAGCGCGAGGCAGCCGCCGGCCGGCACCCGGAGCTCGATCCCGTGCAGCACGTCGTCCTCGCCGTAGGCGAACGTGACGTGGTCGAGGTCGAGACGACCCTCGATCCGCCCCATCGGCCGGGCCCCCGGGCGGTCGTCGATCTCGGGCTCCGTATCGAGTACAGAGCTGATCTTGACCATCGCCGCGGCCGCGGACTGCAGCTGTGCGTAGACGTCGGAGAGCTCCTGCAGCGGCTGGAAGACGAGCTGCAGCAGATAGACGGCGGTGATCAGAGTCCCGATGGTCAACGAGCCGCGTGCGAGGAAGTGCGACCCGACGAGGAGCACCGCCGCGGTCGAGACGACGCCGAGCAGCTCGATCGCCGGGAAGAAGACGGAGAGCAGCTTCTGGGCGCGGATGCTCGCGGCTCGATTCGCGCCGTTCAGCCCGTCGAACTCCGCCTGGAAGGCGCGCTCGCGGTTGAACGCCTGGATCACGGCCATTCCCCCAACTGATTCCGCCAACTGCGCAGTCACGGCGCCGATTCGGTTCCTCACCTCGAGCAACGCCACCGCCGAGCGTCTCTGGAACCAGCGCGTCAGCACCAGCACCGGCGGCAGGATCACGAGTGCGACGAGCCCGAGACGCCAGTCGACGAGGAACAGCGCCGCCACCGCCGTCGGCAGCAGTACGACATTCGCAACCAGCGTCGGCAGGCCCTGTGCCAGGACGTCCGAAAGGGCGTCCACGTCACTCGTGAGGCGCGCGATGATCCACCCCGCGCGCTGCTCGGAGAAGTAGCGCAGCGAGAGCGACGTGAGATGGTCGAACAGGTCCCGCCGGAGCCCGAGCACGATGCCCTGACCGACGCCAGCCAGGCCCCGAATCAGGATCGCCATCAGGATCCAGCCCGCCGCGGCCACCGCGAGGTAGAGGGCGACCACCACGGCGAGGTAGCGCTCGTCCCCCCTCCTGATCCCGTTGTCGATCGCCGCGCGGACGAGGAGCCAGCCGCCCGCCTGGGCGGCGGCCCCGCCGGTGGCGACGAGCAGCAGCACGGCGACTCGCGCCCACCGGCCTTCGACGTACCGCCCGAGGCGGCTCAAGCCGGTGCGCTGCCCGGGACTACGCGGCAAGGATCTCGTCTCCGAAGAGATCGGCGAACGAACCGCCGGCGTCGAGCAGGTCCGCGGCTGCGCCCTCCTCGACGACACGGCCGTTCCCGAGCACGGCGGCGCGACCGGCGAGCTCGATCGTCGACAACCGCTGAGTCGCGACGAGAGCGGTCCGGCCGGCGAGCGCGGGGCGAAGCCGGTCCACCAGGTCGCGCTCGGTCTGCGTGTCCACGGCCGAGAGCGGGTCGTCGAGAACGATCACGAGTGCGCGGGTCGCCAGCGCCCGCGCGAGAGCGACCCGTTGGCGCTGTCCTCCGGAGAGATTGACTCCCCGCTCGCCGATCAGGGTGTCGTAGCCGTCCGGCAGATCGTCCACGAAAGCGGCGACGCCGGCAGCCTCGCACGCGGCGAGCACCTCGTCCCAGGGCGCGTCCGGCCGGCCGCCGAGGAGGTTGTCCCGCAGCGGGGCCGAGAAGAGAATGGGTTTCTGGGTGACGACTGCGACCGCGGACCGAAGGTCTGCGAGGCTTACCTCACGCACGTCGACGCCGCCGATCAGGACGCGGCCACCGGTCGGGTCGTAGAAGCGGGGGACGAGATTCAAGAGAGTCGTCTTCCCCGACCCGGTGGCTCCGCAGACGGCGACGATCTCTCCGGGCTCGAGCTCGAGGTTCAGGCCGCGCAGCACATCCTCCTCGTCGCCGTAGGAAAAGCGGACGTCCTCGAAGCGCACGCCAAGCGGCCCGCGGGCTAGGCGCTTCGGCCGGCGCGGCTCGGGGAGCCGCTCGATCCCCTCGAGCCACGCGAAGCTGCGTCCCGCCGACGCGAGCGCTCGCTGGGCCAGGTTGACGATCCAGCCCAGCGACTCGAGCGGCCACACGAGCTGCAGCAGGACCGTGTTAAAGAGGACGAACTCGCCGATCGTCAGATCGCCCTGGATGACGTCACGGCCGCCGAAGAAGACGACGGCGCCGATCGAGAGCGCCGGCAGAAAGTAGAGCCCCGGCAGGTGGCGCGCCTCGACGCCGGCCTGGCGCAGCACCGTGTCGCGAACGCCTTCGGCTTTTGCTCCGAAGCGCGTGCGCACGTCGTCCTCCCGCCCGAATGCCTGCACCATCTCGATCCCGACCACCGCTTCGTCGGCAGCCTCCGTCACGTCGCCCTTGCGTTCCTGCACCTGTCGTGAGATCGGCATCACCCGGTGCGCAAAGGCCCAGGCGAGCAGGCCGACCAGCGGCATCGAGACACCGGTGTAGAGGGCGAGCAGCGGATCGACGAGTACAAGCACGATTCCGGCGCCGACGATCATCATCGTGCTCTGCGCCCCCTGCACCATGCCCCAGCCGGCGAAGTAGCGGATCGGATAGAGGTCGTTCGTCGCGCGCGACACGACCTGACCCGTGGCGTGGCGGTCGTAGAACGCCCGCGGGAAGCTGAGGTACGCCTCGTACAGGAGCTCCCGCATGCGCGCCTCGATCCGCACGCCGACGCGCGCTGTTGCGTAGCGCCTGCTGAAGTTGATGCCCAGACGAAGGGTCGCGAGCCCGAGGATCGCCAGCAGGTACGGCCAGAGCCGCCCGGTGTGGCGCGGGACGACCGCATGGTCGATCGCGCGCTGGATCAGCGCCGGAATCGCGAGCGAGAGCGTCGTGTAGCCCGCGGCGCAGAGGAGACCTAGGCCAGCGAGCCGCCATTCCGCGCGCCAGAGCGTGAGCAGGCGACCGAGCGTCGGCCAGACGGCGAGGTCGGGAGGATCGACTGACTTCATGGGGAGGCTCCCTCGGACGGCATGCCACGGCGCGGCGGGTCGGATCGCGCCTGACCACGCCGCCGTCTCTCAAGGGTACTGAAAGTGGCGCGGGCGACATCGGGCTGCCGTGAGTAGGCTCCTCGAGCGTGACACGCTTCTGGCACCCGGTCGCCGACATGCACGCCGTCTCCGCGTCGGGCGAGCTGATCCTCGATCGAGGTGAGGGCGTGCACGTCTGGGACGACGGCGGCAGGCGCTACCTCGATGCGACGGCTGCCCTCTGGTACTGCAACGTCGGCTACGGCCGCCGCGAGATCGTCGAGGCCGCCGCCGCCCAGATGGGCCGGTTGCACGCGTACTCGCACTACGGCGACGTCTCGAGCCGTCCGACGACCGAGCTGGCGGAACGGATCGCGTCGATCGCGCCCATGGACGACGCAGCGGTCTTCTTCACGAGCGGGGGCGGCGAGTCGATCGAGACCGCAGTCAAGCTCGTGCGGCGCTACTGGAGCCTCTCCTCTCAACCCGAGCGGACTGTCGTCATCTCGCGCGAGCGCGCCTATCACGGGCTGACGGGATACGCCACGAGCATCGTCGGGTCAGACATCTTCAAAGTCGGCGTCGGGCCGGTAGCAGGAGACACCCAGCGTGTGGCGTGGGACTCAGCCGAGGCGCTCGATGCGGCGATTCAGGAGACCGGGCCCGAGCGCGTCGCCGCCTTCTTTTGCGAGCCGATCATCGGCGCCGGCGGTGTGTACGCCCCACCGGAGGGCTATCTCGCGGAGACGCGCCGGATCTGCCGCGAGCACGGCGTCCTCTTCGTCGCCGACGAGGTGATCTGCGCGTACGGCCGCGTCGGCGACTGGTTCGCCAGCAGCCGCTTCGGGCTCGATCCCGACCTCGTCACGTTCGCAAAGGGGATCACCTCCGGCTACGTGCCGCTCGGCGGCGTGATTGCCGGTGGGGCGGTGCAGGAGCCGTTCTGGAAGACCGGCGACGCCGGAGTGTGGCGCCACGGGTACACGTACTCCGGGCACGCCACTGCGGCGGCTGCCGCCCACGCGAACCTCGACATCATGGAGCGCGAGAACCTCCCGGCCCGCGGGCTTGCGCTCGAGACCGAGCTCGCGAACGCGCTCGCCCCTCTCGCAGGTCACGAGCTCGTCGGCGAGGTGCGCTCGGGGCTCGGCGTGCTGGCGGCGGTTCAGATCGACGTGGGGCTGCTCGCCGACGACGCCGGCTTGACCGATCGCGTCACGCTGAAGGCCCGTGAGCACGGGATCCTCACGCGCACGCTGGCCGGCGGCGGCCTGCAGATCTCTCCGCCTCTGACGATTGGCACGCCGGAGCTCGCAGAGCTTGTCTCAGGGCTTGCCGCCACGCTCGACGACGTCGCTAGCGCGGGCTGACGAGCACCGATCTGGCGTCAGGCGCGTACGTCCAGCCGCGATTCGGCCCTGCGATCGTGGCCCGGTACCTCGTGCCCCTCCAGCTCGGGCGCAGAAGCAGCGAGTAGGTTCCTGACGGCGCGCGTGGCGCTACGGCTCGCATGAATGCCCAGCCCCCGGCGCTCGCGGCGCATGCAAAGCACTCGAGGAAGACGAAGGTTCGGATCTGCTTGTCGGGCAGGCCCTTTCCTGCGGGACTCGGGGAGCTGCCGTAGATCGGCCGTCCTTCGGACAGAGCCTCGCCGGTCAACGTCGGCAGGCCGTACCTGCAGCAGAGGGCGCGCAACGAGATCCCGGTCGGCGTTCCTCGCCAGCGTGAGAAGTGGAGCTCGACCGGCCCACGGGCGTGCTTGCGCCAGGCCTGTAGCGCCCAGAGAGCACCGTCGGGAGTGCGGCGGACCACCTGCGCCATCGCCAGGCGGCTCGAGTCGACCCGAGCCGAGACGTCACGGCCTTGGAACCGGTTGCTCGGAAGCGAGTATCCGTGCGGAGGGATCACGATCGACTGGCGCGAGCCCGCGACCGTCGTCCAGCTGACGAGCGCGACGCCTTCCGCGTTGACGTGCAGAGTCGGGGCCTGGGCGTCCGTCGCGACGGACACTGAGGCGGGAACGCCGGGCGCGACGGCGAGCGCTAGTGCGAATGCGAGCGCCGAGACGATGATCGAACGGCTCCGCACGATTGGAACCCTCAGGCTAACAGGCCGCGCTGGAAGGCTCTCGTCAGTGGTGAATCTCGACGATCGTGGCCGTCCAGACGCCGCGGGGCGCCTGGACGTCGGCCCGGTCGCCGACGCGCTTGCCGAGCAGGGCGGCACCGAGTGGGGAGGACGCCGACACGGCGTCGCCGCCCCCGAGGCCGGAGAGCTCCACGTCGATTCGCCCGCCCGTCTCGTCCTCGACCACGACCTGCGAGCCGATCGAGACGATCCCGCCGTCGCCGTCCTCGACGACCGTCGCATGATCGAGGCGCTCCCGGAGAATCGCGATCCGCCGCTCGAGCAGCCCCTGCTCGTTCTTCGCGGCGTGGTACTCGAAGTTCTCGGAGAGGTCGCCGTGCTCGCGCGCAGTCGCGATCGCCTCCACGATCTCGGCCCGTCTCGGTCCCTCGAGCTCTGCGAGCTCCGCGGCGAGTTGCCCTTGTTGCCCGCGTGTCATCTGCTCGCGCATGGGCCGATCTCTTGGAGCTCATGCGGTGCCGGCGGCTGGCGATCGTGACCGTCACTCCGGCGATCCCAGACCCGTAGGGTGCTCACGCGGTCGCGGCCTCTGGCTGCGGCGGGCGCCGTTCCGGGTAACGGGGCAGGCCGTCGTCCGGGATCGGGTCCCACGGCGCGGCGTATGCGACGTACTGGCGGTAGCTGGGCCGGACTCCCGGGTCCGAGTCGATCGACCCCAGGCGGACGCTGATTACCTGCGAATCGTCGGGGTGGGCGCTCCACAGGCTCGAGCCGCACGCCGAGCAGGAAACCTTGGCGAAGCCGTCAGGCGGCCGATAGACAAGCAGCTTGTCCTCGCCTCGGCGGATGCGGAGCGAGCCCGGGACGATTCGCGCCTGCGGTGACGCGGACGCTCCCGTCCGCTTCTGACAGCGCGTGCAGTGGCACCACCCGGCCGAGACGAGCGGCTCGGCGATCTCGAAGCGGATGCCCCCACAGACACATCCGCCGCTCAGCGGCTCGCTCTCCATCGCCCGGACTCTACCGGGGTTCAGGCGCTGCTACTCTCGCCCCGGCGCTGCGAGCTGTCCGGCGCCAAGAGACGGAGGATCATTCTTGCCACTCGTGTCGATGCGCCAGCTCCTCGATGAGGCCGCCGCGGGCGGCTACGGCGTGGGCGCCTTCAACGTCAACAACATGGAGCAGATCCAGGCGGTAATGGAGGCCGCGCAGGAGACGCGCTCGCCGGTGATCATCCAGGCATCGAGCGGCGCGCGACAGTACACGAACGACCGCTTTCTGATCCACCTGATGCAGGCCGCCGTCGAGGTCTACCCGGACGTGCCGATCGCGCTACACCAGGATCACGGCAACTCTCCCGAGACGTGCATCTCGGCGATCGAGCAGGGTTTCACGAGCGTGATGATGGATGGTTCCCTGATGGGCGACGGCAAGACCCCGAGCGACTTCGGGTACAACGTCGCGGTAACGCGCGAGGTCGTCGACCACGCGCACGCAGTGGGCGTCACTGTCGAGGGCGAGCTTGGGACGCTCGGCGGGATCGAGGATGGCCACGGCTCGGGTGAGGTGCACCTGACGGACCCCGACCAGGCTGTGGAGTTCGTGGAGAGCACCGGCATCGACGCGCTCGCGGTCGCGATCGGCACGAGTCACGGCGCGTACAAGTTCACAAGCCCGCCGACGGGCGACGTGCTCGCGATGAGCCTCATTCAGGAGATTCACCAGAAGCTCCCGACCACGCACCTCGTCATGCACGGATCCTCGTCCGTGCCCAAGTCTCTCGTCGACAAGATCAACGAGTACGGCGGCGAGATTCGCCCGACCTGGGGCGTGCCGGTGAACGAGATCCAGCTCGGCATCCGACACGGCGTCCGCAAGGTCAACGTCGACACCGATGCTCGCCTCGCCATGACCGGCGCGATCCGCAAGGTACTGGCCGAGAAGAAGGGCGAGTTCGATCCGCGCGCGTACATGAAGCCGGCGCGAGAGGCGATGAAGGCAATTTACGCGGAGCGGATGACGCAGTTCGGCCAAGCTGGACATGCCGGCGACTACAAGTCGAAGTCGCTCGCCGAGATGCGCGAGTTCTATGCCGCGGCGGCGGCGACCGCAGTGTGAGGCACGCGCCGAGTAGATCAACCATCTAGAACCGTCCGAGCCAGCTGACGTCCATAGCGCCCCGCGAGGGCTCCTGGCGTCGGGGGGCACAGATGCATGCGCGCTAGTCGATGGGATTCAGAATCGACAGAATGCGAACCGTGGCGCACGAGCTTCGAGACGTGGCGCCTGGTCTCTGGCTCTGGCGCGTCGAGCATCCCGCCTGGAAACCTGGGCTCGAATGGGAGCGGGTCGTGACCTCGACCTGCGTCGAGTCCGGCGGGGAGGTCGCCGTGCTCGACCCGCTCGCGCCTCCCGACGACGCTGCTGAGGTCTGGGCTCGACTCGACGCCCGGCCGCCGACTCTCGTCGTCGTCCTCAAACCGGATCACGTGCGCGACGTCGACCTCTTCGCGCGCCGCTACCACGCCCGCGGGTTCGGCCCGTACCTCTTCTGGGGCGGAGACGCCCCCGAGACGGACCTCGAGGGGATCGAGCCTGGCAGCGAGCTTCCGGGCGGTCTCGTCGCGCTGTACGACGGCCGGGGTCGCAACGAGACGCCGCTTTGGCTGCCCGAGCAGCGCGTGCTCGTCTTTGCGGACGCGCTGACCGCGCCGGGAGGCGAGCTTCGAATCTGGTCGACGCCGTGGCACGAAGAGCGGGCGCTTCCGGCGCTCCGTGCGCTGCTCGAGCTCCCGTTCGAGCGTGTGATCGTGTCGCACGGCGAGCCGGTCCACGACCGGGCCGCGTACGTGAGGGCGCTCGAGCTCCCGCCCTGGGCCGGCTAGGCACCGCTTGCGGTGCCTAGATTCAGGCGATGCGGGCTTTGCCCGCACCGCCGTCTGAAGTGACCGGTCGAGCCGATTGAAACAGACCCAGGCTCCTAGGCAACGCGTGGGGCGACCTCACGACCGAGCAACGCCACCATCTCGACGTCGTCGTGTGCGAGGTGCTGCAGCATCACCCGGACAACGCCCGCGTTCTCGTACTCCCGCAGCCGCTCGCCGACCTCGTCGACGGTTCCAACGATCGCGTTGGCGGGGTTGCCCGGAACCTCGCCCGGCGGTTGCCCGAGCCGCTCCGCGAGCCGCCGCCGCCGCCGCTCCACGTCTTCCCGGTCGGCGCCGACGAGACAAAACGTCATCAGCGAGAGCGGCAGCGTCGCCGGATCGCGGCCCGCGCGCTCGCACGCCTCGTCCAGGCGCCGACGCCGCTTGCGGCACTCCTCGGGCGAGACGCCCGTCGTGTTGTACTCGTCCGCGAACTCGGCCGCCGGGTCCGCCGTGCCGCGCTTCGCGGCGCCGCCGACGATGATCGGAAGTCGTCGCTGCACCGGCTTCGGCATGGCGAGAGAGCCCTCCAACCGGTAGTGGCGGCCCTCGAAGTCGAAGGGCTGGTCCTCGCGCAGCTGCCGATTGACGATCTCGAGCTGCTCCCGAAAACGCTCCAGCCGCCAGCTCAGGTCGCGGAACTCGAAGCCGTGCTCGCGATGCTCGCGCACGTGCCAGCCCGCGCCGAGCCCGAGCTCGACGCGCCCGCCGGAGACGTGGTCGACGGTGACCGCGTTTCGAGCCAGCACCGAGGGGTGCCGGAACGTCGCCGGCGAGACGAGCGTGCCGAGCCGGATCCGCTCGGTTCGTGCGGCGAGAGCCGCAAGGGTTGCCCAGGCGTCGAGGCTGCCACCGGCGCCCCCCTCCAGGCCGCTGTAGTGGTCCGAGCGGAAGAGGCCCTCGAGCCCATTTTCCTCGCAAGCGCGCGCGAGCGCGAGCCACTCCGGCCACGTCACGCCCTCCTGGCCCTCGACCATCAGACAAACGCGCACGGCGATAGCCTAAAGCCGCTGGGCGCCGTCTCGGTGCTCAGAGCCATCGTCGTAGGAGGTGGAATGAAGATCAGGGCAGCTGTGCTCGAGGAGTTCGGTGCGCCACTCGCCGTGCAGGAGCTCGACCTCGCCGAGCCGAAGCGGGGCGAGGTGCTCGTCCGGCTCGAGGCCTGCGGCGTCTGTCACACGGACCTGTACACCGCCTCCGGAACGGACCCCTCGGGCTACGCGCCAACAGTGCTCGGACACGAGGGCGCGGGCGCCGTCGAGCGGGTGGGCGCGGACGTGACCTCGCTCGTGCCCGGAGATCACGTCGTGACGCTCTTCTCTCCCCAGTGCCGGGAGTGCATCCACTGCAAGGACCCGCGCACGAACCTCTGCCTGGCGATCCGCGAGCAGCAGAACGCCGGCTGGCTGCCGGACGGGACGGCGCGCCTCTCGCGCGACGGCGAGCCGATCCGCCACTTCATGGGGACGTCCACCTTCGCCGACTACACCGTGATGCCGGAGATCGCCCTGGCAAAGATCTCGCCGGAGGCGCCGCTCGACCGGGCATGCCTGTTCGCGTGCGGCCTGTCGACGGGTCTCGGCGCCGCAATGAATACGGCCGGCGTCGCGGGCGGGTCGACGTGCGTCGTCTTCGGGGCCGGCATGGTCGGGCTCGGCGCGGTCGCCGGCTGCCGCCTTCAGGGCGCCGGGCGCATCATCTGCGTCGACCTGGCGCAGGAGCGCCTCGAGCTCGCGCGGGGCCAGGGCGCGACGGATTTGCTCCCGGGCGGCCCGGACGTGGTCGATCGGATTCTCGAGCTGACGGGCGGCTTCGGCGCCGACTACACGTTCGAGGCGACCGGAAACGTCCAGGTGATGCGGCAGGCCGTCGAGTCGGCACGCATGGGCTGGGGGCTCGCGACGATGTGCGGCGTGGCCGGCAAGGGGGAGACCCTCGACATCGTTCCGCGCTACCTGATCACCGGTCGTCGCGTCGCCGGCTCCTCGTTCGGCGGGGTCAAGGGCCGGGATCAGGTACCCGAGCTCGTTGATCGCTACCTGGTCGGGGAGATCGACGTCGACGCGTTCGTCTCGCACCGACTCACGCTCGACGAGGTGAACCGCGGCTTCGAGCTGATGGAGGCGCAGGACGGAATCCGAAGCGTGATCGAGCTCACGTGATCGTCGAGCGCGTCGAGCATCCCGGCTGGCTGTCGAACGCCTATCTCGTCGCCGACCGGCCCGGCGGCACCGGTGTCCTGATCGACAGCAACGGCCTCGGCGGGTCGCTCGACCGCCGAGTTCAGGCGGACGGCATCACGGTGACGCACGTCCTCTGTACCCACGGTCACTCCGATCACGTCGTCGAGATCGAGGCACTCGCCAGGCGTTACGACGTGCCGCTCCTGGCGCATCCGGACACCCGCGTGAATGCGGCCGAGCGTCTGCACGACGGGCAGCTGCTCCGAAGCGGCGAGCTCGCGATCACGGCGATCTACACGCCCGGTCACTGCACCGATCACGTGGCCTTCGACGTCGACGGTACCCATTGCATCACGGCGGACGTTCTGTTCAAGGGCACGGTCGGCGGGACTGCCGGCCCCGACGGCGACCTGGGTCAGCTGAAGCACTCGATTCTCGACGTGCTGCTGGCCCTCGACCCGGGGACGGTCGTTCTTCCCGGCCACCGGGAGCAGACAACGATCGGGGCCGAACGGGAGGCCAACCCGTTCATCCGGGCGTGGCTCGACGGGGAGGGGCTCGGTGAGGCACCGTGCCGCGTTAGCGGAGAGGACGCGACGCTGCTGCTCTGGGCGCCTGACTACGACGGCGGACACAAGGCGCTTGTTCGCCTCGCCTCGGGGGTCGAGACGATCGTCGGCGGCTCCCGCGTGGAGCAGTAGCGCGAGCCGACGCGCTACGAGCGGTGCCCCTCTCCCGGCATCTCCGATCTGGGGCGGTAGACGGGCACTCCGTCGAGGTCGGCGACTACACGGTAGGTTCGTCTCAGAATCCGCGCGGTCTCGCCAGACTGATCGAGCTTCCCGGGTCTCTGGACGAGGAGGACGATGCGGGGTCGCCCCTGAGCGAGCGCCTTGCGCACCTCGCCGAGCGCGCCCGGGATCGTCTCGACGTTCCGGTACCAGAGGTAGCGGGTCGCAGGCCGTCGATCGGCGAGGTAGTACAGGCCGGCGTCCGCCCAGAGCGCGAGGATCGAGTCACCCGGGTGAGTGTGCGCCCTGACGTAGCGCGAGAGCGCGGCGTCGTGGCGCAGGTGCGGGTCGTGCGGCCAGATCGCCTTCGCCTGACCCGCAGGGGAGGCCCAGGCGACCGGGAGAGCGAGAAGGAGGGTCGCCCCCGCGGCGGCAGTGACGAGCACGAAGGCCGGTCGGCTTCGTCGGTGCCACAGCTCGCGCAGGCCGAGGGCGCCGAGCACGGAGAGAGGCGCCACGAGCTGGATGTAGTAGTGCGGGTGGAAGTTTCCGCCTCCGAGGACTCCCACGACACTCGTTGCGAGCCACAGTCTTGCGAGGAGCGGCGCGTGCCTCCAACCAAGTGCGGCCAGTAGGGCCAGCAGGGCGAGTCCTTTCGCGAGTGCTGGCGCGGAGAGCCAAAGCTGGTGACCTTGGCCCGCCAGAGATCCGGTCAAGAGCGAGTCGCCCTCGAAGCGGTAGCCGACGACGGCGTGCCACCAGTCTCCGAAGCGGGTCGCCGCAGCCGCGGCGAGGGCGACGGGCGCGAGCGCGGATCCGGCGAGGAGCACCGAGGCCCCGAGCCCCCCTCGTCGCTCGCGCCACAGCAGGTAGGCGACCGCCGCGAGGCCGCCGTCGAGCGCCGACTGCTTCACAAGCAGGGCGCATCCCGTCAGCACTCCGGCGAGCACGAGCCAGCGTGCGCGGCGTGAGCGCAGGTAGGCGCAGAACGCAAGCAGCGATAGAGCTGCCGGCAGTGAACCGAGCAACTCGCCCGAGAGGGTGAACGACTCGAGAAACGGCGACGCGCCGAAGGTTGCGGCGAGCAGGCCCGCGGCGGCGGCGGTTATCCTGCCGCCCGCGAGCCGGAGGGTGAGGAGCATCGTCGCCGAGGCGACGAGCGCCGCGACGACAGCTGCGGCAGCGCGCAGCGTTTCGACCGAGCCGTTGATCAGATGGAGACCGCGAAAAACCACTACGAGGCCCTGCGGGCGGTCGACCCAGACATCGCCGTAGAGGGTCGCCCCGCGGGCCCACAGCCGGGCGACCTCGGCGTAGCCCCCCTCGTCCGCGGTCAGAGGGGCGTTCCAGAACGGGACGCGTACGAGTACGGCCAGCCCGAGCGCGAGGACCCCGAGAAGTGGGGCCCACCGCGCCAGAACCTCGACCGGCGAACGGCGCTGATCGCGGCCGGCGCGCTCGCCGCCACCCTCGGAACGGCGATCTGGCTGTTCGGGCTCGGGCTGACGCCCGACCGCTACGTGATCGTCTTGCTCGTACCCGCGCTTGTCCTGCGCCGGGCGCGGCGCTATTTGATCGATTTCGTTCCCTTCGCCGTCCTGCTCGTGCTGTACGCCGAGTCTCGCGGAATCGCTCACCTGCTGCACGCTCATCCCCACTATTCTCCGCAGTTGGGCGTTGACCGGTTTCTGTTCGGCGCCGTGCCGTCGCAGGAGCTCCAGCACTGGCTCTGGACGGGCACCGTCCGCTGGTACGACCGTCTGACGATCATCGTGTGGCGGCTGCACTTCATCGTTCCGCCGCTCCTGGCATTCGTCCTCTGGGTGAAGAGGCGCGCGCTCTTCTACCGCTTCGCCGCGACATTGCTCGTGCTCTCGTTCGCGGGAGCGGCCACGTTCTATCTGTACCCCGCGGCGCCGCCCTGGGCAGCCGGCGAGGCCGGGTTGCTACCGGGCGTGATCCGGATCCCGCACAACCCCGCGCCGGACCCGTCGGGCGCACACGGCTACCACTCCGTCTCGATCTCGCAGCTGATCCCCGCGAACCCGTACGCCGCGATCCCGTCGCTGCACGCCGGCTATGCATTCCTCTGCTTCCTCTTCGTCGTGAGTCTCACGTGGAGGACGCGCTGGCGCTGGATCGCGCTCTGCGGGGGCGCCGTCTATCCGCTCGCGCAGTCATGGGCGGTCGTCTACACGGGCAATCACTACGTGATCGACCTGCTCGCCGGATACGCCTACGCTACCGCTGCGCTCGTGGGCGTCGGTGCATTCTGGCGCCGGCGCAACTGGCCTGGCTGAGGCGCCGCTTGCGGCGCCGACATTCAGGACGTGCGGGCTTCGCCCGCGTGTCCGTCGGAATCGACCGGTCGAGCGGATCGGATATCCAGACACACGCTCCTGAGTCCTTCTCGCGGCACGCGGGTCCAGGTGAAGACGGCAATCGCAGTGAGCGCGCCGAAGCGGAGGATGTCGAAGCCCGAGTCGTTCACGACGAGCGAGACCGAGAGCGCGACGAGCAGGGCGTCGAGCGCCGCGGCGCGTGGCCGCTGGAGCGCGAGCACGGCGAGGGCGACGAGGGAGACGA
>JBBRYW010000076.1:0-14988 GCA_038237235.1 Gaiellales bacterium
CCGAGATGGACGCCGTCGAACATGCCGATGGCGACCGCGCGCTCGCCCGGCCCGAGCTCGGCGAGCGAGCGTGCGGTCCTCACGCCGGCATCACGGTCTCGGGACGGACGATCCCGCTCGCGCCCCGGCCGACCGCCACCAGCTGCCCCTTCTCGAGCAGCCGGAGCTGCCCCTCGCCGCAGGCTTCGATACAGCGGCCGGCGCGGATCGCCGAGGCCTCGTCCGGCCCGATCTCGACGGCGGGCAGGAAGGGGAGGATCTCGCTCGCGGCGACCACGCGGCTGTCGTCGGCGTCAGCGACCGCGAAGGGGCCGACCTCGAGCCGGCGCAGCGATCGGCAGTGGCCGCCGAGTGCGTCGGCGATCGCGCGCACATACGTGCCCGAGCTGACACACAGGTCGAGGTGGGCGCTCGCGCCGTCGTAGGCGAGGAGCTCGAGGACGTGAACCGTCGAGCGGCGCACCGGCATTCGGACAGCGACGCCGCGGCGCGCGAGGCGGTAGGCGCGCTCGCCGCCGATCTTGACGGCGGACCAGGCGGGCACTCTCAGCTCGATCTCACCTCGAAGGCTTTGGAGGCGAGCGTCCAGCTCCGCCGGGTCGGGCGCGGTCGTCTCCTCGACGACATCTCCCTCGAGATCTCCCGTCGAGGTGCGGCCGGTCAGGTCGATCTCGGTGAGGTACCGCTTGTCCAGCCCGACGAGGTAACGGGCAAGCCGCGTCGATCCGCCGAGCAGGATCAGCAGCAGCCCGCTTGCGAACGGGTCGAGGGTGCCGGCATGCCCGGCACGGGCGCGCGTTCGGTTGCGAAGCTTCCTGACGAGCGCGAACGAGGAAGGGCCGGACGGCTTGTCGACGAGCACCAGGCCGCTCGGATGAAGGCTGCGCGGCGGCGGCACTCGCTCACGGCCGGCCGGTAGCCGTCACGCGTCCGACACACCCTCGTCACCAGCGGTGCGATTTTCCTCGCTAGGCTCAGACCGGGTGGTGGTTCGGGGTGGCCCCAAGCCGCCCGCGGCGTCGTCCAGGGCGCTGAACTCGTGCTGAATGAAGCCCGTGACCTCTTCGACGGTGCCGTCGCTCGAGAACCCGGCGGCCTGCTTGTGCCCCCCGCCACCGGACTTGCGGGCGATCGCAGACACGTCGATCGCTTCGGCGCTCGACCGAAGGCTCACCTTTCTCGCGGGGGAACCCGGACGCGGTGGGGGCTCGCGGATGAGCGCGGCCATCTCGGCCCCCTCCACCGCGCGAAGGAAGTCGATGATGCCTTCGGAGTACGGCTCGGCGGCGCCGGCGCGGCGAAAGTCGTCGCGGTCGAGGTACGAGACGATCAGCCGTCCACCCTCGTACACCTGGGCATGCTCGAGCGCCCGCGCGAGCAGTTTCAGCTTCGCGAATTGCACGGACTCGTAGACGCCCTGGAAGACGCGGTGAACGTCCGCCCCGGCCTCCACGAGCTCCGCGGCGAGCCGGAGTGCCTTCGGTGTGGTGTTCGTGTACTGAAAGCGCCCCGTGTCGGTGACGACCGCGATGTAGAGGGACTCGGCGATCTCGGGCGTCAGCTCGACGTCGAGCTCGCGCAGGACGTCGCGGACGATCTCCCCGGTCGACGAGGCCTCCGGGACGATCAGGTTCAGGTCGCCGAAGCGCGTGTTGTCATGGTGATGGTCGATGTTGACGACGAGCGGGGCCTGCTCGAGGATCGTCTGGTCGGGTCCAAGACGCAGCTCGCTTGCGCAATCAACCGCGACGAGGACACGCGCCTCCGCGTCCGGGGGCAGCTCGCGTCGGAGCCCGTCAAGCTGCATGAAGGCGTACTCGCGCGGCAAGGAGGTCGAACCGTAGAGGTACATGCTCGCGTCCTTGCCGAGCCGGTCGAGCGACAGCTTCGTCGCGAGCAGCGAGCCGAGCGCGTCACCATCCGGGTTCTCGTGGGTCGTCAGGAGGAACTGCTCCCGGCTGGAGATCAGCTGGGCGGCGGCAGCGAGTTCAGGCGTCGTCTGGCGCGAGCTCATCGATCAGGTGCGACATCCGGACGCCGCGTTCGACCGACGGATCGTAGTGAAAGCTGAGCTGAGGAGTGCGCTTCAGCCGGAGCTCGTGCGCCAGGTGAGCCTGAAGGACGCCGTGCGCCGCCTCGAGGCGCTCAATGCTCAGCTGCCTTTTGCGCTCCGAGCCGAGCACGCTCACGAAGACGCGAGCGTGCCGGAGATCGGAGGAAGTGTCGACACCCGTGATGGTGACGAAGCCGATCCGCGGGTCCTTGAGCCCGCCGATCGCCTCGGAGAGCACTTGCCGGAGCGCCCCGTTGACACGTCGCATCCGTTCAGACATCGGGGCTCACGATCTCACGCGAGCGAAGCCCGAGCTCGAACGGCTGACCCGCGAGGTAGCGCTCGGCGCCGTCCAGCAGCTTTTCGACGTCGCGGTATCGCCGCCCGACGCAGGAAACGGTCAGACGCGTCCGCTGCCACAGCTCGTGGTAGTCGACCTCGGCGACCGAAGCGCCGAAGCGCCGTTGCAGCTGTGCCTTGACGGACAGAAGCTCTGATCGCTTGCCTTTCAGTGATCCTGCCTCCGGAAAGTGCAACTCGACCGACAGAATGCCAACGTAACCGCCCCCCATGCGTCGTATTGAACACACCCGCCCGAGCGAACGAGGGAGAGACTGACACCATGACCCGCTTCCGCACCACCGGCGCGCTGGCAGCTGCGGTGATCTTTGTCGCCACGAGCGTCGCCGCCTCTCGGGGCGCGAGCCCCGGCGGCCAGCTGGCGGCTCCGCGGTACCAGCTCCAAATCCTGGCCCATGTGGATCCGGGCGGCGGCGAGAGCGCAGACGTCTTTGGCCACCGCGGATTCGCATACCTCTCGAGCTACAGGGGTTCAGCATGTTCGGCGCAGGGCGTGCGCGTGTACGACGTTCGCAGCCCGCGCAGCCCGACCCTCGTCTCGACGTTCGCCAACAAGGAGTCCGATCCGTCGCTCGTCGGTACCGACACCCAGAAGACGATCGTGAGGAGCGTCAACACGCCCGGCTTCAAGGGCGACCTCGCCGTAACAGGAATCCAGGCCTGCCGGAGTGGCGTCTTTCAGGGCTTCGGCATCTACGACGTAACGAACCCGGCGCAGCCGAAGAAGCTCGTCCTCTTCCGAACGGATCCGGCGGGCTTGCACGAGCTCTGGCTGCAGGTGAGAGAGAAGCGGGTCTACCTCTACACCGCCATTCCGTTCTCCGAGCTCCTGACCGCGCCCGACCTGGACGCGAAGACGCGGGACGCGACGAAGCCCGGCGAGCCCGACTTCCGCATCTACGACGTCTCGAACCCGAGGCGACCCGTCAAGGTAGGCGAATGGGGTGCCTGGAAAGCCCTGGGCATCTATCCGAGAACCGGGATCGGGATCGGAAAGTCGACGTTCGTTCATTCGGTGGTCACGAATGGGGCGGCGACCCGGGCCTACCTGTCGTACTGGGACGCCGCCACGGTGATCCTCGATATCAGCAACCCGGCCAAGCCGCGCTTCCTGGGACGGACGACCTTCGGCGCAACCCAGACGGAGGGCGACGCCCATTCAGCTGCGCTCGCGAAGAACGGGAAGATCCTGATCGAGACGCACGAGAGCCCGCGCGCGAACTTCCCGGCGATCTACGACATCTCGAACCCGCGCCGTCCCCGGCACATCGCTGACTTTCGGCTTCCCGCGAGCATCCCGGCCGCCGATCAGTCGGTGTTCGGCGGCGTGCATGACCCGAAGGTGCTGGGCAGTCGGGCCTTCTTTTCTTGGTACGGCCAGGGCGTGATCGTGGCGGACATCTCGAGGCCCAGCAAGCCGCGCCTGCTGACGCAATTCCTGCCGAGCCCGAACCCCCGGGTGTGGGGCGTGTTTCCGGAGCCGGGCTACGTGCTTGCGTCGGACATGAACTCCGGGCTCTGGATTCTCCGTCTGCGCAAGGCGACGGGCTAGTGCCCCTGGGTCGCGCCGCCGCAGCCGTACTCTGCGCGGCGGCCGCAGGGACGCTGGCCGCGGCCGCAGGAAGTGCGGCGCCGGGCCGCGCGAAGCAGCCTCAGCGAGCGCATCTGCAGCTGCTGGCCCACGCCGACCCCGGTGGCGGCCTGACCGGCGACGTCTACGCTTGGCACGGCTTCGCCTACCTCGGAAGCTGGCATGGAGTCTCCTGCGCGGCTCAGGGCGTGCGCGTCTACGACATCCGGAATCCGCGCGCGCCGCAGCTCGCCTCGACCTTTGCGGACGGCGCCAGCGACCCGGCCGTCGCGGGAAGCTGGACGGAGAAGACGATCGTCAAGTCCGTCAAGACTCCCTCGTTCAAGGGCGACCTCGCCGTCACGAGCTTCCAGGCCTGCCGGCCCGGCGCCTTCCAGGGCTTCGGTCTCTACGACCTCCGCAACCCGGCGGCGCCGAGACAACTCGCTCTCGTCCGCACAGACCCGCTCGGCTCGCACGAGATCTGGCTGGCCGCGCGAGGCGCTCGCGCGTATGTCTACACGGCGATCCCGTTCTCCGAGTTTCGCTCGTCGCCGGATTACGACCCAAAGAGCGGTACCGCGACAATTCCTGGGCATGCCGACTTCCGCATCATCGACGTCTCGAGGCCGGCACGGCCTGTCGAGGTCGGGCAGTGGGGTGCCTGGAAGAAGCTCGGAATCGACCCGAGGCGAGGCCGTGGCGGCTACAACTTCAACTACGTCCACTCGGTGATCACGAACGCGGGCGCGACGCGCGCCTACCTGTCCTACTGGAATCTCGGCACCGTCATTCTCGACATCACGAGGCCGTCGTCACCGCGCTACCTGGGTCGCACGGACGCGATCGGAGATCCGGAGGGAGACGCTCATTCTGCTGCTCTAGCAGCGGGTGGCAAGATCCTGATCGAGACGCACGAGCACGGCGACAGCCAGCCCACCATCTACGACATCTCGCATCCCAGCCGGCCGCGCCGCCTCGCCGACTTCGCCGATCCCGGCCCGCCGCCCGTCGCGGTCAAAGGGGCCGCCTACTACACCACCGGAGTCCACGACCCGAAGGTGAGCGGCAAGCTCGCGCTCTTCTCCTGGTACCGGCGCGGCGTAGTGGTTGCCGACCTCAGCCGGCCGGGCAAGCCTCGCTACCTGACGCGGTTCGTGCCCCCACCCGCGCCCGATCCGGACGGCGGCCACGTCTGCGGCGAGCCTTGCACCATGGTGTGGGGTGTCGCGGTGAGCGGGAACGTCGTGCTCGTCTCGGACATGATGAGCGGGCTCTGGACCCTGCGGCTCGACCGTAGCTGAGTCGGCGCACGAAGCCGGGCGATGGATGCGGTCGCGGGCTCACTCGCGCCCGGATCGCAGACGAAGGGCCCGGCGCTACCGGGCCCTTCGTCGTATTGGATCTCGCGCGGACGAGGTCCGCGCGGCCTAGCTTCCGCCGGGCTGCGGGACGCTGTTGACGGTCAGCGTGTAGTTCGCCGGATCGACGGCGGCCTCGGTCGGATCGTCGAGCGTGACGATCGCCGAGACCAGGTCGGCCTTGTCGCCGACGATCGCGCGGAGATCCGCACCGGTCAGCGTCCCCCCGAAGCTCGCGTCGAGCTTGATCGAGCCGATGAAGGCTGGGACGCTCTTGTCGGTGGTGTTCCAGCCGACGAGCCGGACGAGCCAGTTCGCCACCTTGCGCGGCGAGACGTTGAACCCGCTCAGCGAGGATCCGTCGGAGAGCGACTTCCCGGCGACCGAGATGTCGTCGATCCACCAGCCGGGCGTGACGTCGGGGTTCGTACCAGCCGTCGCGGGATCGGTGATGTACCGGAAATAGAGCGTGACCGTCTGCCCGGCGTAGGCCGCCAGGTTGCAGGTCTCGCTCTTCCAGCCGCCGGAGTCGCCGGTGAAGCCGGGCAGGTTGTCCTTGATCGTCTTCCACGGCTCGGCGCCGGAGCTCGCGAGGTCGGCCGCGTCGGGGTCCTGCGTCGACGTCGTGTCGGTGCACGCCAGGCTCTTCTTCGCATTGTCCGGGCCGACGACCTGCACGAAGCCGAAGTCCCAACCCTGCTCGATGTTCCAGCGGGAGGCGAAGGTCAGGGCCTGACTGCCTGCCGGGACGGCGACCTGCCGCGAGACTGACTCGTCGAGGCTGTCGCCGGTTCCGGAGTAGATCGCAGCGTTGCCTGAGTGACCGGGCGGATTCGAGTCGGTCCGCCAGTGCGCCGGGTACGTCGTGTCGCCCTTGAAGGAGACCGAGTTGACCTGGCTCGCGCTCAGGTACTTGCCCCCGGCGTCGCGAAGCCGGACGTAGTCAGACCCGTTCGGCGGCGCTCCTGCATGCGAGTAGGCCTCCGAGTTGTCCCAGTTGATCGTCGCGTTCAGCGACTTCGCCGTGTACTGCGCCGCGTCTCCGCCGTTCAGCGTTCGACCCTGATCGAGCGGCTGGTCGAGAGCGATCATCGCGGCCCAGTCGTGGAAGACGTCCTGAGCCTTCTCGGCGACGTTGGACTTGGTCAGCACGTTCTGCAGCCCCTCGAAGCCGACGCCCGGGTCCTTGTGCAGCGCCGACATGAGCGGCAGGCCGTAGCGGTCGTAGAGGAGGAGCATGAAGGTGTATGCCGCGCCGTAGTCCGAGATGATCTCGCTCGACTGGTCGTTCTGGTCGCCCCAGAGGGTCAGCGAATTCTCCGGGCCGCCGAGCCGAAGCGGGTCGTCCGGCTCGGAGAGGTTGTTCCAGCCGAGGAATCCCCACGTGTGGCCCTGCGCTCCAGCTGCGGGCGGAACGATCAACGGGTTCGAGTAGCCGGTGACGGTCTCCGAGAACATCGAGAGCCCCTCGTTCACCCACACGGTCTCGTTCGGATCCGAGTACGACTCGAGCAGGTGCTGGTACTCGTGCGCGAAGGCCGCTTCGAAGTTGAAGGGATCCCCAAATCCGTAGAACGTGCACATGCGCGTCAGCGTCCCGATCGGAGCCTGCTGGCTCTGCGGCTGGCCGTTCTCGGGGTTGGGCCCGAGCAGCCGCGACAGCGACTGCGGGTCGAGCGTGAGGAAGTTCCGGTCGAAGAGGTTGTTGATGCTGGTCGAGAAGAAACCCTGAATTCGGGACAGCCGGGCCTGGTTCTGGAAGCTGTAGAAGGCTTCGTCGCGGACGTTGTCGACGAGCACGACCAGGTCGTTCGCCGGACCTTGTGGCTTGAACCGGGAGTCCGAGGCAATGCCCTTGGCCGCCTTGGTCCCGTTTCGCGGCGGCAGGGTCGCGAAGGCGGCAGCCTCTTTGGGCAGAATGTTGCTCTCGTACTGGTCGACCAGGTACTGGACCTGCGCGTCCGTCACCTTGATGTTCGCATTGCGGCAGTCCGCGCTGCGCCCGCGCGTCCGTGTGCTTGCCGGAAACTCGAGGCCGTATGCCACGCCCCGCCCGCCAGGGTTCGAGATCCCGGTTGCAACCCAGACCTCGATATGCGGGCCTATCGCGCGCAGCACGAACGGCTTGGCGTAGAAGTTCCCGCCGATCGCGTCGCGACCCACCCAGTTCCGGGTCTCGCCGAGCTGCGGCTGAGTGTCCGCCGCGAAACTGCTCGCCGGAAGCGCCAGCGCCGCCCAGACGGAGGCGAGGAGCGCCCCGAGCAGAAGTGTCCTTCGCATCAACCTGTCCCCCTAGATAGAAACGACGAAGAAGAGCCGACGACCCCAGGCGAAGCCCGCTGGAGACACGCACGGAGTGGGCAACTATAGCGGCTTTGTGAAGCTTCTGTTGTGAGAATCCCGCCGGTTCGGGCCGAGTCTCCGGCTACGCGGCGGGTGTCTCCGGGCCGTGATCCGAGAGGTCCGTGCGCTCGACCTGACGCACCTCGTAGACCTCCAGCACGTCGCCTTCCTTCACGTCGTTGAAGCCCTCCAGGAGGATGCCGCACTCGAAGCCCTCCTGGGCTTCGCGCACGTCGTCTTTGAAGCGCTTGAGCTGAGAGATGCGCGTGTCGTAGACCACCGTTCCGTCGCGAATGACCCGCACTTTTGCGTTTCGGCGAACGACGCCGCTCGTGACCATGCAACCCGCGATCGTCCCCAGTCGCGAGACTCGGAAGAGCTGCCGGACCTGGGCTTCCCCGAGCGTCTCCTCCGTCTCGACGGGGGACAGCATGCCGACGAGCGCCTGCTCGATGTGCTGCGTCAGCTCGTAGATGACGCGGTACGTACGGATCTCGACGCCCTCTCGCTCGGCCAGCGCTCTTGCCTCAGCGTTCGGCCGGACGTTGAAGCCGACGACGAGCGCGTTCGAAGCGGACGCAAGCATGATGTCGCCCTCCGTGATACCGCCCACGCCCTGGTGAATCACGCTCACGCGCACCTCGGGATGCTGAATCTTGGAGACCTCGGAAACGGCGGCCTCCACCGAGCCGGCGACGTCGCCTTTCAGGACGAGGTTCAGATCCTGTACAGCCCCCTGCTGCATCTGCGTGAAGAGGTTCTCGAGCGAGACACCACCGGACGTCCGCTGCGCGAACTGCTCGACGCGTAGCCGCTGCCCTCTGGCCTGCGCGCGTTGGCGGGCGGAGCGCTCGTTGTCGACGACGTGGCCGAGCTCGCCGGCGGTCGGCGGCTTGTCGAAGCCGAGAATCTCGACTGGCTCCCCCGGCCTTGCCTCCTGCAGCTTCTCGCCTCGGTAGTTGTAGAGCGCCCGCACCTTGCCCCACGCGTCGCCCGCGACGATGGCGTCGCCCACCCGCAGCGTTCCGCGCTGGACGAGAAGCGTGGCGACGGTACCGCGCCCCATGTCGAGACGTGACTCGATGATCGGCCCCGAGGCGGGCGCGTTCGGGTTTGCGGTCAGCTCGAGCTCGGCGTCGGCGACGAGCAGGACGCGCTCGAGCAGGTCATCGATGTTCTCTTTCGTTCTGGCCGAGACCTCGGAGAACTGCGTTGTTCCCCCCCACTCCTCGGGCTGCAGCCCGTCGGCCGCGAGCTCGCTCCGCACGCGATCCGGATTGGCGTCCGGCAGATCGACCTTGTTCACCGCAACGACGATCGGCACCTTGGCCGCGCGAGCGTGGGAGATCGACTCGCGCGTCTGGGGCATGACGCCGTCGTCGGCTGCGACTACGAGGACAGCGACGTCCGTCACCTTCGCGCCGCGGGCGCGCATGGCGGTGAAGGCCTCGTGCCCCGGCGTGTCCAGGAACGTGATCGAGCGGCCGCGGTGGTCGACCTGGTAGGCGCCGATGTGCTGGGTGATCCCACCGGCCTCCGTCTCGACGACGGCCGACTCGCGGATGGCGTCGAGCAGCGTCGTCTTGCCGTGGTCGACGTGGCCCATGATCGTCACGACCGGCGGCCGCGCCACGAGGTCCTCCCCTCTGTCGTGGAAGTCTTCGAGCTCGGCCTCCTCGTCGGCCGCGTGCTTGATGATCAGCACCCGATCGGGCACGAGCTCGGTCGCGATCAACTCGACTTCCTCGTCGGTGAGCGACTGGGTGATCGTGACCATCTTCCCGAGGCCCATCATGACCTTGATGATGTCCACGACTGTCTTCCCGAGGGCAGCGGAGAGATCCTTGACGCTTACGCCGGAGGGCACCGTCACGGGCCCAGTCGGCTGAACGTGCTCGTGGGGTGTCTTCGTGCGCGTCTCGGGCCGCTCTCGGGCCTGACGGGAATCGGGCCGTGCGCGGGCGGCGCCGGTGTCGATCACGACGCGACGCCGCCGTCCCGGGCCGCCGGGGCCGCGGGGACGCATGGGTCTGTTGGGACGGCCAGCCATCAGAGACCTTCAGTGTAGTTCGCGAGTGCCGGATCGACGCGAACGGTGCTCCGGAGCGTCCTGCTGAACGCCCGGCGATGGAGCGCCCGCTCGAAGCAGAGGCGGCGGCGGCACGTGTACACGCCCCGACCTGGCTCGCGACGGCCCGGCGCAAGCGCGCCGGCCCTGGCCACGAAGCGCACGAGCTCCGCCTGTGGCGCCTTGCGGCCGCAACCGGCGCAGGTTCGAATCGGAGCCCGTCTCATAGGGCAACCTCTTGAGGCTGATGCGGAGCGAGCGAATGGCGACCGTAGGCGTCACTCTGGCGATTCCAGATCTGTAGGGTGCTCCGGGCGACGAAGGCCTGCAGCTGCTGCGGGCAAGGAGCCGGATCGGCCGAGGCGCCACTCCGGCCACACCGGACGCGTAGCGTGCTCATGCAGATGCTTCCGCTCCAGCGTCGGAGACTGCCGCGACGCCCGCCTCAAGGCTCTCCCCCGAGCCGTTCGTCTCGACCTCCGCACCATCCTCGCCGTCGTTGTCGGCGGCCGCGCTCGCGGGAAGAACCGTCCCTTCCGCCGGCATGCCCGTCTCGGCCTCCTTGGCGGCGAGCTCCCGGTGAGCCGGGATGCCGCAGAAGCGCGTGCTCGGCAGTGCCGCGTTGGGACAGCGCTTGCCGTTTGACAGGATGGCCGCGCAGCGCCCGGTGAAGTCGCCGTCCTCGGATCCCGCATACGCCGCCTCGGCCTCCGCATGCGCGAACTCCGAGTCGGACTGGATGTCGATCTTCCAGCCGGTCAGACGGTGCGCAAGGCGGGCGTTCAGGCCCTCCTTGCCGATCGCGAGCGCGAGCTGGTCGTCCGGCGTGATAACCGTCGCCTCACGGATCTCGTCATCCAGGAGCACCTCGCGGACGCGCGCCGGCGAGAGAGCCTTGGCGATGAAGCGCGCCGGCTCGTTGTTCCAGGGAATGATGTCGATCTTCTCGCCGCGGAGCTCGGACACGACCATGCGCACGCGGGAACCGCGCGGTCCCACGCAGGCGCCGACCGGATCGACCCCGGACGCATGAGACTCGACGGCGATCTTCGACCGGTAGCCCGGCTCGCGCGCGACGGCGCGGATCTCGACGAGCCCGTCAGCGATCTCCGGCACCTCGAGCTCGAACAGTGTGCGAATCAGCTCGGGGTCGCGACGTGAGAGTATGACCTGCGGCCCCTTGGTGCCCGACCGCACCTCGGTGATCACGGCCTTGATCCGGCTGCCCTGCTCGTAGCGCTCGCCGTCCACCTGCTCTGAGCGAGGTAGCAGCGACTCGACCTTGCCGAGGTCCACGAGCACGTTGTTGCGATCTCCCGCCTGCTGCACGATGCCGGTCACGACCTCGCCGACGCGGTCGACGTACTCCTCGTACATCATCTCGCGCTCGGCCTCCCGGATCCGCTGCAGGATCACCTGCTTTGCCGTCTGCGCGGCAATGCGGCCGAAGTCCTCTGGCGTCACGTCGCTGCGCTTCACCTGCTCCTCCGGGACGTCTGTCCAGTCGATGTCGAGCTCGTCGTCCAGAACCAGTGTGTGGGAGCGCTCGCCGTTCTCGACCTCGAGCCGCTCGAGCTCCACGAGCGCGCGCTCGCGCGCCTCGTCGATCAGCCGCCCCTCGATGTCTGTCGGCAGCTCGATCGAAAAGACCCGGAAGTCGCCCTCTTCCGTGTCGAGCTCGACCGCCGCGTGCCTGGCCGCGTCCGGCGTCTTCTTGTAGGCGGCAAGGAGGGCATCCTCGAGGGCTCGGATGAGCGTGTCGCCCTCGATGCCTTTCTCCCTCTCGATCGCTCGAACTGCCTCAATGATCTCTCGGCTCATCTCACTACCCTTCGTCTACGAGGTTGCCCCGCACGATCGCCTCGTACGGGATGTCCACAGCTCGATTGTCGCCGGTCGCGACCTTGATCGTGCGCTCGTCGGCCTCGACGAGCTCGCCGCGAAAGCGCCTTTGCCCCTCGACCGCGTCACCCGTGCGGAGCGAGACCGTGCGGCCGACGACGCTCGCGAAGTGGGCCGGCTTGCGCAGGGGACGATCGAGGCCCGGCGAGGAGACGTCGACGGAGAACTGATCCAGGTACCCGCGAAGCACGTTCGTGACGCGCTCGCAGAGCGCATGGTCGACACCGGCCGCGTGATCGACGTACACGCAGAAGCGGGTCGGAGACAGGAGCTCGAGCGCGAGTACCTCGACGCCCGGAAGGGCGTTCTCGACGCGCTGCTCGACCTCTCGCTGCAGCGTTCGCTCCTTGTCGTGGACCTGTGCCAAATCGCCTCCTCTTACGAAAAATGGGCGCCGCGCGCCCATTTCCCAAAACGGTGAAATGTGGTGCGCGAATCATAGCACCACGACCTTTTCGGGCAGCTCACGGCAGGACGATCGTGACCGGCCCGTCGCCCGCCAGCTCCACCGCCATACGTGCGCCGAAGACGCCGCGTTCGACAACGAGGCCTTCGGCTTCAAGCGTCCCGCAGAACAGGTCGTAGAGCGGCTCAGCCTGCTCGGGGCGCGCGGCGCCGGCGAAGCTCGGCCGGTTCCCCTTCGACGTATCGGCGATCAGCGTGAACTGGCTGACGACGAGGGCTGCGCCGCCAGCGTCGAGCAGGCTGCGATCGAACTTACCCGCCTCGTTCTCGAAGACCCGAAGGCGCGCGATCTTGCCGGCCAGGCCAGTCGCGCTCGCCTTATCGTCCGCCCGAGCTACTCCGAGCAGGATGCAAAGGCCCGGGCCGATCTGCGCTCGCGTCTCGCCGTCGATCGTGACGCTCGCGCGCGACACGCGCTGGCAGACGGCCCGCACCTTTCGTCTCAGCTGGTGGACGAGAGCGCCGAATGCAGCCCAGGGGCGGCTCGGCACAGTGTTCGGGCGGTCATCCGGCCCTTTCTCGAGCTCCGATCAAGCATCTGGATCGAGATCTCTGATCCGTGCCGCATAGTGCTCGCTGCCGGGCCGGAGCGAGCTCGCGAGCTTGTAGTGCCCGTTCGCCTCTGCCGCCCGGCCCTGCTTCTCGAGGCAGCGGCCGAGCGCGTAGTGTGCGTAGTCGTCGGCCGGTGACAGCTCGAGCATCGCCCGGAACTCGGACTCGGCCTCGCCCCACCGCTTGATCCGGAAGTAGGCGATGCCGAGTGCCTCCCGGATCGAGGCCTTGTCGGGCTCGCGCCTCTTCGCCTTCTCGAGAGGGACTGTCGCTTGAGCTGCCATCCCCTTCTTCAGGTGGGCGCGACCCTGCTGAAAGAGGGTGTACGTGTCGGTCATTCGAACGCTCTCAGGTAGCGAAAATTCTCTCGTACCAAGTCAACCGGATGCGTCAAATCCCGCGTTGGACCGACGTCGATGGCGAGGATCTCCAGACCAGCGTCGATCGCGCGCTGATAGGCATCCTTCAGCTCGTACGGCGGGCCCGGAAGATTCTCGAGGAACGGCACCAGCTCCTGCCGCACGCCCCAGAGCGGCGCCGAGGTCAACGGATTTCCCGGATCGGGGTCGTACACCCGGCGGACGAGCTCCCCCTCCAGCACGATGCCCGGCTTGCCCGGGCTCGGCGCGAGCCCCCTCCGCACGCCGATCCCCCCCGCGACGCCTCCGCGGGCGAAGAGCTCGGCGAACGCGGCGACGTCGCCTCGGCTGTAGACCGTGTCGGCGGCGGAGATCAGGCAAGCAGGGCTGGCGCCGGCGGCGAGCGCGCGTGCAACAGCGTCGGCCGAGCCGTCTGCCTTCGGCTGCCGCGCGTAGCGCACCTCGAGGCCAAAGGCTCGGCCCGCGTCGACGAGACGCTCGATCTGCTCCGCCAGATGTCCGACCGTCACCGTCACGCGCTCGATGCCGGCAGCCCTGAGGTCGCGGAGCAGCGTCGAGATCACCGGCTTGCCGTCGATCGGCAGGATCGGCTTCGGCCACCGCTCGGTGAGCGGACGAGGCCGGCGGCCCTCGCCGGCTGCAAGCACGATCGCCTCCATCTCTACGCGATTCCGAGCGAGCGCAGCGACACGAACCCGCGGGCCCGCTCGAGCGGCGTCAGGCGAGCTCGGATGCTTCCGAGCAGCCCTCGCAGCTCGATCCGGCAGCGCGCCGCGTCGGCCTCGGCTCGCTCGGCCGGCGCGAACCGGGCGCGATCGAGCGCCTGGGTGAAGGTTCGGGCGTCCACCCCCAGACGCTCCTCCACGAGCGCGCCGAGGTCGCCGGAGGTGGCCGTCGGCGCAACGGCGACTCCCTGGTCGGCGAGGAAGGCGACGAGCTCAGCGCGACAGGCGCTCGCGAGCAGACGTGTCCCAGGCCCCTTCGTGCGTCGCCGTCGCCGGACGGATTTCGCGAGCAAGAGCAGCAGCGCGACGACACCGACACCGATGCCTGCGCCTCCGAGAATTCGCGCCCCGCTGAGCATGCCGTCGTTGCTCTTCCTGCCCTCTGCGGGAGGCTGCAGGCCGAGGCGAGGAGGCTTCAGCCCGCTCCCCAGGCTGTCCCTCAGTGCCTGAAGCCCCAGCGCTGCGCCACCGAGTGCCGCCAGCGCTCCTGTTGCGTCGAAACGCGACGAGGCGGCACTGTAGGAGCCGCCGAGGCCGCCGCGGGTAGGGGTCGGGTCGAAGGGGAGCCAGCCCACGCCGTTGAACCAGACCTCGACCCACGTGTGCGCTTGGTGGTCGGTCACCGTCCACGTGCTGTTCGCGGAGTCGTATGAGCCGCTCGTGAAGCCGGCGGCAACGCGCGAGGGAATTCCGAGGTAGCGCAGCATCAGCGCCATCGCTCCCGCGTAGTGCTGGCAGTATCCCCGGTGCGTTCGCAGGACGAAGTCGGCGAGCGGTGGCGCTCCCGACGAGGGCGGTGGCTGCTGGTCGTAGCGAAAGACTCCGCTGAGGCGGAACCATGCCTCGAGGGCAAGCGCAGCGGCGTACGGGCTGCGTGCGCCTCCGGCGACGCGAGTCGCCTGGCGAGCGAGGGCTGAGTACGGCGCCACGTGTTCGTCCGCGGAGTGGCGCAGCAGGAGGGAAGTCAGGGTCGCGCGTCGTCTCCGGGCGCCGAACGCGGGGACGTGGACACCGGGAGCCACCGTGAGAAAGCGTGTCCGGATGGGCTCCGGGTAGCGCGTAGACGAACGCTGAAGCCGTCCCGGGCTCGGCAGCGAGACGAGGCTCCACGCCGTGTAGCTTGCGCCGCGGGCGACCCCGGACGGCGTGAGCGCGATCCCGCCGGCGGCGTATGTCACGAGCCCGAGGCCGCCCGTCCGGTAGGCGACG
>JBBRYW010000077.1:0-14926 GCA_038237235.1 Gaiellales bacterium
GCCTTGCGCGAGCGCCCGGTCCAGCTCAAGCGCCATCCCGACGGCGCCGAGGGCGAGGCGATCTACCAGAAGCGGGTACCCGAGCGCCGGCCGGAGTGGATCGAGACGGTTCGCGTCCAGTTTCCGTCGGGCCGCCACGCTGACGAGCTGTGCGTGACGGAGGTGGCGCAGGTGGCCTGGGCGGCGAACCTCGCGACGATCGACTTTCACCCTTGGCCCTCGCGCCGCGGCCACGTCGACCAGCCGGACGAGCTGCGGATCGACATCGACCCGCAGCCCGGTACCGGGTTCGGAGAGGCCAAGCGCGTTGCCGCGGTCGTGCGTGAGGTGCTCGACGAGCTCGACTACGTCGGCTGGCCGAAGACCTCGGGAAACCGCGGCGTGCATGTCGCCTGCCGGATCGAGCCGCGCTGGAGCTTTCCCGAAGTGCGCCGCTGCGCACTGGCGTTCGCGAGACTCGTGGAGCGGCGGCTGCCCGAGCTCGTCACCACCGCGTGGTGGAAGGAGGAGCGCGGAGAGCGCGTCTTCATCGACTACAACCAGAACGCGCGCGATCGCACGATCGCGTCGGCATACTCGGTTCGCGCTCGCCCGGACGCGACGGTTTCGGCCCCCGTCACCTGGGATGAGCTCGTGGACGCCGAGACAGAGGATTTCACGCTGGCGACGATGCCGGCTCGGTTCGAGCGGCTCGGCGACGTGCAGGCCGGCATCGACGACGCGGTCTGCGACCTGCAGGCGCTCTTCGAGCAGGTCGAGCTCGAGGAGCGTGAGGGGCTCGGAGAGGCGCCCTACCCGCCCAACTTCCCCAAGATGCCGGGCGAGCCGCGCCGCGTCCAGCCGTCGCGGAGGCGATCGGAAGAGAGTTGATGGGGCTAGCGGACGTCGCTCTTCTCGATTACCGCGATGTAGGTGTCCTCGGAGGGAATGATGCGGCCGATCGTCCAACCCGTGCCGTCCAGCAGCCTCGTCAGCTCCTCCTCGGAGACCATGAGATAGTCGAACCACCGCGTCGCGTGGTCGCGGTAGCGGACCCTGATACGGATCTGACCCGGCAACCGGCCGCGATCGCGGTTTCGCTCCTGATAACGGACGTGGGCTGGATCGGTCGTCCTGTGGACGTCACGGCTCTCGGCGACGATTCGCCCACGGTCGCTCGTCAGCCGGTGGAAGCGCCGCAGCAGCCGCCGTGCCTTGGCAGCGCTCGCGAAGAGGCCGAAGTTGTTGCCGAGCATCACGATCGTGTCGAAAGCGCCGAGCGACTCGTCGACGTCGTCGATCGAGCAGAGCCGAGTGTCGCGGACTCCGCGGCGGCGACAGACTTCGAGGGCGCCGGGCGAGACGTCGATCCCGACGACGTCCTGGCCGCGCTCCTGCAGATGCAGGCAGACCCGACCAGCTCCACACCCGACGTCGAGAACGCGGCCCCGCACGTGGCGCATCGCCTGGCGATGGTGCGCAGGCCAGCGTCCGAACGGGGCGAGATACAGCCGCGAGCCGAACCGGCTCGCCGTGATGAAGCGGTCGTCGCGCTCGACGATCTCGGCCACGTCCTCTCCCTCGAGCGCCGCGATCAGCATCTGGCCGTAGCCGTCGTCGGCCGTCATCGCCCGAGCAGCTGCGGCACCGTCAGGTCGTCGGGCCGGCGCGGTGGCCGGAGCTCACGCCAGGTGCACTCGCGCGGTGCCTTGTCCGGGCGGAAGCGAAGGAAGCGAGTGCCGTGGCGCAGGCGGTGCTTCTCGACCTTGTCGTAGCGAACCTCGCAGACGAGCTCGGGCCTGAGCGCCGACTCCGCCAGCTCGCCGGTGCCCCAGCGGTTCGGCTCGGAGAAGCCTCGCTCCGGCGCACCCTCGAGGAGGGGCAGAACCCGCTCCGCGATCTCGGCGTGTCGCCGGGCGCCGACAGCCGCCGAGCCGACGTAGCGAAGCTCGCCTTCGTCGTCATGCAGGCCGAGCAGCAGCGTCGCGATCGTCGTCGGCCTCGCCTTCCAGCGCAGGCCGACGAGCACGCAGTCCGCCGTCCGGTGCGGCTTGACCTTGACGACGCCGTCGCGAGAACCGGGGAGGTAGGGCAGCCCCATCCGTTTCCCGATCACCCCGTCGAGGCCCGCGGCCTCCAGCCGCTCGAGCCAGTCTGCCGCCGCGTCGCGCTCGCGCGTGAACGGGGAGAGGACGAACCCGCTCGCCAGACGCTCGAGCTCGGCACGCCGTTCCTCGAGCGGCCGGCGATGGAGCGCCTCGACGTCCCAAAGCAGGATGTCGAATGCGATGAACATGGCCGGCATCTCACCCGAAAGCTTGCGGATCCGGCTTTCGGCAGGGTGCAGGCGGAGCTGCATGGCGTCGAAGTCGAGCTCGCCCTCGCGCTCGATCACGATCTCGCCGTCGAGAGCGGATCCAGGAGGCAAGAGGTCTCCGAGAGCACGCAGCTCGGGGAAGTAGCGAAGGAGCGGCCGGCCGTTTCGGCTCCAGAGCGCCAGCTCGCCGCCGGCGTTCTCGAGAATGCCGCGGAACCCGTCCCACTTCGGCTCGAAGTGCCAGTCGCCCTTCGCGGGCAGCTCGGTGACCGACGCGGCCTCCATCGGCGGAAACGGGACGTTTGGAGGAGGCATCGTCTCGGAAGGCTAGAGACATGGGCGAGCTCGACGGCGTCTGGCGGGTGAAGCGCACCGGTGGAGCGCTTCCGCCGATGGTCGGCGTCACCAAGCGCATTGCGGGCTCGCGCGGTGAGACGCGGGTCGGGCCGCTCGTGCGGATGCCGTTCCTCGTCGAAGGACTGTCCCTGCACTACCTGCCCCCTTGGTGGGGCCTCGTCGACGTTCTGGAGCCCGACGGCACGGGGTTCAGGGGGAAGGCGACCTGGTTCGGCCGCGAGCTCGGCCGGTTCGCGCTGCGAGGCCGCGCGGATGGTTGAGCCAGGCCCACGCGTCTAAGCTCAGCGGCATGAAGCGAGTTGCCGTCACCGGTCTCGGGGGGGTCACGCCGATTGGGAACGATGTGCCCTCGACGTGGCGCGCCGCGCTTGCCGGCGAGAGTGGCGTCGACTTCATCCGCTCCTTCGACCCGAGCGAGTTCCCCGTGCGGATCGCGGCGGAGGTCAAGGGCTTCGACCCGACCACGGTCGCGTCGCCGAAGGATGTACGGAAGCTCGATCGCAACGTCCTGCTCGCGCTCGCCGCGGCGAAGGAGGCGATGGCCGACGCCGGGCTCGATGGGTTCGATCCGGCTCGTGTCGGAATCGTCTTCGGCTCGGCGATTGGCGGCTTCCTCGGCATCATGCACCAGAGTGAGGTGCTCCGCGAGCGCGGCCCCGGGCGCGTCTCGCCGAACTTCCTGCCGAATGTGCTCGTCGACTCGGCGAGCGGCCAGCTCGCCATCTCGCTCGGGATTCGCGGACCGAACTACGCGGTCGTCTCGGCGTGCGCGACCGGATCGCATGCGGTTGGGGAAGGAGCCGAGCTCGTACGGCGGGGAGCTGCAGACGCGGTCCTTGCCGGGGGAACGGAGGCCTGCATGCACCCGCTGATCCTCGCGGGATTCTGTGCGATGCGGGGCCTGGTCGCCGAGGACGAGCATCCGCCGCGGGCGTCCAGACCCTTCGACGCCACACGAGCCGGCTTCGTGATGGGTGAGGGGGCATGCGTGCTCCTACTCGAGGAGCTGGACGCGGCCCGGGCGCGTGGCGCCACGGTCTACGCCGAGATCCTGGGCTACGGGGCGTCGAACGACGCCTACCATATGGCCGCGCCCGACCCCGAATCGGTTGGAGTAGGGGAGATGATGCGAGCCGCGCTCGGACGGGCCGACGTCGCCCCGGAGCGGGTCGGGTACATCAACGCGCACGGGACGTCGACACCGCTCGGCGATCTTGCCGAGACCAAGGCAATCAAGGACGTCTTCGGCGACCATGCGTACAAGCTGGCCGTGTCGTCCACGAAGTCGATGATGGGTCACTGCTTCGGAGCGGCAGGAGCGATCGAGGCGATGATGTGCGTGCTGGCGCTGCACCACGGCGTCCTGCCGCCGACGATCAACTACGAGCATCCTGACCCCGAGTGCGATCTCGACTACGTGCCGAACGAGGCGCGGGAGGCGCGCGTCGATGTGGCACTCTCGAACGCGATGGGCCTAGGAGGGCACAACGGGTGCGTACTCGTGGGACGGGTGGACTAGCGGCAGCGTCGCCACGCTTTTGTTGCACTTCTAGGCAACACGCGCTCGCAGTCCGCCGATACGATTGAGAACGGAGGGAGGCTCGCGGCCGGCCCCGGGCCTCAACCGTCTCCGGGGGACACGTCGGCAGGAACCAGCTCCTCGATCGACGGCAGCACGACGTCCGCCCGCCCGAGCGTCTCCGCGTCCGGCGGGAAAGAGGCGTTCGGGATCGCGATCACGCGCATTCCAGCCGCGGCGGCCGCGAGGATCCCACTGCGCGAGTCCTCGATCGCCGCCGCCTGGCCCGGCTCGACGCCCAGCTTCGCGGCCGCCTCGAGGTACACGTCGGGTGAGGGCTTGCCATGGGCGACCTCCTCCGACGACACCGTCGCACGGAACCGATCGGCCAGCCCGGACAGCTCGAGAACGAGGTCGATCAGCTCACGGTTCGAGGACGACGCGACGGCGAGAGGCCAGCGCGCGGCGAGCCGGCCGACCGCCTCGGCGGCTCCGGGAATGAGCGGCAGCTGGGCGCGGTAGCGCTCGGACATCCGCTCGACGACCGCGGCGGAGAGAGCCGAGGGCGTCTCCTTGAGGCTGAGCTCCTCGTGCATGTAGCGGGACCACTCGTGCGAGCTCATGCCCATCATGTCCGCCTGCGCCCGGTCGGTCCAGCGACCGCCGCGCTCGCGGACCAGCAGCTCGCGCACCTCGTCCCACGTCTCCTCGGTCTGCACGATCACGCCGTCGAGGTCGAAGATGACGGCCTCGATCACGCTGAGCGGAACTCCCCGTCGAGGCGAACGAGCGGCGGCCCCGCTCGGCCGCTCTCCGCGCGTGTGACCTCGCCGACGAAAAAGGTGTGGTCGCCGGCCGGGTACTCCGCCCAGACCCGGCATTCGATCCAGCCGAGCGCGCCGTCGAGAAGCGGCGGCTGGTCGCCACCTGCACGCGTGATAATGCCGGCCCAGAGCGAGATTGGCGGCACACCGCGCGCGAAGTGCTGCGCCACGCCCTCCTGCCCCTCAGTGAGGAGGCTGAGGCCAAAGGCTCCGGCCCGACGGAGCAACTCGTGCAGCGCCGCGCTACGGCTGACCGAGATGCCGACGAGCGGCGGATCGAGCGAGAGCGATACGAGCGACCCAAGCGTCAGACCGAGCCGCTCGCCTTCCAGGTCGACCGTCGCAATGGCGACCCCGGCGGGAAACGACCGCATCACGACCCGCAGGTCGGCGGCAACCCTATCCACCCTCGGTCACCTCGTCGGCGAGCAGACCGCACGCGAGGCAGGCCCAGGCGAGGTGCGCGTCTGCCGCGAGCCGGTCGATCAGATCGGATACCTCCAGCAGGTGAGCCGCTTCATCCCGCAGCTCGTAGAGCACACGTTCCAGAGCATCCGCCGGCACCTCTGTCGCGAGCTCATGTGCGAGCGAGCCCACCGCTCTGTCGCCGACGTGCAGCTCGCGGCGCGGATCGCCGCCCGCCGCGAGCACGAAGAGCGCACGACGAAGAGCCGCGCTCACGAGCGCCTCGTCCCAATCGATGCGCTGGCCGGCGACGTACGCGAGCGCCACCGACGCCGCTTCTGGATCCTCGGCCACGGAAGGCTCGAGCGACTCGAGCCAGGATCGAACACCGTGCGCGCTCATCCTGAGCACGCTACCCGGCCCGGGCATCGGGAACCTCGATCTCTCATCTCCCCGATCCGGTGACCGTCCGCCGCCGAGTCGGCCTGCCTCCTCTTCGAGCAATGGGGGAACGTCGTCGCGGCGCGCGGGCACGCTGCCTCCTCGCGGAGCCGCGCACGACTAAGCGGCAAGGTTTGCGGTGCGGCGCCGGGGGGACATACCCCCCCGTGGCAGGAATCGCGCTCCCCCCGACGTCGCTGGATCGCGACGCATTCGATTGGGTAGTGACGCACCGCGTCCACTCGCTGAACTGGCTCTTCGAGGGCCTCGGTTGGGTTGCGAAGATCGGGGCCGTCTGGGTGGTCCTTGCGCTCGTGGTGGGATTCGTCGTCGCGCGCACGGTTCGATCGACCGTCCTTCTCGCCCTCATCACGTTCGCGACTGTCTGGGCCGCAGACTCCGCCTCGTTCGGCTTGAAGCATCTCTTCGTCCGGGAGCGCCCGTTTCTGCATGACCCGAAGGCACACCCGCTGCTGACGGTGCACTCGACCTCGTTCCCGGCCGGGCACGCTGCCACGAGCTTCGCCGGCGCCGTCCTCCTGTCGTACATCCTGCCGCGCGCGACGCTGTTGCTGATGCTGCTCGCTGCCGCCGTGGGCTTCTCGCGCGTCTACGTCGGCGTCCACTACCCGACCGACGTCCTCGGCGGCGCCCTGGTTGGCGCGGTCTGCGCCGCGGTCGCGATCGTCCTTCTCAACCTGGCTCGTGAACGCGGCTTGCGTTCGGGGGCCGAGCTGCTCTCGCAACACCGGACCGGGCGGGATAAGCCGACTCCCGCGAGCCGGGGACCGCAGGGAGCGCATGTCTGATCGGATCGGGTTCCCGCGTGTCGCTGATCGTGTTCGTGGCGAGGTCTCGCGCACGAAGAACAGTCGCTGGTTGAATGCGCTAGCCCGTGCCGGCCTGATCGCGCAGGGAGCCTCGTTTGCGATCGTGGGCGTCCTCGCGATCAAGCTCGCGCTCGGTGACGGCGGCAAGGCGACGAGCCGGCAGGGAGCGCTTGCCTCGATGGCGCATCACACCTTCGGCAAGATCTTACTGGTCCTGCTTGCGATCGGCTTCGCCTGCTATGCGATCTGGCGCTTTGCCCAGACGTTCTTGGATAAGAACCACGAGGGCGACGGCATAAAGGGGCTGGCGAAGCGGGCCGGTTACTTCGGCCGCGGTGCGGTGTACAGCGGCCTCACCTTCACGACGATCAAGATCCTCACCGGCTCGGGCCAGCAGCAATCGCAGAACGCGAAGGCACACAAGACGACCGCGACCGTCCTCTCGTGGCCCGGCGGAAAATGGATCGTTGGCATCGCAGGCCTGTGCCTCATCGGCGCCGGTCTCTACAACGGTTACCGCGGTGTCACGAAGAAGTTCCTCGAGAAGTGGCGGACGGGGAAGATGAGCGAGACCGAGCGACACTGGGGTGAGCGCTCGGGCGTTGTCGGCCTGATAGCCCGAATGGTCGTCTTCGGCTTGATCGGGATCTTCGTCACGAAGGCGGCGATCGATTACAACTCCAAGGAGGCGATCGGCCTGGACGGCGCGCTCCAGAAGCTGGCCAATCACAGCTACGGCTCGTGGCTGGTCGGCCTCGTCGCCGCCGGCCTGATCGCCTACGCCATCTTCTGCGCGTTCGAAGCCCGCTACCGCGAGGTCTGACGGGCGCGAGCAGTTCCGATGCGAGTTACGCGGAGACGAAGTCGAAGTCGCAAGCCTTTCCAGGGCCCGAGCCGAAGGCGGCCGCCGATGCGGTCGCGTTCGCGCCGGTGGCGGAACTCGGGAGACAGGACACGCTAGCCTAGTTGCCAGAGCTTCCAGATCTGCCGCCGGTACGCCTCGTCGCCGTGCGATCGGGCATTGATGTACCACTCGGCATCTTCGCCGAGGAGGACGCGGAGTGGTGTCGTTTCGTCTTCGATTGCGCGAACCACAGCTCCGGCCACCTCCTGTGGGTCGCCGAGTGGCCATGGCTCCTCGACCGATTGCATCCGCTGATAGGCGGCGTCGTACGGGCTGTTTCCTTCCCCGAGGCCGGGGCTCAGCTCGATCGAGTTTGCGATCGTCGTGTCGTACGAGCCGGGCTCGATGATGACGACACGGATTCCGAACGGCTCAAGCTCGTAGGCAAGTGCCTCCGAAAGTGCTTCCAGCGCAAATTTCGAGGCCGCATAGTGGCCCCAGAACGGGCCGGCAACGACGCGGCCGCTGATCGAGCTCATCTGAACCACGACGCCGCCCCGCTGCTGCCGCATGACCGGCAGGGCCGCCCGAATCACGCGGACGGCGCCGAGCACGTTGACGTCGAGCTCGCGCTGGATGCTCTCCACCGGCGTCTCCTCGACCGGCCCCCAAAGGACATAACCAGCGTTGTTGACGACGGCGTCGATTCTTCCCTCACGGTCGACGACCTGTGCCACGGCGCGGGTCACTGCGGCAGCGTCTGTCACGTCCAGCTCTAGCAGCGTGCAGGTTCGAGCCACCTCGGCGTCGGCGCCCGTGAGATCGCGCATGCTCGCGTAAACGCGGTGGCCGCTCTCAGCGAGGCGCAAACAGATCAGCTGGCCGAATCCCCGCGACGAACCCGTTACCAGGCAAACGGCCACAGGGGGACGCTACAGCCGAAGCCCGCCCCCGGGCGCCAGGGCGAGACGTCCGGGTTAAAGAATTCTGAACTCTCGAGACGGGCGCTTGCCTCCGGCTCGGACGGGGCATACCGTTGGGCGGTGGAGTGGTCGAGAAGGCCTGAGGATGGGGCGCGCCGAGCGAGGGCGCTGTTGTCGAGGAAACTCGCCGCTCTCGTCGCGATCGCCTTGACGGTGGGGCTCGCGGCGGCCGGCTGCGGCGGCTCGTCCGGCAAGCCCGCCAAGGCGGTGCCCGTCCGCTTCGGTCAGGTCGAGCACGTCTTCGCGAAGTACCGCTGCGCTGCGTGCCACCCGGTCGTCAACCCCTCGCTCAACATGCGCCCGGGGCGCGCGTACGCGTCCCTCGTCGGCGTGCGCGCGGTCGAGGACCCGCGTCTCGTCCGTGTCGTGGCCGGCGACCCGGGCCGCAGTTTCCTCTTCGAGAAGATCGCCGGCGACCCGAAGCTCGGCGACGTCCCCGCGATCGGAGCGCGGATGCCGCAGGCTGCGCCCCGGATGGCCCAGTCCGACATCGACCTGGTCGCCGCCTGGATCAGGCAGGGCGCGAAGAACGCCCGCGGCAAGACCGTCTCGCCGAGCGTTCCGACACCGGGCTCGCCGGGGCCGTCGCCGGTCGGCGACCAAGCTTCGAGCCCGCGCGGCAATGCGACGATCGAAGGCGTCGTCGAGGACGGGCGTCACCGTCCGCTCGGCGGCGCGATCGTGACGCTGCTGCTGCGTGGCAAGAACCTACCCGGCGGCGAGGAGCATTACCGGGTCGCGGCCACCGACGCTCGCGGCCGGTACCGGCTGCCAAACGCTCCTGTCGGCCAGTACCTGCTGAAGGCCTACGCCTCGAAACGAATCTACGTCTCTCGCATCGTGGCCCTCGAGCAGGACGCGGTCGCGACCGTCGACTTCGGGCTGCCCGACCGGGTCATCCCGAATCCCGTCGTCGCGAGCCCGCACGTGGAACGAACGGCGAGCGGCACCGACCTGTCGATGATTGTCCGGGGCAACTCGCTCGATCCCAACTACACGCTCGCGGTCAACCCCGACGCGGGGCTCGTGTTCGAGCTGCATCGCCCGGACGGCGGGCCGGGACTCTGGAAGCGCTCCATTTCGAAGCGGCTGCCGGGACGCTGGATCTTTCTCGCTGTCGACCACCAGTGCAACATCAGCAGCTTCGCAACGGTCTCGGGCTAGCGGCGGCGGCGCTCGCGCTTGCGCTTGCGGCTGTCGTCCTGCTCGTAACGGCGCGGTCGGGCACCTCGGCGGCCGTCTCGTTCGGCGGCGACGTGCAGCCGATCTTCGATCGCAAGTGCACGTCCTGCCACCCGGTCGCCTATCCGTACCTCGACCTGCGTCCGGGGCGCTCGTACACGCAGCTGGTGGGCGTCGTCTCGCCGCTCGCGCCCGCCTTCGAGCGCGTGCTGCCGGGGCGGCCCGACCTCTCGTACCTGCTCACGCACGTCCCCGATCCCTCCCGCCGGCACCTGCTCAGCAGCCGCGAGCGGAGGGTGATTGCGCGCTGGATCGCGCGCGGAGCGCGAAACGATTAGCCGGAGCGGGCCTCGCTCCTCTGGGCCGCGCAGGCGCCTCCGCTGGCGTGCCGCTGGTACCGCTCGCGCGGCGAGGAGCGGGATCGTGAGTCCCAAGGATCCACCGCCGGCTTCGTAGACTTGGGTGGTGAACCGGGCGATTCTCACCCTCGCGGCGTCTCTTGCCGGCCGGCGTCTCTATCGCCTCTATGCGGCCGGCGCGATCACGGTCGATCTCGGTGTCGGGAGGACCGTTCAGCTGCTCGGCCCCGTCACGCGGCGGATCGCCGCGCCACGTGAGCTTGTCTTCGATGTGATCTCGGCGCCCTATCTCGGCCGGACGCCGCGCTCGCTCGAGCAGAAGCTACAGGTCTGGGAGCGGGGCTCGGACATGGTTCTCGCCGCGCATTTCACGCCGGTCAAGTGCGGCCTGACGACCACGGTCGAGACGGTGCGTTTCGAGCGGCCGGAGCGGGTGCTGTTTCGCGTCGTGCGCGGTCCGGTACCGCATGTCGCCGAGTCGTTCGCGCTCGCGGAAGTCGAGGACGGGACCGAGCTGATCTGGGAGGGTGAGCTTGGCACCGATTTGTGGGCGCTCGGTGCCTGGTGGGGCGGCCGCGTCGCGCTAGCGTGGACGAAGGCGGTCCAGGCGTCGCTCGAGGAGATCGCTGCCGAGTCCGAGCGGCGAGCGACGCGGGCTCGCAGAGCCTGATCGGGTTCCGGGCCGCGTCTCCGTGTAGAGCCCGTTCGCTCTGGCCGGGATGCCCGCTTCGCGCCTGGCTCGGGCGATCCCCCACGGAGGCCGACCGCCGCACACTGGCGCGGCCGCGCAGACGACGTTCGGCGGCTGGTCGGCCGCAGCCGCGACCGGCACTTGCAGACGCTGTGGCGCTCGCCTCCGCCGGTAGTGCGCTCGGTGCGTCCGGCTCACGCGGCGTCCGCGCCCCCCGTGCGGCCGAAGACGCGGGCCGGCCGCCCCCTGACGCCCGGGCGGGCGCGGAAGAGTGCGCCCGCGTACGGCTGCTCCCACAGCTCCTGCTCCGACAGGCCGCTCCTGGCCGAGGTGATATAGAGCTCGTCGAGGTTCTCCCCGCCGAAGGCGCAGCTCGTCACACGCGCGGCCAGCACGTCGATGCTCGTGTCGAGCGTGCCGTCGGGGGCGTAGCGGCGAACGCACGAGCCTCCCCAGAGCGCGACCAGAGGAAGCCCTCCTCGTCCACGGTCATCCCGTCCGGCAGCCCGGCCTCGATCGAGATGTCGATCAGGCGCCGGCGGTTCTCGATCGATCCCGAACCGGGGTCGTAGGCGAATGCGTCGACGCCGCCCGCGCCGCTGTCTATGAAGTACATCGTGCGATCGTCGAGCGACCAGTCGAGACCGTTCGAGATCGTCAGGCCCTCAAGCACCTTGACGACGCCGCCGTCCGTCTCGAGGCGTACAGCGCACCCGCGCCCGGCGCGCGCAGTCGAGCGCCATCGTCCCGGCCCAGAACCGGCCGGCGCTGTCGCACTTGCCGTCGTTCATGCGACTTCGCGGCTCCTCGAGCTCCACCTCGCGAACCAGTCGAGCCGGCCCGGCCTCGTCCTCGAGCACGCCGAAGCCATCCCGCAGGGCACGCACGAGACCGCCCTCCGCCCGCGGCGCGACCGAGCCGACGGGCTGCCCGGCGGCGATGCTCTGGTCGCGCCCTGTCGTCGGGTCGAAGCGATGGACTACCCCGCCCGGGATGTCTATCCAGACGAGCATCCTCGAGACGGCGTCCCAGACGGGGTCTTCGCCGACGTCCGCGCGCGCGTCCAGCACGACCTCCACATGCCCCAGCACGGCTCGGCTCACGAGGCGCAGGCCTGCGGTGCATCGCGGCCCCTCGTCTGCGCGTCGGGTGCCCGCCGGTGGAAGAGCGGATGGTGGCAGGCCGCCGAGTGGCCGCCGCCGTAGAGTGGCCGCCGCCGTAGGAGACGAGCGGCGGCTCCTCGCGCGCGCAGATCTCGGTCGCATACAGGCCCTTGGGTGGAAGAGGCATCCCGTCGGCGGCGAGATCGGGCTTGGGACGTCGCCCTCTAGGATGATCTGCTCGCGGCGTGCGGAGAGCTCGGGACGGGATCGGCACGGCCGAGAGGAGCGTTTCGGTGTACGGATGGATCGGCCGCAGGTAAAGCTCCTCCGCCGGCGACAACTCGACGATCTTGCCCAGGTACATGACGGCGATCCGGTCGGAGACGTGTCGCCCGACACCGAAGGTCGTGCGCGATGAACACGTACGTCAGCTCCAGCTCGTCCTTACTCGACGAGCTCCGCCTCGCCCGTCTCGGTGTCGACGAGCTCGAGCCCGCTCGCACCGGCGGCAAACGAGTGCCAGAGGGCGCGGCGGTCGTCGAGCCAGACGGGTGCGCCAGGTCTTGGTCGGGCACGGACGGCAGGTCGTCCGTCAGCTGCCTTGTCGTCCCGGAGGTGAGCTCGAGCAGGAACAGGTCTGGGTGCAGCGTGTGCCCCGGATCGGCGGCGACCAGAAGCCGGTCGCCCGCGGGCGACCACGCCCAGCTCTCGACGCGGCCGTCCTCGGGCGTCACCGGCCGCACCTCACTCGATGCGAGATCGACCACGCAGAGCTGTGAGGCGCCGAGCTCGCCCCTTCCAACCCGGACGGCGAGCCGGCCCGAGTCGGGCGACCATTGCGGCGAGACGTGGTCGACCAGCTCGGTCGTGACGCGGCGGCGCTCGCCGCTTCGGACGCCGACCACGAACACGTGCGGGCGCCGGTCGCCGACGTACCCGCGGCCGTCGGGCTTGTAGTCGAGCCGCCGGGTCACGCGCACTCTCGGCGCTCCTTGCGGCGGCCCGCTCTCGTCCGGATCGTCCGGGTCGTAGTCGGTGGTGTACGCGAGGCTGCGTCCGTCTGGCGACCACGTGAGTTCGTCGATGCCCTGCGCATGAGCCGTGACGAGTCGGCGGTCCTCCGTCGCGTCGATCGGCGCGACGAAGATCGCGACCCCCTCGCCCTGCCGGGCTGTGAAGGCGAACGACCGGCCGTCGGGCGACCAGCGGGCGCCGCGCCCCGGACGAGCTCGCGGTCGTCGCTCCCGTCGACGTCGCAAACCCGGATCTCGCTCCGCGGCTCCTTCGTCTCGGCGTCCACCGTCTGCAGCGTGTAGAGGATCCAGCCGCCGTCCGGCGAGATCTGGGGGTCGCTCGCGTTAGCCGTCCCATAGGCGAGCAGCTCGGGGGTCAGCGGCTCGGTCATGCGAGCACCTCCTCCGCCATACCGGCCGGCTGACCCGCGAGCTCGAAGACGGGGCGCGCATGCCCCACGGCACGGCCCGAGATCGTGCGGATAACCGGGAGGGCGTGGCCGGCGAGCGACGCGCGCTGCTCGCCGTCGAGTGCGCCGAGCTGGCGCAGCGTCTCGATCGCGGCGACACCGCTCGGCCGCCCCGCCGCCGTGTCCGCGCCGTCCTCGATCTTGACCGCGAGCCCGAGTCCGCCGGCGGTGCCGACGCACATGACGCCGCTCGCCCCGCCTTTGGCCAGCAGCTCACCTCGCCCTGCCCGCATCAGGTCGGTGTCGAGCCGATTCGTTCCGGCGACAATGTGCGGATGCGCGATCATCGCGTCGCGGATCGTGCGCGCCGCGCCCGCGTCTGGCTCGCCGATCGCGGCGGGATCCATCAGTCGCGCGAACGCGAGCGCGAGGTGGAGCACGTCGGTGCCGAAGCACGGCACGCCGCAGCCGTCGACGCCGACGACGATCGCATCCGCAGGAAGGCCCGCGAACCGCGCGACCGCCTCGAGGATCCGGCGCTGCACCGGGTGCTCCGGCGACTCGTAGCCTGCGGTGGGCACGCCGAGGTGCCTCGCCAGCGCCAGCATCCCCGTGTGCTTGCCGGAGCAGTTGCTGTGCAACACGGCCGGGGCGATCCCGCGCTCGCGAAGCTCAGCGCTCGCCGCTGGGTCGAGCGGCGGATGCGCGCCGCAGATGAGGTCGTCGGGGGTGCAGCCGATCCGCTCGAGCGCCTTCGCGACCAGTGAGACGTGAACGGTCTCGCCGCTGTGGGAGCCCGAGAGCAGCGCGAGCTCCTCGGACGAGAACCCGAAGTGCTCCGCGGCGCCCGACGACACCACCGGCAGCGCCTGGAAGGGCTTGGCGGCCGAGCGCCAGAACGTGACCTGGTGCGCCGGGTCGCCGACCTCGGCGCGGACGGCGCCCGACGCATCGACGACGGCAATGACACCGCGGTGCACCGCTTCCACGAGCTCGCCACGGCTGGCGTGGACGAGCCGTTCGGTGACAGCTTGGCGTAGGGTGATTCCTTCTTCGAGAACGTTCATGGCTCTATGCAGAATCTATCGGGCCGCCGATGCGGCTCGGGATAGCCGCTCGGGGAGGCTGATAAGGCCCGCTCGAGATCATCGTTTCCGCGGACACCGAGGCAGCGGTCGCGTGCCTCGCAGCCACGCTTGAGCCGGAAACGCCGGACGGCGTCTACAAGCAGGCGAATGAGCAGACCGCGAAGGTCTATTTCCACACCGAAGGCGTCACGAGCATCGGGCTCCGTCCTTACGTCGTCTATGGTCCGGGCCGCGATCGTGGCCTTACATCAACCCCGACTGCTGCGATGCTCGCCGCGGCACGCGGCAAGCCGTTTCACATTCCGTGGGGCGGCCGAGCGCAATTCCAGTACGCGCCGGATGTGGCTCGCGCGCTCGTCGCAGCCGGCGTGAGCGACTTCGAAGGCGCACTCGTGGCAAATCTCGACGCGCCCAGCGAATCATGAGCACCGTCGTCGACGGGTCGGCTCGGTCGGCGCGCGGGCGGTACGGGCGACGGCCGCGGAAAACGCGGTCGCCGGGAAAACGAGTCGCGACACGGCAGCCGTTGCGGAGGCGGCCGCGCTCGCGGCCGAGGCGTCCGGAGCGGTCGACGACGCGAA
>JBBRYW010000078.1:0-14925 GCA_038237235.1 Gaiellales bacterium
AACGGCGTTCTGCACGGCGCAGACTGCGAGGTCGCGCGGCCCGAGCTTCCGGGCACCCGAACCAGCCTCGGCGATTCGAGCGAGCTCCTCGCCCGTCAGGCCAATTCTGATCTTGCCGTCGAGCACTCCGACGGTTGCGGGGACCGCGCCTCCCGCCCGCACCGCCGCCTCTGAGCTGCGGCCGACCTCGGCGCCTTGACCGGGGGGAAAACCGTGCGCAACGAGGGTCGTCTCGAGGGCGACGACCGCACCTCCATCCACGACAGCCTCCTCGACCTCGCCTGCGACGTGGATCAGATTCGTCACGGCATCGCACCCAGCGAGGCGACGCAGCGTGCGGCGGCACGAAGCGCGAGCTCGGGCCCGCCGAGCAGGAATCCGGCGGCGAAGGCGTCACCGGCTCCGGTCGTGTCGAGGGGCTGAGCGGGCATGGCCGCATGTTCGGTCAGCTCGCCGTCGCGCCCGACCACGCAGCCCCGCGCTCCCCGCTTCACTACCAGCGTGGGCGCCGAGAGTTCTGGCAGCAGACCGATCTCGCGTTCGTTGGCGAACACCACCGACGGACGAAGCAGGCCAATCGCCTCGACATAGTCCTGAGACCCAAGGGCCTCGATCACGGCGGTCGAGGACGCATCGACGCTTACGAGCCGTGCGAGGCGCGCGGCGGCGACGGCGGTCTCGCGTAGGGGCGAGCGGGCGAGGCTGTAGCCCGGCACGTGAAGCCAGTCGCAGCCGACGAGCCAGGCCGGCTCGAGCTCGCCCGGCGCGAGCTCGGGAGCAACGCCGCGGTCGCTCAGCATGGTGCGCCCACCGTCGGGCGTCGCCAGAGAGACGACCGTCCCCGTGCCTTGCTCGACCTCCGGCCCGACGACGTCCACACCCCGCCTCCGCAGCTCGTCGGCGACGAGACGGCCCGCCGCGTCACGCGCGCGTTTCCCGATGAACCGCGCCGCGCCGCCGAGCTCGGCGGTCCATGCCGCGACGTTCGCTGCCTGGCCGCCCGCGCCGGTGTGCGTTCGGCCGTACGTGTCCGTGTCGAGCTCGATCGGCCCCTCCAGGCGGACGACGACGTCCAGGAGAAGATCGCCGATCGTGCACACGACCACCCTCAGATCCTGTCATGTCGCAGCCGGTACGTTGAAGCCGCAACACGGGACGAGGACGCTGCAGGAGTCGCTGTAAAGGAGTCGCATTGGAGCTGGAAGGTCATCGGCAAGCTGTGGGCGGCGCATCGCACGCATGGTTTCGGAGGCAGCTGAGAGCTGCCCACGTCGTGGGTACCGCGGCCCTGAGTACTAGCGCGTGTCATCCACTGCGGCCACTTTTCGGAAAGGCCCCCAGTGCAGCCTGACGGTGGCTCCTCCGGTCGGCTCCGCTCCTTTGTCCTGGGCGGTCTCGTCGGCGCCTCGGCCGTCTTCGCCGCGGCACGCCGCCGGAAGCGGCGGCGGGAGGCCCCCGCCGGGCTCGCCGCGTTCGAGGGCGCGCCGTGCTACCGCGAGGTCGATCGGAAGGAATCGCCAGAGGGAGGCCCCGAGGAGACCTGAGGGTTCAACCCACGCCGGGCTCTCCGGATCGCTTCCAGATTCACCGGTGCGTCGCCGATCCGCAGGTTTCGGCCGAGGTTCATCGCGCTGGCGGCCGCATCCAGGAATCCGGCCACGGTCCGGGTGGGCCGCCGGGTCTTGATCACGAGGTAGGGGCCGAACGCTCGCCCCTCGAAACGCGATGCGGGCCGAGGAAGGCGGAACGGAATCGTCGGGCGGGCCTCGAGGTTCGTCGAGTCGCCGGCGTCGAGGACGAAGATTCCGCGGCCGAGTGGGCGGCGCGCCCTGCCGAGTACGTCGAGGGCGAGCTTGCCGTCGGCACGCGGTACGACGGTACGCGCAAGCGTGCGTGAGCGTTCCCACGCGAGCAGGAAGACGGGCTCGTAGCCGAAGAGGACGTCGCCAGGCCGTGCGCCGGCCGCGAGCCACGCCGCGGCCGAGTCGCGCGCGCTCACCCGAGCCTGGGGGTCGCCGCGGAAAAGCTCGGGCGTCTTGTGCCAAGCCCAGCCGACTTCGGCTGCGAGCGCAGCGGCGACCGCCGCCGCCGCTAGCGCCGTGCCGCGGCGGCCCGGCCCGAGCGCGCGTAGGCCGGCTGCAACGAGCATGCTGAAGAACGGCAGCGCGAAGATCAGATGGCGGGACTGGGGGGATGTCGAGTGGCCCAGGCGCGCGGCCGTGAACACGAGGGCCGGTAGGCCGAGGATTGCGGCGGCAAAGAGTGCCGACTGCCCCCGGGCGCGAGTGAGACGAACTAGCCCGAGGCCGGCAAGGGCGAGGAAGGCCAGATTGAGAGGTGGCCAGCCAGACGAGAAGTCGCCTGCGACGCGTCCGAGGTAGAGCGTTACGGATCCCGGCGAGCCGAGCGTGTCGCCACCGCCGCCGACGCTGACGTCGAAGCGGTGGGCGAGCACCAGGTCGGCGTACCAGAACGGCAACCCCGCGACTCCCAGCAAGGCGAAGGCCGTCAGGCACTGTCTCGGTCGAACCCGGGCGAGGAAGGCGAAAACCGCCTGCGTCGCGACGACGAGCGCACCGTACGGGTGCGTCGCCAGGGTCGCGAGAGTCGCGGCGCCCCAGAGCGCCCAATCGCGGCGGCGTCCGGTCTCGGTCGCGCTCAGAAGAGCCAGGTAGGAGAGCGCGCTCGTCAGCAGGAAGAGGCTGTACATGCGCGCGTACACACCGTGAAACAGGAGGACCCACGTCCCTGCGAGCAGTGTTACGGCGATCAGCCCGGTCGCTGCATCCGCAAGGCGCCGTACGAGCGCGTAGGCGACCGGGATGCTCGCCACGGCGAAAAGCGCGGAGGCAAGTCGGAGGGCGTCGAGCCCGCCGCCGAGGTGGACGACGAGCCAGGCGAGGACGAAATGGAGGGGAGCGCCGCCGCGCTCGTGCAGGACCGTGTCGAAGACCTCGCCCAGCGGATGGGCACCGACGAAGAGGGCGAGCGCCTCGTCCTCGTGCGGCGGCCACGCGGTGCGCTCGAGCAGGAGGAAGGCCGAGAGGGCGCCCGAGACCGCGAGAACGCCCACTCTGAACCGGTTCTCCGACACCGGTACGGGAACGAGACGCTGCCCTGTGCTACGCGACGCGGCTCGGGTTGCGGAGATGGGCGACTCGCTCACGAGAAGGGCCCACGGCAGCGCGGAGCGCCGCGGCCGGGCACGGTATCACGGCCAACCTCGCTGGTAGCCTTCTCCCATGCCGGTCTACGAATACCGTTGTCCGAACGGGCACCTGTTCGAGCGCTTTCAACGCATGGGAGATCCGACTCCGGAGAAGTGCGAGGTCTGCGGCGAGGGACCTGTCCAGACCGTGCTCTACCCGGTGGCGGTGCACTTCAAGGGCTCCGGCTTCTACACGACCGACTACGGGCGCGGCTCGCGGAAGCCGTCGAAGGACGAGGGAGGCGGTTCCTCCGACGACGGCAAGAAGGAAGAGAAAAAGAGCGAGGACAAGAAAGCAGCCGAGGCGTCGTAGTGTCTCGAGGCACCGCTTGCGGTACCGACATTCAGGGCGCGTGCTCCAACTGGCTCGCGCTCTACCGCCGTCGACCGGCCAGCGCCTGCAGCGCGAGCAGGAGGACGACCGAGCCGGCGACGGCGAGGAGGAACGGGCCGAGGTCCCAGCTGAAGCGGGTGTGACGGTCGAAGACGATCTGCCCGATCGCGCCTCCGATCAAGGCGCCGACGAGCCCGACCGCGAGCGTCGCGAAGCACCCGAGCGCTTGCCGTCCCGGTACGACCAGACGCGCGACAGCTCCCGAGAGGAGACCGAAGAGAATCCAGGAGACGATGCCCATATCGCTACCGCCGGATCAGGCAGCCCGAGCCGTACGGCGAACCTGGTTGCGGGGGTTGCGGGGCCGAGGCGCCGACGACCATACGCAGAGTGACGAACTTCTCCTCGTCGGGGACGATGTAACCCCCATACGAGGTTCCGCCGAGGCGGCATCGCAGCGTTCGCCCGGCCCTGAACTTGATCCAGCCCAGCTGCAGCAGTTGGCCGGCGGTCAGATCGGTCGTCGCCGGCTTCAGGAGCGTGCCGCCGATGAACGGCAGGCGCGCGAGCGTGCCGATGCCGGTCAGCTTTCCGCCGATCGCCTGGAGCACCTGCTGCTGGCGCGCGGCCCGCGTCGCGTCGCTCTCGGATGGGTTCAGCTGGTTCTCGCGGATGCGCGAGTACACGAGCGCCCTTCGCCCGTTCATGTGCTGCGTGCCCTTCGCGAAGTGCCAACCCTTCCACCTGCTGCACTGCAGCGGCGTGCCGAAGGGGCAGTCGAACTTGTTCGAGAGAATGGGGGCCGGGACGTTGACGTCTACCCCTCCGAGCTTGTCGATCAGATCGCGGAAGTTCGCGAAGTCCACGAGCACGATGTGGTTGATCTTCAGGCCCGTCACGGAGCGCACCGTCTTCGCCGCGAGCGCCGGCCCGCCGAACTGGTAGGCCGCATTGATCTTGTTGAGGCCGTACCCGGGGATGTCGACGCGAAGGTCGCGGAGGATGGAGAGGTAGACCAGGCGATGATGCTTCGGATCGGATCGCAGGACGACGATCGAGTCCGAGTGCCGGAGGCCCTGACGACCCCCGTTTTTCGAGTGATCGGTGCCGAGCAGCAGGATGTTCGTCGGGTGGGAGAGCAGAAGGCCGCCCTGCTTCGTCAGCGCGGCTTCCGTCTTTCGGCTCACGCGTGCGTTCGAGGCCCGGACGCCGCTCCGGAACGCCAGGTAGCTGGCCACGCCCCACGCCACTCCGAACACCAGGAGGGCGAGGAGTGTCAGAAGGACGATTCGCCCCCAGTTCCGGTCGCGCCAGGTCTGTGCCCGCTGTGGTCGTGCCTTCTCCTCACGGCGCGGCGAGTACAACGCTCCGTCGGGCGGCCCCTGGCTGCCCGGCGTGCGTGAGGAGAGCGGCACCTTCCCTTTGACGCGTCCGCCGCGGTAGACGCGATAGGGCTTCTCCTCTTCGGGCACCCTACGCGCCCGCTCTTGCCGAGGGAGCTCCGACAGGTCGCCCCGTCTTCGCCGCAGCAGCACCGGGTCGCGGCTCTACCTGCATCGGCGGGGTATGGTAGCCGCCGGGGTGGAGGCGCTTCGGTCACGAACCGACGGAGCCCCCTGCCCACGCGGAATCCCTGCAAATGGGCATGTTGTGTCTGCCCCAGGTGCGCCTAAATCGCGTCCTGGTGTGGTCCCGCGAGGGGGTCGCTAACTACCAATCACCGCGGCCCCCGTGTCCGCCCGAGGGGCTGGAAGAAGTGCTGCCGCTCCCAGTAGGCGACCTTCTCGCCGAGCACCGCGCCCTGCGTGTCCGCGGTGCGGAAGTGGATGCCGCCCCACACGCGCGCCTCGATCACCTCCTTCAGCGCGTCCGAGAACCGGTCGAAGTGCCGCGTCTGGGCCGGGGTGCCCGGGAACCGCGAGCTCACCATGTCGAATCTGATCTCGTCGGTGCCGAAGAACTCCCGCATCGTGCTCAGGGCCGCGCTGCTCGCGCAGCTGTGCCCGGACGGGTGGTCCGGGAAGTTCGGTGTCGTGAGCGCGGGCGTGGTGACGGTCGCCGGGTCGAACAGCGGCCTCCAGCTCGGGTCGGCCTCCGTCGCCGGATTGCCGTCGCTTGCCGCCAGGCGGATGGCGTCGATGGGACGCCAGAAGTTCCAGTAGTACTTGTCGTTCCAGCAGCCGATCCCGGCATCGGCCGCCGCGAAGCTCACCATTGCGAACAGGCGCGTGTTCTCGGCCGCGGTCAGCCCGAAGCGGACCGACAACGACCGCATGAGGCCGCTGTAGAGCCCCAGCGGCTGGGATTGCCAGAAGATCGCGGCCTTGGTCTGGTCCTCGGTCCGGCTGGTGCTGGCGAACGAGCCGAGCGACTTGACCTCGTTGAAGTCCTTGGCATAGGCGTCGCTCGTGAGCGCGTTCGGGCCATCCGAGCGGAGCATCTCGGCGCTCGGGACGAGGAACGTCTTGACGTTTCCCACCCAAGCTGAGGGTTCGGGTGCTGTGAGCGGGAACGAAACGCGCCAGGCGCCGGGCGTGGCGCCGAAGACGAACGGGAACGGCGTTGTGGGATTGCGGCCGTCGTTTGCCCGCGCGGCGAGCATCGCAGCTGCAGCAGCTTCACCGGCAGCGATTCCGCCGGCTTTCGCAGGCCCCTCGGGCACTGCCGCGAGCGCGGCCTCGTACTGCGTCGCCAGGTTCGCCCGCGCCGCGGTCTGAGAGGACGGGACCACGGCTAGGAGCACGCGATACGCTGCCGTTGCGACAGCGGCGTCCTTGGAGTCCCATGGGTTCGCCGCCGGCTTGACGAGATACGGCTGATAGCGGCCGTCGATGCCGTTGACGGCGTCGTAGACGGCGCCCTGAACCATTGCGGAGCTCAGCCATGAGGCGTGCGCGGTCGGGCCCTCCGCGAAGATCGCGCCATTGGCGTTGATGTTCCACTGGGTCACCGCATCGGCTCGCGCGATCGTGGCCGACCCGAGTGCAGCGAGCAACGCGGCGGCAACGACGCGCCAGCCGTGTCGTAGAAAATGCATGAGCCCTCCCTTTCGATGTCCGTAAGGCGATGGAGAGGGGTCGGAGCGCTGGGCTCGCGGCGAGCTCGCATCACCTGTCGCGCCTGGAGCGCGAGAAGGACGCGATTGCCCATCAGTGCCCTCCTTTTTCCCGCGCGGGTCAAGAGCCGCAGCCGGCGGGTGAAGCGTCTTCCTGCGTCGTTCGACCGGCTTTGTCAGCGACAGTTCCGGCTCGAGAACTCACCGCTTGCGGCAAGGTGTACGTGCGGCGGGCGGGCGTCGCTGCCCTGCTCGACAGCACGTACACGAAGCACGAGGTCCCGCGAGGTGGCCGTCTATGATCGGCGACGGTAGGGAGGTAGCGCCCAATGACTAGCGCTTCGATCAGGCGTCGTAGACGAGGAGCGGCGCTCGCTACATCGGGTGGCCGCGCCCACTCGGTGCATCACGGGGGCAGCTTCCGCACGGAGCGGGAGGCGCGTGCTCGCCGAGATTTCATCGCGGGCGAGTTGGCGGTCGGCCGGAATCCTGCGGACCCCCTACGAGTGCTGACGGACCCGCCGATCCGACGCTCGCTCGCCGAGTGGGGCGCAGCGTGGGCCGAGAGCCCAGTAGACGTCGCGGAGGCCACGCTCCAGAACTACCGGAAGGCCCGGCTTCGGAGCGGGAAGAGCCTCGGCAAGCATGACCCGCACACGCTCACTCCGGCCGGCATCCAGGGGATCGGGCCGAACGCGGACTTGCGTCCGGGATCGCGGCAGTTTGAAATGTTCCCGTCATGAACCAGGCCTCGTAACCGTGCCTCTGTCGGTCTGTGCGACCCCGATCGGCAATCTCGAGGACGTCACGCTCCGTGTGCTGCGCGAGCTGGCCGAGGCGGACGTGGTGCTCTGCGAGGACACGCGCCGTACTCGAGTGCTCCTCGCGCGTCACGGTGTCGCTGCGGCGCTCATCAGCTACCACGCGCACAACGAGGCGCGGCGCACGGCCGAGCTGCTGCCGCGACTCGAGCTGGGGGAGCGTTTCGCCCTCGTCAGCGACGCGGGGCTTCCGGGCGTCAACGATCCTGGGATGCGACTCATCGCCGCCGCGCACGCAGCAGGTATCACGGTGTCCGTCCTGCCTGGTCCGTCCGCAGTCGAGACCGCGCTCGTCGCGAGCGGGCTCTCGAGTCACCGCTACCTGTTTCTCGGTTTCCTTCCCCGCTCGCGGGCGAGTCGCGGGGAGCTGTGGAGGGAGCTCGCTGCCTTCGGAGGGGTCGCGGTCGCCTTCGAGTCCCCGCGCCGATTGCCGGCATGCCTCGCGAGTCTCGCGGCCGCCCTGCCCGAACGAACGGTGGCAGTCTGCCGAGAGCTCACGAAGCGCTTCGAGGAAGTCGTGCGCGGTACCGCGGGCGAGCTTGCTGAGCGTTTTCACGAGCCGCCAAAGGGTGAGATCACGGTCGTGATCGGCCCGCCGCGAGTCGCTCTCGCGCGTGAGATCGAGCTCACGGCTGCGGTTGCTGCAGTTCGTGAGCTCGTCGCCGGCGGGATCGCGCGGCGCCAGGCAGTCGAGATAGCTGCCCGGCTAACGCGTCTCCCGCGGAACCGACTCTACGAGTCGTCCTTGGCGTAGCGCCCCCCTGTCGTCATTTTTGACAACGACCGGCTACCTTGCTATCGTGAGCTGTGTTGCCAATAATGACAACAGAAGGGAGCTCGGATGGTCAAGCGATCGTTCCTCGCCGTCGTTGCAGCGGCGGTGCTCAGCGCACCCGCCGCCCATGCCTGGACCTGGCCGGTGAATGGGCCCGTGCTACGCCCGTTCTCGTTCGGAGCCAACCCGTACCTCGGTGGGCAGCACCGGGGAATCGATGTGGGAGGCCCGCCGGGTGCGAGCGTGCGTGCCCCAGCGGGAGGAGCGGTGACCTTTGCGGGCAGCGTTCCCTCGGGCGGTAAGTCGCTCACGATTCAGACCGGGGACGGCTACTCCGTCACGCTCGTCCATCTCGGCTCGATCGACGTGCCTCGCGGGTCGAGCGTGACTGACGGAGCGCCGGTGGGAACAGTCGGTCCGAGCGGAGATCCCGAGATCGACGGGCCGTACGTCCACCTCGGGGTGCGGGTGAGCTCGGATCCACAGGGATACCTGGATCCCCTCGCGTTTCTCCCGCCGCGCGGCACCGTCTTCATTCCCGCCGCGGCGCCGGTTCCGGCGGCGAGGCCGCCTGTGCCCGTCTCGCCAGCGGCGCCGAGCCCGGCGGCGCTTGCCGGCATCGCAGCCAGCCCGATTCCGGCCCCGCTTCCGGTGCCGGCAGCACCGGTACCCGCCTCATCGACACCGATTCCCGCGTCGAGCCCATCCGCCGCCACGCCCGCCTCTCCGCCCGCTCCGTCCACGCCGCGCGCCTCCGCCGTGCCGACAGCACCCGGCGCGAGCGCGCCGGCTTCGCCTGCCGCGGCTTCCTCGAGCACATCGACGGGATCGGTGCCCGGTACCTCGGTCGGGGGTGGCACCGTAACCGCGACGCCCGACAGCGTTTCACTTCCTGCTGGTACCGCACTTCCTGCCGGCGCCGCTGCCCCTTCGTCGGCTGGCGAGTCTCCCGCGTCGCCCTCCGATTCCTCCGGCGCGCCCGCCGCAGCCGGGGTTGCGGCCAAGGACTCGGCGGGCAGCGAGTCGACTCCGCTGCCGGACGCCCCACCCGCTCCAGTCTCTCCGCCGCCGGTAACCGAGCCGAGCATGCTCGCCGGGCGCACGGTCGGAGCCGTCGATCAACCGATACCCGGCCTCGTCCTTCCGGTTGTCACGCCGCCGCCTGCGCAACCCGCTTCCGAGGGCGAATCCGCTTCTACTGGCAGTGCGATCGGATCGTTGTCCGCGACACAACTCCCCGGCGTTGAAGCCTCAACTGGATCCGTAGATGCCGTGGCAACCTCGACGGATGCCCCTGACGCGCAGCCGCAAGTCGACATGAGCGGCGCCCCGGCTAGCGAGCCCGTGCACGTGAGCCCAGAGCCCGTCGGTTCCTCCGCGAACATGACTACGACTGGTGACGAGCCCGCAAAGGGCACCTCTACGACCCCCGAGCATGGCGGTTCTTCGGTCGAGATGGCAATGACTGGTCACGAGGTCGCAAGGGGCCCTTCGGTCGATCCCGCAGACCGCGGGAACGGCGCCGGTCAAGCCCGACACATTCTCGGGGCGCTCGGCTTTCGAACGCCGGTTCATCGTCCGGGAAAGCAGAACGACCGAGGTGGCGACTTCGCTCAGAGCGACCGCCCGAGCGCCATGCCGTATACCGCTTCCGGCATGCGGCAGGTTCGGGCTGGTGAGCGAAACGACGTCAGGCCGGGCGCAGATGCGGCCCGCAGGGCAGGGGCCGCTGCGGGCGCAGGGGCCGTTATCGACGCAGGTGCCGGATCGGGGCGCCGCCGGTTCACGGCCCTTCTGGCCCTACTGCTGATCTTCGTCGGAGCCTTTGCACTCATCCTTGGTGCCCTGCGGCGGGCCCGGCGTCCCGTAGCCCCCCATGCGGTCGGTGCAGAAGCTGCGCTCGACCCTGGTACGTCGGCGTCCAGAGTTGAGGAAGATGCGTGCTTCTCACCGGATCCTGTGCTTCGGGTCTCGCCAGAGCCGTTCAATCTGGGGGCGCTGCTCCGGGACATCGACCGAGGCGGCGGATACCGGGACTGCCGTACTCCGCGCAGACCGCGGCGAGCCGCCGAGCGCAACGATCGGCGTGCATCCGAAAGGAGACGGCGGGTTCACGCACGCCTGTAAGCGACACGCGGCAGAGTCCGGGCGAGGCGCCGCAGTGCCGACGCGGCGCCTCGTCCGAATCGTGCCGGCTCGTATCATGCGTTCTCCTGCGATCGGCGGAGGACGGGTGGTGGAAGCACAAAGAGAGCGAATTCTCGTTGCTGTTGCCTGGCCCTACGCCAGCGGCCCCCGACACATCGGCCACGTCGCAGGTTTCGGCGTGCCGTCCGACATCTTCGCGCGCTACCACCGGCTCAAGGGCAGCGACGTTCTCATGGTGTCCGGGACGGACGAGCACGGAACGCCTGTCATGGTCGCCGCCGATCGCGAAGGAATGTCTCCCGAGCAGACGGCGACCCGCTACAACTCCCTGATTCGTGAGGACCTGCGCGACCTTGGCCTCTCATACGATCTCTTCACGCGCACGACGACGGCGAATCACTATCGAGTCGTGCGGGATGTTTTTCGCACGCTGTGGGAGAAAGGCTTCATCGTCGAACAGACGATGCTCGTCGCGTTCTCTCGAACGACGGGCCACACGCTGCCCGATCGCTACATCGAGGGGACGTGCCCGATTTGCGGCTTCCTCGACGCCCGCGGCGACCAGTGCGACAACTGCGGCAACCAGCTCGACCCGACCGACCTGATCGATCCGCGCTCGAAGATCGACGGCTCGACGCCAGAGTTCAGGGAAACCCCGCACCTCTTCCTGGACCTCCCGGCCTTCGCCGGCCGGCTGCGTGACTGGATTGCCGGTCAGAAGCACTGGCGCCCGAACGTGAAGAACTTCTCGCTCGGCCTACTCGACGAGATCCGCCCACGCCCGGTCACGCGCGATCTCGACTGGGGCGTTCCGATTCCGGTTCCGGGCTACGCCGAGCAGGAGAACAAACGGATCTACGTGTGGTTCGATGCGGTCGTCGGCTACCTCTCCGCCGCGATCGAGTGGGCCGAAAGCCGCGGCACCCCTGAGGCTTGGCGAGACTGGTGGCAGGACCCCGCCGCACGTCACTTTTACTTCATGGGCAAGGACAACATCGTCTTTCACACGATCATCTGGCCAGGGGAGCTACTGGGCTATGGCGAGGGTGGCGAGGTCGGCGCCGGTCGCAAGCTCGAGCTGCCGGACAACGTTGTCGCGAGCGAATTCCTCACTCAGGAGGGACGGCAATTCAGCACAAGCCGGAACGTCGCGATCCTCGTGCGCGATTTCCTGTCTCGGTACGATCCGGATTCGCTGCGCTACTACCTCACGGCTTCCGGGCCAGAGACGCACGACACGGACTTCACGTGGGCCGAGTTCGTGCGCCGCAACAACGACGAGCTTGTCGCGACGTGGGGGAACCTCGTCAACCGGACGCTGTCGAACGCCTTCCGGAACTTCGGCTCGGTTCCCGAGCCGGGACAGCTCACCGAGGCAGACCGAGCCCTTCTCGAGCTCATTGCCGCGGGCTTTTCTCCGGTCGCGTCGCAGATCGAGTCGGCACGATTTCGCGGGGCGCTCGCGACTGCGATGCAGCTCGCGTCGAGCGTTAACCAGTATCTGAGCGAGCAGGCGCCCTGGACCGTGCTACCGGCCGACCGCGACCGCGCCGGGACGATCCTGTTTGTCGCTCTGCGCGCGGTCGACAGCCTGAAGACGATGCTGACTCCGTTCCTGCCGTTCACCTGTCAGAAGCTGCACGAGCTTCTCGGTCACGATGGTTACATCGCGGGGCCGCTCGAGTTCCGCGAGCGCTCCGAGGCGGACGGTCGGACCCATATGGTGCTCACCGGCGACTACGCAAGCTGGGTCGGGTCGTGGAAACCAAGCGAGCTCCCGCCCGGGCAGGTGCTGCACGAGCCTGCGCGGCTCTTCCGCAAGCTCGACCCCGGCGTCGTGGAGGAAGAGCTCTCGCGCATGGATCCCGACCGGCCCCCGCCTGAGCCAATTCCCGCGCGGGGGTGATCGACACCCACGCACATCTCGACGCCTGCGGCGAGCCGGCGGACGTCATCGTCGCCCGTGCGCGCGAGAGCGGCGTGGGGCGAGTCCTCGCGGTCGGTTCGGGTATTGACTCCTGCCGGGCCGCGCTCCGCCTCTCGGCTGAGCTCAGCGAGGTGTACGCCGTGCTCGGCATCCATCCCCACCAGGCCGAAAGCGAAGAGGCCAACCGAATAGCCGAGCTGCGGAGGTTGCTCAGCGAGCCGCGTGCCGTCGCCGTAGGTGAGACGGGTCTCGACTTCTACCGTGACCACACCCGGCACGAAAGCCAGCTGGCGCTCTTCCGCGGCCAGCTCGAGCTGGCCGGAGATCTCGACCTGCCCGTCGTGGTCCACTCCCGTGACGCTGACGAGGAGACGGCGCACGCACTCGAGCGCTTCGACGGACCTGTGGTCTTGCACTGCTTTTCGTCGCCGGGACTTCTGCCGGCCGCGCTCGAGCGCGGTTACTACGTCTCGTTCGCGGGCAACGTGACCTACCCCAGAGCCGAGGCGCTCCGGACTGCGGCTACGCGCATTCCGGCCGGCCGACTCCTCGCCGAGACAGACTCGCCTTACCTCGCGCCCCAGCCGCGCCGAGGCCGTCCAAACGAACCGGCCAATGTCCGCTACACGATCGAGACGCTCGCGGAGGCGCGCGCCGAGGACCCGCGGGCGCTAGCCGCACAGATCGACCTCAACGCCTCCGCGTGCTTCGCTCTGCCGTGACGCGGCTGCCCGTCGTACCCAGGCGCCACCTCGGGCAGCACTTCCTCGTCGACGAGAACATTTTGCGCGTGATCGGTCGCCTGGCGCAGCTCGACGCGAGTGACGTCGTCCTGGAGGTCGGCCCCGGGCTTGGCGTCCTCACACTCTTTCTCGCCAACCACGTGGGGCAGGTACACGCAGTCGAGCTCGACCGCTCGCTGGAGCCACATCTGCGTGAGCGACTCGCGGGTCGTCCCAACGTCGACCTGCACTTTGGAGACGCCCTCAAGCTCGACCTCACGAGGTTCGAGCCGGCTCCGGTAAAGCTCGTCTCGAATCTGCCCTACAGCGTGGCTACGCCACTTCTCGTCGAGAGCCTCGACGGCTTGCCTTCCGTCGTCGTCTGGTGCGTGATGGTGCAGCGGGAGGTAGCCGACCGGCTTTTCGCCCGCCCCTCGACCAAGGCCTACGGAGCGGTCTCAGTACTTGTACAGCTCGCTACGACGCGTACCGGTTTTCACCCCGTGTCGCGAAACGTCTTTCGCCCGAGGCCCAACGTCGACTCGGCACTGGTCGCCTTTCAGCGCGGGGCACTGCCGCCCTCGTACTCCGCAGTGAAGGCCCTCGTCGCGGCGGCGTTCGCGCACCGCCGCAAGACGTTGGCGAACTCGCTCGAGCTGGCGGGGCTGACGAGCCGCGAGCTGGCCGCTTGCGCGCTCGAGGCGATCGGTCGCTCAGCAGACGCCCGCGCGGAGGCGCTCGAGCCCGCGGAGTTCGTCTCCCTCGCGGAAGCCCTCGGGTGACTCGCCGCCCGGCGGCGGCGAAGCTCAACCTGGCACTCGTTGTCGGGTGGCGCCGTGAAGACGGCAAACACGAGGTCGCGACCGTGCTGCAGCGCCTGGACTTGTCGGACCGCGTCTCCCTCGAGCGCTGCGGACGCCTCCGTGTCGAGGGGTTTCCGGATGACACGCTGGTGACCCGCGCGCTCGTCGCCCTCGCCGGAGCTGCCGGAACTCGCCCGCGCTGGCGCGTGGCGATCACGAAGCGAATCCCCGTTGCCGCAGGCCTTGGTGGTGGTAGCTCGGACGCGGCGACCGCGCTTCGGCTCGCGAACGCGACCCTCGACCAGCCGCTCGACCACCGGACTCTCCGGGCGATCGCAAGCGGGCTAGGAGCTGACGTGCCGTTCTTCCTCGAGAGTGGTCCGCAGTTGGGCGAGGGCGACGGAAGTACGTTGACGGCGCTCGACCTGCCGCAGGACTACTGGGTCGTCCTCTTGCTTCCAACCGGATCCTCGAAGCCTTCGACGGCCACCGTCTACGCGCGCTTCGACGGGCGTGGGGGAGAGGCGGGGTATGCCGAGCGCCGAGCCCGGCTGCTCGGTGCGCTCGCAACGGTTCGAAGCTCGCCGGATCTCTCGGCGCTCCCGCCGAACGACCTTGGCTCGTCTCCCCTGGCAGACGAGCTACGAGCGGCAGGTGCCTTCCGCGCGGACGTCAGCGGCGCCGGGCCGATCGTGTACGGGCTCTTCATGGAACGGCGCGTCGCGCTCGACGCCCAAGCTCGCGTGCGGCCGGTCGGCCGCACCTGGATCGCCGTACCGGCGTGGTACGGTTGACGCAGTGCCCCGCTCGGCAGTGCGAGCCCGCTTCCGGCAAGTCGCAAGGCGTCGTCTAGCGTCGCCTTCACCCAGCGCACCGCGGCTGGAGCTTGGGCGGCGGGCCGGAGCAGCCCGCTAGGAATGTTCGAGCTGGGACACGCGTCCGTCGTCGACCACGGCTCGAGCTCCGCGGGGCGCTGGCTCCGCGCGCGCCGGCTCCGCGGCGCCCTCGGGATTGCCGTGATCGAGGGACTTCTCGTCGCCCTCCACGTGATCCCATGGTGGCTTGCGATCGTGGTGGCGGCGGCTGTCATGGCGTTCTACCTCTTCGCCGGCCGCCGGCTCCGCTCCGATGT
>JBBRYW010000079.1:0-14884 GCA_038237235.1 Gaiellales bacterium
GCGCCGTCGATGCCCCGCGGCAGGTCGTCGAGGCTCCCGTTCCAGCGAAGCGGGATCGAGCGGGCGCGGGCGATGATGTCGTTGCCTTCGACGAGGTGAAACTGGAAGTCGGGCAGCTCCTCGGTGAGCCGCCCCCAGTACAGGTTGAGGACGTCCCCGTGGTTGTTGTACTCGGGCAGGACGTCCCTCGTCAGCCGCCAGGCCGGCTCGAGGAGGTCGGGTCGCTCGCGGGCCGTGCAAACCGTGCCGCGGCTTGGCCTGCTCAATGCGCGCGATGGCCTATTCGTCGCTCGTGACCGCCTCGGCCGCGGCTCGGGTCTGGAGCTCGTCGACCACGGTCGGGTCGGCGAGCGTCGTCGTGTCGCCGAGCGCTCGCTTCTCGGCCACGTCCCGGAGCAGGCGGCGCATGATCTTGCCGGAGCGGGTCTTCGGCAACTCGGGCGCGAAGACGATGTTGGCCGGCTTCGCGATCGGCCCGATCTTGCGGCCAACGTGGGCGCGGAGCTCCTCCATCAGCTCGACCGAGCCCTCGTCTCCGCCCTTCAGGCTGACGTAGGCAACGATTGCCTGACCCGTCTGCGGATCGGCCCGACCGCAGACCGCCGACTCGGCGACCTTCGGATGATCCACGAGGGCACTTTCCACCTCGATCGTCGAGATGCGGTGGCCGGAGACGTTCATGACGTCGTCGACTCGGCCGAGCAGCCAGAAGTCGCCGTCCGTGTCGATCCGCGCGCCGTCGCCCGCGAAGTAGCTGCCCTCGTAGGAGGACCAGTAGGTCTCGGCGTAGCGGTCGGGGTCGTTGTGGATCCCGCGCAGCATCGCCGGCCACGGCCTGCGCAGCACGAGGTAGCCGCCGCCGCCCGGGCCGACCTCGTTGCCCCGCTCGTCCACGACGGCCGCCTCGACGCCCGGGAAGGGCCTCGTCGCAGAGCCTGGCTTCGTCGTCGTGATGCCGGGAAGGGGTGTGATCATGATCATCCCCGTCTCGGTCTGCCACCAGGTGTCGACGACCGGGGTCCGGTCGCCGCCGATGTGCTCGCGGTACCAGACCCAGGCCTCGGGGTTGATCGGCTCGCCGACCGAGCCGAGCAGGCGCAGGGACGAGAGGTCGTGCTTCTGCGCGTACTCGGGGCCCCACTTCATGTGCGTCCGGATCGCCGTCGGCGCCGTGTAGAGGATGTCCACTCCGTACCGCTCGACCATCGCCCACCAGCGATCCTTGGCGGGGTAGTTCGGCACCCCCTCGTAGATGACACCCGTCGTTCCGTTGCAGAGAGGGCCGTAGACGATGTAGCTGTGTCCGGTGACCCAGCCGATGTCGGCGGCGCACCAGTAGACCGAGTCCGGCTTGACGTCGAAGATGTAGTGGTGAGTCGTCGCGACACCGACGAGATAGCCGGCCGTCGTGTGGACGATTCCCTTCGGCTTGGCGGTCGTGCCGCTCGTGTAGAGCAGGAAGAGTAAATCTTCGGAGTCCATCGGCTCGCAAGGGCAGGTAGAGGCGTCGGCGCTCTCGGCGTCGAGCAGGTCGTGCCACCAGGCGTCCCGACCTTCGTGCATGTCGATCTCGCCGCCGGTTCGGCGGAAAATCACGGCTTTCTGGACGCCGGAGGAGCGCTGCAGGGCCTCGTCGGCATTCCGCTTGAGCGGCACCTCCTTGCCGTTTCGCCAGCCCTCGTCCTGGGTGATCAGGAGCTCGCAGCCCATGTCGTTCATGCGACCCGAGAGCGAGTCGGCCGAGAAGCCGCCGAACACGACGGTGTGCGGCGCGCCGAGCCGCGCGCAGGCGAGCATTGCCACGGCGAGCTCCGGAACCATGCCCATGTAGATCGCGACAGGCGTCCCCTTCTTCACGCCGAGCTTCTTCAGCGCGTTCGCGAAGCGGACCACGTCCGCCTGCAGCTCGCTGAACGTGATCGTCCGCCGCTCGTCCTCCGGCTCGCCTTCCCAGTGGTAGGCGACCTTGTCTCCCTGGCCGGCCTCGACGTGCCGGTCGACGCAGTTGAAGCAAACGTTGAGCTTGCCGCCGAGGTACCACTTCGCGTAGGGCGGCTCCCATTCGAGAAGCTGCTCGAAGGGGTGGAACCAGGTGACTCGCTCGCGCCCCTCGGTCTCCCAGAACTCGTCCGGGTCGCGCTCGTAGATGTCAGCCTTCGCGTTTGCCTCACGGGCGAAGTCCGCCGGCGGCGGATAGCGCCGCTCCTCGAGGAACATCGTCTCGATTGCCTGCGGTGTCTCCGCCGCCACTACGGGGCGAGGTCGTAGGGAAAGCTCGTGAGATTCTCGGCGCCGTCCTCGGTGACGAGCACGAGATCCTCGAGCCGGCAGCCGCCGAATCCCTGGCGGTACAGACCCGGCTCGATCGTGATCACGTCTCCCGGAACAAGCTCGTTGTGGCCGACCCGCCCGACCACGGGATCCTCGTGCACGTTCAGCCCGACGCCGTGGCCGAGCGAATGGAAGAAGCCGTCGTTCAAAGGCTTCCCGTCCTCTTTCGTTCGCGGGGTCGGGTAGCCCTCGCGCTCGAAGATCTCGCACGCGCCTGCGTCGAGGTCCTTGCCCGTGATGCCCGGTCTGATCTCGACGAGCGCCCGCTCGATCGCCTCGCGGCAGAGACGCTGCCACTCGACGACCTCGGCCGGCGGCTCGCCGATCACGAAGGTTCGCGTCATGTCGGCGAAGCAGGCGGACTCCTGGTCGCGGGGCCAGATGTCGATCACGATCGGCTCGCCCGCCCGGATCGGCCCCGAGCCGAGCTCGTGGCCGACAGCGCCCTGCGGCCCGGGTGAGACGATGAAGTCGTCCGCCGTCGAGCCATGGTCCGAGAAAGCCTGCGTGATCGCCAGCTTGACCCGCTCGACGGTCAGCGGCTCGCCGTCCGCGATCAGGCCGTGCCCGTTTCGCTCCGCCCGCCGAAACAGGTCGCGCGCGACCTGCATCCCGGCCTCCGCTGCCAACTGTGCTCGACGGATCCCGGCGAGCTCCGCGCCGCTCTTGACTCGGCGGCGAGCGGCGAAGAACTCGCGATCGGCGCGCAGGCGGATGCCGTTCTCGCGCAAATGGTCGGCGAGCTGAAGCGGAAACCAGAACGGGACGACCGCCTCGTCGACGCCGAGGGAGCGGCAGGCGCGCAGCATCAGCTCGTCCCGGAGCTGGTCGAGCCTCAGGCCCGACTTGACCAGCTCGTCGATGCCGAACTCCTCCTGCGGATGCAGCTCGAGCCCGAGCGAGCCCATGCGGGCAAGCTCCATCGTGTGGTTCACGACATGACGGGTGCCGTCTCGCTCGACGTAGAGGAACGGGTCCGGGATCGAGAGAGGCACCTCGTGGCGCATCTCCTGGGAGCGCACGGTGTCGCCGTAGATCAGGACGTCTGGCACCGGGCGCGATCCTACCCTCGCAGGCACCTGACGGGGTCCGAGGGCATGGTCCCGGGATCCAGGCCCGTGCGTAGACTCCAGCGTCATGCAGGACGTCCTTTCGCGCGCGCAGAAACTCTTCGCCGCCTATGACGAGGAGCTCCGGCGCGAGCTTCCCGCAGGCGCGGAGATTTTTGACGCGCACGTCCACCTGGGCAACGACATCGACGGGATGCGTGGCGCCTACGAGGAGCTCGAGGGCCTCGCCGAGCGCTACGGCATCTCGCGCCACTTCATGTTCTGCATGGACGAGCCGGACCGGCACCCCGCTTTCCGGGCGGCCAACGACCGGACGCTAGCGTTCGCGGCGCGCTCGGACGGACGGTTCATTCCCTTCGTGCGCCTCGACCTCACAGAGGGGCCGATCGAGGAGGCAGTGCGCTGCCTGGACGCAGGCGCGCGGGGGATCAAGCTGCATCCGCGGGCGCAGGGCTTTCTGCTGAACGACGAGCGCCTCGCGCCCGTGTTCGAGCTCGCCGCCGAGCGGCGAGTTCCGATCCTGATCCATGGTGGGCGCGGCCTGCCGCCAATCGCGGACAACCTCGCTCGCCTCGTAGAGACCTATGCTGGGGCCGAGCTGATCATCGCCCACGCGGGGATCGCGGATCTGGGCGCGCTCGCCGAGCGCTTCGCCGGCCGAGCCGGCGTGTTCTTCGACACGTCGGTCTGGAGCCCGGTCGACCTGCTCGACTTCTTCCACCGAATCGCTCCCGAGCAGATTCTCTACGCCTCGGACTACCCCTATGGGCAGCAGCCGGCCTCGCTCCTCATCTCGCTCCGAACGGCGCGTCTCGCAGGGCTCGACGAGGGCGAGCTGCGAGAGATGCTCGCCGGGAACGCCAAGCGCATCGCCGAGGGCGAGGCGCCACTCTCACCGACGAATGCGAAGGGGAGCGACACGCTCGTCCAGCCGATGGCCCTTGCGCGCATCCACCAGTACCTGTCGATGGCGACGCCGCTCCTGTGGACGCGCCAACCGGATACGGTCGGTGTGCTCGGTCTCGCGATCAACGCATGCCAGGAGCGAAACGGGCTGCCCGACGAGCTCGACCGGATCAAGGAGCTGCTCATGACAGCTCGCGACCTCTGGCGCGACCTGGCCGACGCCGAGGACGACACGGAGCGGCGACACCTCACGCGCACCACCTTTCGCCTGATCCACCTGGCCGACATCTGGGCGGTGACGTCCCCCGGTGCCTGAGCAGCTGAACGTGAACGGCGGCCCCTACCAGGTCGACGTGCCGGTCGGGTGGACACTCGCCGAGACGCTCCGCGATGAGCTCGGCCTCACGGGCACGAAGATCGCGTGCGGCGAGGGTCACTGCGGCGCCTGCACCGTCCAGCTCGACGGTGTTCCCACGCTGTCGTGCATCACGCTCGTCCACACCGTCTCCGGGCGGGAGGTGACGACGATCGAGGGTCTACGCGACCATGCCCTCGTCAACGCTTTCGTGCGCGCCGACGCGCTGCAGTGCGGCTTTTGCACGCCCGGGCAGATCGTGTCGGCGGCCGCGCTGGTCGCGGCGAACCCGAGCCCGACGCGCGACGAGATACGACACGGCATGGCCGGAAACCTGTGCCGTTGCGGCGCCTATCCGAAAATCGAGGAGGCCATCGAGATGGTGACGAGACACTCTGCGGGCCAGGAGGAGAGCTGACGTGGCGCGACTGATCCGGACCGAGAAGGAAGTCGAGGGCCGCTACACCGAGCAGTGGATAGTGGTCGACGAGGATGCACTCGACCAGTGGCCCGCCGGCCCGCTGGAGGTCGTCGGCCGCGACCACACCAGGACGGACGGCCTCGAGCGCGCCCGGGGCGAGGCGCGGTACACGGCCGACATCCAGCTTCCCGGCATGCTCCACACGGCGGTCCTGCGCAGCCCGCATGCGCGGGCGCGCGTCACCGCGCTCGAGCTGGCCCCTGCGCTTGCCGCGCCGGGCGTGCGTGCGGCGCTCTCGCCCGGTGACATCGAGCAGCTGACGAGCGAGCCCGGTTACATGGGCGCGCCGGTCGCCGCGGTAGCGGCGGACACCTTCCGCGAGGCGCGTGCGGCCCTCGAGCGGATCGCTGTTCGGTGGGAGGAGCTGGAGCCGCTGCTCGACCCTGACGAGGCCGTTGCCCGGGGCTCGTACGTGAGCGACCCGAGCCGTTACGAGCGAGGCGACCTCGAGCGCGGGCTTGCCGAGGCAGATGTGGTGGTGGAGGCCGAGTACCGAACGCAGACGGTGCTCCACAACTCGATGGAGCCGCACCAGGCTGTCTGCGCCTGGGAGGGCGATTCACTTACCGTCTACATCTCGACACAGTACATCTGGGGGGTGCGAGACGATGTCGCGAAGGGGCTCGGGCTGCCCCCCGACAAGGTGCGCGTCGTCTGCAATTTCATGGGCGGCGGCTTCGGCTCGAAGAACGGCCCGGGCGATTACACGTTCATCGCGGCGGAGCTGGCGCGACGCACCGGCCGGCCAGTCCACTGCGCGCTGACGCGCCGCGAGGAGAACCTCGCGACCGGAAACCGCAACGCCACGATTCAGCGCCTCAAGGTGGGCGCGCGCTCGGACGGCACGTTGACGGCGCTCGGCGGAGAATTCGTCAACGCTGTTGGCTTCCGCGGCTGGTCACCGTCGACCGGCGGTCCGATGCAGATGCTCTACGCCTGCGACAACGTCCGGATCGTCGAGCACGGCGCGAAGCTCAACACGCCGCCGAACGCGGCCTTCCGCGCTCCCGGGTTCGTCGAGGGCACGTTCGGGCTCGAGTGCCTGATGGACGAGCTCGCAGCGAAGCTCGACGTCGACCCACTGGAGCTCCGGCGCCGGAATTACGCGCACTCCGATCTGGTCGACGGCCGACCGTTCTCCTCCAAGAATCTCGCCGAGTGCTACCGCCGCGCGGAGCCGCACTGGGAGCGGCGCGAGGAGGTGCAGGCACGCTCAGAGGGACCCTGGAAGCGCGGTGTCGGCCTCGCGAGCCAGGTCTGGTACGGCGGCGGCGGACCGCCCTCGTACGCGTGGGTGCGCATCGGCTCCGATGGTCACGCAGCGGTCGTCACGGCCATGCAGGACATCGGAACCGGCTCGCGCACGGCGATGGCACAGATCGCCGCCGAGGAGCTCGGGTTGCCGGTCGACCACGTGGAGGTGTCCCTCGGCGATTCGGCGCGCGGTCCGTTCGCGTCGATCTCCGCCGGCTCGTCGACGATCCCGAGCATGGGGCCGGCAGTGCGTGCGGCCTCCGCCGACGCGGCGAGCCAGATCATCGAGATCGCGGCGCAGCGCTACCACCTCGAGGAGCGCGTTCTCTCGCTGAAGAACGGCCACATCGTCTCGGCCGACGGCGGCTCGTGGCCTCTCGAGGAGATCACGGGATTGCTCGGAGACGGGCAGATCCTCGGCAAGGGCGCACGCGGCCCAAACCCGACCGGGATGCGAACGCTGACCTTCGGCGTCCAGGTGGCCGAGGTCGCCGTGGACGTCGAGACAGGCGAGGTTCGCGTCGACCGGATCGCCGCGATCCACGACGTCGGACGCGTGATCAACCCGCTCGGCGCGTCCAGCCAGGTCGAGGGCGGCATCATCCAGGGCATCGGGCATACGCTTTCCGAGGAGCGCCTGATCGACCCGGAGACCGGCCGGGTCCTGACGCAGACGCTCGACGCCTACAGACTGCCGACGATCGCAGACGTACCGGAGATCGTCACCGACCTGATCGATACACCCGACGAGCACCTGACGAATCTCGGCGCCAAGGGGCTCGGCGAGCCGCCGATCATCCCAACGTCGGCCGCGATTGCGAACGCGATCCGCGACGCGACAGGTGCGGACGTGCGCTCGCTGCCGATCACCCGCGAGGAGATGCTGCGGGCACTCCGCGAGGCGAGGGAGCGGGAGAGGAGGGCACCGGTTGGAGCTGCTGCGAGCTGAGTCGGCCGAGGCGGCGAGGGCCGCGCTCGGCAACGGCTCGGTCGCGCTCGCCGGCGGAACGGAGCTCGTTCCGCTGCTTCGCGACGGAATCGTGCACGCCGAGCGGCTCGTCGAGCTGCGCGGTGCCGTTCCACGGGGCATCTCCGAAGCTGCTGCTGCTGCTGCTGACCCGTCCGGCTCAGTCACCATCGGCGCAGGGACGACTCTGGCGGAGCTCGAGGTCGACTCGCAGGTGCCGGATGCGCTGCGCGAGGCGTGCAGGCTGGCCGCATCGCCGCAGCTCCGCTCGGCAGGCACGATCGGCGGCAACCTGCTCCAGGCGACCCGTTGTTGGTACTGGCGCCTCAGGTTTCCCTGCTACCTGCACGGCGGCGATCGCTGCCATGCCAGGGAAGGCGTCCACCGAGAGCACGCGATCTTCGGAAACGAGCGCTGCGCCTCTGCTCATCCATCCGACCCGGCGGCGGCACTCGTCGCGCTCGGCGCGCGCCTGCGGACAACGCATCGGGAGCTTCCTCTTACGGATCTGTACCGCCTGCCGACCGACGACCAGCGCAACGTGACCGCGCTCGCGCGCGACGAGCTGATCCTCGAGCTCGATGTTCCTTCACCGCAGCGAAGCGTCTACCTGAAGGCAATGGATCGGCGGCGCTGGGCCTTTCCGCTCGTCGGCGTCGCGGCCGCTCGCTTCCCGGAGGGGAATCGGCTCGCGCTCGCGGGCGTGGCGCCGATTCCATGGGAGCTGGAGGGCGAGGCGGCGCTTGACAAGGCTACGCCTCTCCCCGGAACGGCATACAAGGCCGAGATCGCCCGCGCACTCGTTCGGCGCGCTCTTGCGTCGCTGGCGTGAGACGGGCAGGCTTGGCAGCGCTCTGTATCGTCCTGCTCGCCGCCGGCTGCGGCAGCTCTAAGTCGAACAAGGGGGGCGGAATCGAGGGGGGCAAGACATATCACGCAGTGGTCGAGACGAATCACGGCACATTCACGATCGAGCTCGACACCGAGCACTCGCCGAAGACGACCGGTTCCTTCGTCAAGCTCGCGGAGAAGGGCTACTTCGACGGCACAATCTTCCACCGGATCGTTCCCGGGTTCGTGATCCAGGGCGGCGACCCGACCGGCACGGGCACGGGCGGGCCCGGGTACAAGACGGTCGAGGCCCCTCCGCCGGATACGCGTTACACGCACGGGGTCGTCGCGATGGCGAAGGCGGGGAACGAGGCAGCCGGAACGGCCGGAAGCCAGTTCTTCGTCGTGACCGGAGCCGACGTGGGCCTGCCGCCGGACTACGCCGTCCTGGGCAAGGTCAGCGACGGGCTGGATGTCGTCGACAGGATCGGGAAGCTGGGGGATCCCTCGACCGAGAAGCCGACCGAGCGGGTCGAGATCAAGCACTTGACGATCAAGTCGTAACGCCCGAGGCCAAGCCCCCGAGCCCGCCGCCGCCTGTCTGCAGCATCGCCCTCCCGAAGCGCCGGGTCCGGTGCCTCTCGGGGCCGCTGTCTCCAAGCGCCGTGTCCGGTGTCTCCAAGCGCCGTGTCCGGGGACTGTCCCCGGACATCGCTCCGCAGGACCATGGAAGGCGTAACGAAAGCGTGACGATGTATCCACAGGCGGGACCGTGATCGCGGCCATCGTCCTGGCGGCCGGCGCCTCGACTCGCTTCGGCTCGCCGAAGCAGCGCCTCTTACTGCCGGCGGTGCTGGAGCGCGTGCGACAGGCGCAGTCCGTCTCGGAACTGGTCGTCGTCCTCGGCGCCCACCACGTCGAGACCGATGCCCGAACCGTCAGGTGCGCTGACTGGGCGAGCGGTCCCGGCGCCTCGCTTCGCTGCGGGCTCGCGGCCCTGCCAGACCAGATCGAGGCCGCCGTTGTCGTACTCGCTGATGGGCCGCGTCTTTCCTCGGTGGCGATCGACCGGGTCGCCGAGACGTGGCGCCAGGGAAGCGGCCAGCTGCTCGCGGCGAGCTACGGCGGCGAACGGGGCCATCCGGTGCTGCTCGGCCGTGAAGCCTGGGGCGATGTCCCGGACGAGGGCGCCCGTGCCCTCCCCGTCTCGCTCGTACCCTGCGACGACCTCGGCCCGCCGGGCGACGTCGACCACCAGCTGGGATCAGATCCCATCGAGACGGGCTGAGGCTGACGGGCTAGAGAGGTGTTCGGAGAGCCGCCAGCTTCTGCTTCAGCTCTGGCCCCATCGGCTCGAGGGCGGCCTGGCGCACGTACCGGCGCAGGTGCTCCTCGAAGCGGTAGCGCCGGCGGCAGTAGCTGCAGGCTGTCAGGTGCTGCTCGGCCTCGGCCTGCTCCGTATCCGTGAGCTCCCGGTCGAGGTAGGGCTGCAGCAGCTCCTCACACTTGGCGCAGGGATCGAACGAGTGGATCACGCGGATGCTGCCCCTTCAACCGTCTCGGCCAATCTGCCCTTCAAGATACGCCTACCTCGATGCAAACGTGACATGACGGTTCCGATCGGGATGTCGAGGATCTGCGCCGCCTCGGCATAGCTGAACTCGCCGATGTCGACGAGCACGACAACGTCGCGGAAATCGTGCGGTACCTCGGATAGCGCGGAGACCACACCGTCCTGCGAGAGCCGCTCGACCACCCGGTCCTCGTCGGTCACTGGCTGGCTCGAAGACTCCTCAAGCTTGTTGTAGAGGAAGTAGTCGCCCTCCTCGAGCGGCTGCATGTCGGGCGCGCGCTGCACCCGCCGGCCACGATCGATGTTCAGGTTCGCGAGGATGCGGAGAAGCCACGCGCGCAGGTTCGTGCCCGGCGTGAATGTCTGCCAGCTGCGGAAAGCGCGCGCGTAGGTCTCCTGCATCAGATCCTCTGCCTCCTCGCGGGACGACACGAGCCGTCGCGCCACGCGGTACACCTGGTCTGACAGGTCGAGTGCCTCTTCCTCGAAGCGAACACGGTCTCGCGCCTCCTCAGCGATTCGCCGCCCCTCGGTGTCCGGGATCGCCTCGCTCACGGCGGCCACCCTACCTACGGCGAGTTGAAGGGTCCAACGAGTCGCGGAGAGGGGCTATTCCCGTTTCCCGCCGGCCTCGGGCGGGTACTTCTGTTCCGAGCTACAAGAGGAGCGACATGGATGGTTACGACGTCAGAACGATCGACGACGACAAGATCGGCCACGTCGTCGGCACGAAGGGCGGCTACGTGGTCGTCGAGCACGGAACGATCCTGAAGGCAAAGCACGCGGTTCCTCGCGAGCTGACGAACGTCGAGGAGGCCGACCGCATCGTTCGCATCACCGTCTCGAAGGACGTCTTCGGGGACAGCCCGAAGGTCGGAGACGACTTCGACGAGCGCGTGATCGCCGAGTACTACGGAGTCGGCGAGGGCTACGAAGCCCCCGAGGCCGAGGACGCCCTCTCGGAGGGCGATCCGCCGACGGGCGCGGAGGTGCAGGGACGTGGTTACGACGTCGTCTCACCCGTCGAGGAGCGCGCCGCAGTGCGCGACTCCCTCCGGCCAGAGGATCAGGACATCGTGCGGGAGAGCCCCGGGGCGCAGATCCGCCCGACCTCGGGAACGCGCTAGGACACGACGAGCGGGCGAAAGCCCGCCTGTGACATCCGGACGACGAGCGCCTCTCGATTCGTGCGCTCGTCGTCCCAGGCGAGGGATACCTCGCCCATGAGGTTGGCGCGGGCCATCTCGAGCCCGTCATGGTTCTCGAGCGCGGCGGCCAGCCGCATGACACACCGCTCGCAGCGGATGCCGCTGACCTGAATCGTCTCGGTCCGCTGGGCCATCTACTCCGATCGTAGCGTCCGGCGAACGAGATCACGGCACAGAGCTCCGAGGCCGTTCGCGCGGCCGACTGCGAGCTGCTCGGTCGCCTCACAGGTGTCTGGATCGATTCCGGCAAGCAGCGAGGCGGAACCCAGCTCGTCGGCGACACCGGCCACCCGCTCCAACAACTCCCGTGCGAGCTCCGCCGCGCGCATCGTGCGCTCGCCGTCGGGGTGGATCAGCTCCGCATTCGGGCCGAAGCGCGACGCGGCCCACCGGTTCTGCTGGAAGTCGCCGCGCTCGGCGGGTCGGGCCTCGCCGTCGGGCTCAGCCGCGATCTTGCAGCAAAGCGCCTGCAGCAGCGCGACGAGTGCCCCGCTCAGCTCGACGGATGTCGGCTGATCGGGCATCCGGATCTCGAGCGTGCCGAACCGGGGATGTGGGCGGACATCCCACCAGAAGCTCGTGTAGTCGTCCGCGAGCGGCAGGCCGCTGTCGCGGACCCGAGAGACGAAACGCTCCCAGCCCGAATACGAGCCGAACACGGGTGGCGCACCGCTGCGCGGCAGGGCGCCGAGCAGCTCGGCTCGCGCCGAGACGAGGCCGGTCTCTCGGCCGGCGAGGTACGGCGAGTTAGCCGAGAGGGCGAGCACGACGGGAAGCCAGGGCAGAATTCGCTCGAGCGCCGTGAAGCATGCATCGCCGCTCGGCATTCCGACGTGCACGTGGAGGCCGTTCACGCCTTGCCGACGGGCCGTGATCCCCACGTACTCGACGAAGCGGCGGTAGCGCTCCTCGGCGCGTATCTCCTGAGCCTCCGGCACGCTGAGAGGATGGGTCGCAGCGGCCATCAGCCGGAGGCCGTGGCGCTCGGCGATCTGCGTCGCTTCGGCTCGCAGCCGGACAAGGGCATCGAGCGCCCCCGCCGCGGTCTCGCAGATGCCGGTGTTGAGCTCGACGACGGAGGCCAAGAGCTCGGTCTTCAGGCGGCCCGGCAACTCGAGACCGGCCGCCTCCTGCACGAGGACGTCCACGGCCGGCACCTGAGCCAGCGTCTCGGCGTCGACGATCATGACCTCTTCCTCGACGCCGATCGACCACGCCGAGCTCTCGCCCCAGCGCGAGCCGTCGCTCAAGCGGCGCGGATCCCGTGAACCGGGCGCCCGGCGGCCTCCCAGGCGTAGTACGAGGCACTCGGCCCGAACGACGGCTCGTACGCCACTATGCGGGGATTCCTGCCGACCTCTTTCGCGCGCTGCGCGTGCCGGAGCAGGTTCGGGTCGTCGCGCTCCTGCCAGACGAGGATCAGGTGCGCAGCCGTCATGAACTCGGCCACGAACGAGCAGCCTGCGGCCGGGCACGGGAAGGGCTCGGTACGCACGCAGGACCACCCGGCATGATCGTCGCCGCCCTCGTCGGTCCAGAGCTCCTCCTCGTCTGCCAGGGTCACTTCTTCCTCGACGACGAGCCGGCCGCGCTCGAGCGGTTGCATGGTGCCTAGGGTAGGCGCGCCGCAGCTGCCGTGTCGACGATTGCGGTTGTTCGCCCCTCGCGGGAGCGGACGAGGCTCGCCGGGGTAGCGCGATCGGGCGGCCGAGCGAAGGCGCGCTCCGCCGCCTCGGCCTTGTCGGCGCCCACGACGAGGAAGACGACGTGGCCCACCGACGCGAGCGCCGGCAGCGACAGCGTCACGCGCTCGACGAGCGGCTCGAGTCCCGGGCTGGCCGCGAGCGCGAGCCGGCCCGTCTCGTCGAGGCTGGGCGCGTTCGGGAAGAGAGATGCCGTGTGGCCGTCCGGGCCGATCCCGAGTAGGGCGAGATCGAGCGTTACGCCGCGGAGCGCCTCGTCATACTCGAGGGCCGCCGCCTGCGGCGTCAGCTCACCGCGAATTCTGTGTACGGCTGGAGGCTCGCGAAGAAGGTCGAGCAAGGACTCGGCGGCCAGCCGATAGTTCGAGCGCTCGTCGCCCGGTGGCACACAACGCTCGTCGCCCCACCAGACCCCGGCACGGCCCCAGTCCGGCTGCAGCCGCGCAGCCAGCTCGTGTGCCGGCCCGGGCGTCGAGCCCCCGGAGAGGGCGATCTGCGCTCCAGCCGCAGCCGCCTGAGCGAGAAACTCCGCGGCAACGGCGATCGCCTCGTCGACTCCCTCCACGCGAATCAGCTCAACATCCACCGCCCCTATCCTCGCACCGCTGGCGCGCGAGCGGGGCTCGCTTTGATCAGCCCGCGGCGGACGTCGAGCGCCGGCCGAGCTTGACCTTGACGGAAAGCCTCTTCGAGCCGCGGTAGAGCTCGAGCTTCAGCGTGTCGCCCGGCTTCTTGGCTCCGATCAGGTCGACGAGTTGCGCCGCCGTCGTCAGACCGACGCCGTCCGCCTTCGTCAGCACGTCGCCACCGAGCTTGTAGCTGACGCCGGAGACGACGACCGTCGTCGTGCCCGGTCGGATGCCGGCCTTCGCGGCGGCGCCTCCGGCGTCGACGCCCTGGACGAGCAGGCCTTTCGAGACGGGCAGCCGGAAGAGCCGCCCGAGGGTCGGCGTGATCGTGATCGCAGCGACACCGACATAGGCATGCTCGACCTTGCCGTGCCTGATCAGCTCGTCCGCTGCGTCCTTGACGGTGTTGATCGGCACTGTGAAGCCGATCCCGATGTTGCCGCGCGAGCCGGTATCGCCCGTTTCGATCGCCGTGTTGACGCCGATCACCCTGCCTTCGGCGTTGATCAGCGGCCCGCCGGAATTGCCGCTGTTGATGGCCGCGTCCGTCTGAATCACGTTGTCGATCGTGAACCCGCCCTCGGATTGCAGCGGCCGGCCGAGCGCGCTCACGATTCCAGCCGTGACCGTCCGGTCGAGTCCGAAGGGGTTGCCGATCGCAACGACCGAGTCGCCGACCTGCGTGGAGTCAGAATCGCCGAGGACGAGCGGTGTGAGGGCGCGTGAGCTCGCGTCCACCTTCAGGACGGCGACATCGGTGGATGGATCGGTTCCGATCACTCTCGCCTTCATGCTGTCGTCGTTCGAGAACGAGACCTCGATCGACCTCGCGCCCTTGACGACGTGGTAGTTCGTGACGATGTGGCCGGCCTTGTCGTAGACGAAGCCCGAGCCGAGGCCCTGCTGCCGCTGCCTCTGCGTGAAGCCGAAGAGCGGGTCGACCGCCGTCGTCTCGCTCGTGGTCGAGATCTGCACCACGCCGGGAAAGCTGCGGCGCCAGATGTCGTGGATCGACAGACGCTTGCTCGCCCTGAAGTCCGCGGCAGGCAGGGAGCCGCCGCCGCTGATCTCGCGGATGGTCGTCGAGGTGCCGTCGAAGCCGCCGAGCGCCCAGGCGCCCACGAGGGCGGCGCTGCCGCCGAGCGCGGCGGCAGCGACGAGCGCGCCGGCAGCGGTGATCGATCGAGAGCGGGAGGCCATCTCGATTCTTTATAGGGCGAGTTCCTTGAAGCGCCGGTGAATCCGGCTTTAAGCATTGGTTAAGCGGGGCCTGGGGTTGAGCGTGAGCGGATGCGGAAGTCAGGGTCGTGTGCCGGAATTTGGCTATGTACCCAGTTTAGCGTCCCAGCTCGAGCGGGATCCGCACCGGGAAGAGCGGGCGGCCGTCCTCGGCCGACGGCTCGAAGACAACGAGTCGGATCGGCCCCTCGTAGTTGCCGGGAACCGGGAACCTGACGTCGAAGGTGCCGCGCGTGCCGCTCCCCGAGGTTGCCGTGGCGAAGTGCTCGCGCAAGACACGCCCGCTGCGGTCGAGTACCCGGACGATGAAGTTCGCCTCGAAGGTGTTCGCCGTCCC
>JBBRYW010000080.1:0-14836 GCA_038237235.1 Gaiellales bacterium
CGGAGACGCGGGCCAGGACGGCGCCCCCGCCGTTTCGCCGTGGATCGGATGGCTCGTCCAGCTCGCCGAGGGGCTCTCCGCCGAAAGCGACACGCTGGACGTCGCCGCAGTCGCGAAGATCTGTGTCTCCGACGGGAGCCACGTCAAGGTCGTCGACATTCGCCCGAACCTCGACCAGCTCGTCAGGCGAGCACGCCATCAGCGGTGCGCGAAGCTCCTCCTCCATACCTGCGCCCGCAAGGAGGTCGGCGAGCCTGGGCGCGGCCTCCTCGATCCACTCGAGTCGCGGCAGCCGGTCCCGGTCGCGAAAGGCGGCTCGAAGCCGCTCGACCGCCTCACGGTCGGGCTCGACGTCGCCGTTCGGGATCGCGTAATTCAGAAAACGCAGTTCGTCGGAAGGGGTGAGGTACACGGTGAAAGGCGGCACGGCAAGCACGTCGTGGCCCTGCTCTACTATCGCCCGCAGCGCCGCCTGGAGGCGGGCCGGATCACTCACAGCCGTTCACGAAGCTCGGCGAGCGCCGCCCAGCGCGGATCGGAACGCTCCACCTCGTGCTCGTGGCGCTCCTCGTTCAGGTCGGCGCCGCACACCGGGCAGAGGCCCGCGCAATCGGGCCGACAGAGGATCTGCTCGGGCAGGGCGAGCGCGAGAAGATCGCGCGCCCAGGCCGAGACGTCGAGCATGTCGTCGCTCACGTAGGGGGTACGAAGCTCCTCGTCGTCGCCCGGGTCGGTGGCCTGGTACTCGCTGCCGCTGAGCGGGAGATCGATCACCGCGTCGTCCAGGCAGCGGTAGCAGGGGCCGTGCAGGCGCCCGTGGAAGCCGAGCTGGAAGACGGTGCCACTGGTAGCGCGCGTAATCGCTAGCTCGCCGTCCACGTTCTGGGGCACGGGCAGGTAACGCTGACCGCCGAGGTCGAACGGCTCGAGCTCGATCTCGTGCGGCGCGCGGTGCTGCTCGCCCGGTCGTAACTTGAGCGTGCGCAGGCTGAACCCGGTCATCGAGGGCCAGGTTAGCCGAGCGGTCGAAGCAGCTAGTAGGGCGGCTCCGAGCCGTTGCCGGCGTCGATCGATGGTACGCCCGCGACGACGGATTCCTGCGAGCGCTCCTGCAGCCGCTCGCGGCCCCGCTTGACCGCACCGAGGAACTTGTCGAGGTTCGTCTCGAGCGTGGAGAGGATGCTGTCTGCCCAATCCTCCATCTCGAGACGTGTCTCGCGCGCTGTGCGGCGGGACTCGTCGACGATCTCCTGTGCCTGGCGCTCGGCCATCTTGACGATCTCGGTCTGCGAGGCCTCGCGCGCGGCCTGCTCGCGCGCCTCCCCGAGGATGCGATCGACCTCGCGCTTTGCCTCGGCCAGCATCTCCTGCCGCTCCTTGACGATCCAGCGCGCCTGCTTGATCTCCTCGGGAATCGTGGCTCGCATCTGGTCGAGAATGTCGTAGATTTCCTCGCGGTCGATGCGCACCTGGTCGGTCAGCGGCACGGCCTTCGCGTTGTGCACGAGGTCGTCCAGCTTGTCGATGAGAACGAGTACGTCCATGGCGCGTCAGTGTACTGACTCTGCCGGAAGTGCATTCGTTGGGTCGGATCACATGCGGGCGGTGACGCGGTAGCGCACGATCCAGCGACCCGGCGTACGAGTCGTCGGTCCGACGACGCTTCGTAAACGCCTACTCCTGCGGCGACACGGGCGCGCCCGGCCTGCCGTCGGGAAACAGCTCCTTGAAGCGGCGGGCGACGGGCGCGGGAACAAGCTCGTCGACCTCACCGCCGAAGGACGCGATCTCCTTCACGCCGCTCGAGGAGACGAAGCTGTACCGCGGCCGGGCCATCACGTACATCGTCTCGACCTCGGGCGCAAGGATCCGGTTCAGGTGGTTCATCTGGAATTCCCACTCGAAGTCCGAGATGGCACGAAGACCCTTCACCATCGTCTTCGCCCCCCAGCGGCGCGCGAACTCGACGACGAGCTCGGCGAAGACCTCCACCTCGACGTTCTCGCGATCGGCAAGCGCCTCGCGGAGAAACTCGACGCGCTCCTCGACCGTGAACATCAGCGACTTGTGCTGCGGGTCGCGGACGACGCCCACGACGACTCGATCGAAGATCGAGGCCGCGCGCGTGATCGTGTCGAGGTGGCCGAGAGTGACCGGATCGAAGACGCCCGGGCAGATGGCGGTGACGGGAGCGTCGGAGCTCAACGGCCGACCTGCTGACGATCAACGTGTCGACCGGTCGGTTCATGCGGACGCACGGGCAGAGCCCGTGCGTCCTGAAGTCGACACCGCAAGCGGTGTCTCATGCGTGCTCGAAGAGAGTGATCCGGGCGGATCCGTACCGGCGGGTCGTCCGCTTGTGGAGAGGCAGCTCCGGCTCCTCCTTCGCGTCCGTCTCGACGACGAGCAGGCCATTGGCCGCGAGGACGGCGGGAAGGGAGGTCGACAGCATGATTTGCAGCGAGGAAAACATCCGGTAGGGCGGGTCGACGAGAACGAGATCGTATCGCCTGTCCGCCGCGGCCTCGGATGCGAGGGCCCAACCCGCATCCGCGCAGATCACAGTCGCGCCCCTCAGCCGCAGCCTGTCGAGGTTTCGCTCGATCGTCCGGCAGGCGTTGCGGCTCGACTCGACGAAGAGGGCGCGGTCGGCGCCGCGCGAGAGCGCTTCGAGACCCAGCGCGCCCGACCCCGCGTAGAGGTCGAGCACCGACGCCCCGTCCACCGGCCCGATCAGGGTGAAGGCGGCCTCGCGCGCGCGATCGCCGGTCGGCCGCGTGTCGAGGCCCGTCGGCGCGGCGATGGTGTGACCCTTCCGGGAGCCGGCGATGATGCGCACGCCCACATTGTCGGCAATCGGACGTCAGTCAGGCGCGCAGCACAAGGCAAGCATCGTGCGACGACGCGGCGACCTGGACGCGGTGCTGGAGCCGCCCCGTCGCGTCGAGGACGCAGAGCGTTCCACGGTCGAGCGAGGGAGTGAGAATCACTCGCCAGCCCTGCTGCACGTTGTACGAGCCGACGGGCACGTTCGTCCTCCGCATCACCCGCCCCGTGTCGAGTGCGTGGACGTGCAGCGTGCCGTCGTCACCGCTCGTGACGTAGGCGTGCCTCCCGGAGAACGTCACGTGCTGCGGCGGAGCGTCGGCCTTCAGCCCGAGGAGGACGTGGCCGCTGCGAGCGTCGTAGATCGCGAGCGCGCCGCGATCGCCGGACGTCATCCAGACCTGACGGCCGCCGGGCGTGAAGCCGACGTCGTGCGCGAGGAACGGAGGCGTGATGCGATGCAGGAGCCTCGGCCGCGCCGGGTTGCGCACGTCGACGATCGCGACGTGCTCGGCCTTCGAGCCGAGCGAGACCCACACGAGTCGCCCGGTCGGGTCGCGGGAGATGTGCCGCGCCGGGCCGCCGAGCGCAAGCCGGCCGAGGATGCGGCCGCTCCAGACGTCGATCGAGACGACCTCGCCACGCTTCGAGTCGGTGACGAACCCGTGGCGCGCGTCCGGATGAGCGGCCGTGTACCGCGGCTCGGTGAAGTCGTGCAGGACGTGGCGCACCTTCAGCGCGACGCCGTCGAGCAGCGACACTGCGCCCTCCTTCGTGTGCGCGACGACCCCGATCCGGTAGCCGACGCTCTCGATGCTGCGGGGCCCGGGCAGCGTCGGCGTCCTGTGAACGATCCGCCCGGTGATGACATCGACGGCGGCAACGTGCGACTCCGTGTCCGCGGTCACGAGCGCGAGCGGCTTCGGGTCGACGCCGCCGGCGAGGCCGGCGAGCGCGTCGGGCGAAAGACGCAGAGCGAGGGGCGCGGCGGCTGCAGCAACAAGGAACTCGCGTCGATCCACATCCTCTCTACGGCCGCGGCGCATGGGCAGGTCCCCCGCTGCTCAAGGCATGCCTCGTCTATGAAGGGGCGGGGCACAGCGATTGCGTCCGCAGGAGGGAGAACAGGGAGCTGAGTTGCGCCAGGGAGTCGCCGTAGGAGAGCCTGTCGTCGCGGAGGACGTTGCAGTAGTTCATAGGCGATGTGCGAGGCCGTTTCCGATGCTCATGGACTCATCCCTGCCAGGTCGCGTTTGACCTGCCATGCTGACGGGTGATATGTGGTGAGCAGGCGTCGACCGGATGGTGCATGGCCTGCTCTTTCTGTTCAGTTTTGCGCGCAGGCTTCGCTGGCGGGCCGTGGCCGGGTGAAAACGGTGGATGATGTGGGGTGGTCGTTCGCTGACGTCGCGTTGTTCTTGGCGCCTTGAGCCCGTGGTTCAGTTTGAGGTCGGGGCCTCGCCCGGATCCCGGGCCCTGCCGCCGTGAGCGCGCTCCTTAGACTCGTCTGTTTCCGAGGTCCCGTGCGGGCGACGGTTCTGTTGTCGTCGAGCGGGAGGTCGTGATGGATGTGATCGTGCAGCGTTAGAGCGAGCTGGACGTGCACAAGGCGCAGGTGACGGCGTGCGTTCGCGTGCCGGGCGAGCGCTTCGAGCGCGTCGAGCAGTTCGCCACGACGGTCAGAGGGCTGCTGGTACTGGGCGACTGGCTGAAGGCGCACGCGGTCACGCACGTGGTGATGGAGGCCACCGGCGACTACTGGCAGCCGATCTGGCATCTGCTCGAAAGCGATTTTGAGTTGATGCTGTTCAACGCCCCCGATGTCAAGCAGGTCCCTGGCCGCAAGACCGACGTCTCGGACTCCGTGTGGCTGTGCCGGTTGGCTGAGGCCGGGCTGCTCAGGGCGAGCTTTGTGCCGCGCAAGCCGATCCGCGAACCTTCGGCTGCTGACGCGCTACCGGCGCACCCAGATCGCCGAGCGCAAGCGCGAGCCCAGCGGCTGCACAAGGCACTGGAGGACACGGGCATCAAGCTCGACTGCGTCGCGACCGACATCCTGGGCAAGTCCGGCCGCGCGATGCTCGACGCGCTCGTCGCGGGCACCACCGACCCCGAGCTGCTCGCCGAGCTGGCCAGGGGCAAGCTGCGCAAGATGATCTCCGCGGTGCGCAATGTTCTGGAGGCCGCTTCGAGGCGCTGCACGCGCTGCTTATCGGCGCGATCCTCGCCCACCTCGACTTCCTCGACGAGCAGATCGACCGGCTCTCAGACGCGATCGGGGAGCAGATCCGCCCTTTCGCCGCAGCGGTTGAGCTGTTGTGCACGATCCCCCGCTGTCGCGCAGCGCACGGCCGAGTGATCATCGCCGAGATCGGCACCGACATGACCGTGTTCCCGACGGCCGGGCACCTGGCCTCGTGGGCCGGCCAGTGCCCTGGCAACGACCAGTCGGCCGGCAAACGCCGATCCGGACGGACCCGAAAGGGCTCCAAGAGCCTCAACGCCGCGCTCAAGGACGTCGCGATGGCCGCGCTGCGCACCACGACAGCTACCTGCAAGCGCTCTATCGACGCAAGAAACCACAGCTCGGCCACGGCCGCGCGCTCGGCGCCGTCAAACACTCGATGATCTGCGCCTGTGGCAGATGCTCACGACCGGCGAGCTCTACCGCGAAGCAGGCGGCGACTACTACAGCCGCCGCAACCCGAACGTCAGGCCAAACGCCTCGTCGCCCAGCTCGAACGCCTCGGGCACATCGTCACCCTGCAGGAGGCAGCTGCGTAGGGCTCAGGCGTGTTTCCCCTTAGCTCACGCGCCGGTCAGGCTTCCTACCCTGATCGCGGTCACGGTGACATCGGTGGCCGTTACGGTCCTCCCCTTCGAGTAGGAGCCGCACCTGAGCTCGACACTCCCCGGCGCCGCGAACTCGTGAACGATGAGGTGCGAGAGCGTGGCTGTCGACGGTGCTGTAGCTCCTGCAGGGAAGGTCGCACTACTCGTGTCGGTGCTCCCGCCGGCGATCAACTGACAGTGGACGCCCGAGTCGTTAGGGACCGAGAGGTGAGCCTTTGCCCAGATCACGTACGTGCCCGGCTTGGGGACCGAGAGACCGGTGACGGTCAAGTCGCCATCGCCGATCTTGAGCACGACCGAGCCGACGGAGCGCGAGAAGGCGTCGCTGGGGCCCACGGGCCCGGCAGCTCCGGCGGGGCCTGCAGCTCCGGCGGGGCCGGCCGCGCCGGAAAAGCCGCGGGGGCCCCGGGGTCCGCGGGGGATCTGACCGTCCCCGAAGTCCTTTTTCAGGAGCGATTTGTCGACCACCTGCGCACTGCCGACGGTGTTCGGCGCAAGCGCGTTGACGGCGGCGACGCCCGTGCCCGTGAGCCCGGCGAGGAGCCCGAGGGTCGCGACGACCATGGCGGGCGAGGGGCGAAATCGTGCGATGGAGCTCATGCGTTCCTCCTGTCTAGGTCGACGTCGCGGTCGTCGCCGGGGGGTCGTGGCGCGCTCATGCTCATGCGGCCTCGGCGCACCCCGGCGACGAAAAGACAACTAGCCCGCGCTGGTCAGGTTCGCGACCCTGATCGCGGTCACCTTGATACCCTCGGCCCGGGTCTTCGCCGAGGCGGCACACTGGAACTCGACGGTCCCGGCGGCCGCAAACTCGTGCACCACCAGACTCGGCACCGTGACGCGCTCTCCCCCCATGAAGTAGGACCAGGTTGCGTCTGTATCCGTGCCCGCGGCCAGGGTGCAGTGCGCCGCGTCGTCCAGGGCCGACGTGGTGAACCAGGCCTTAGCCCAGATCACGTACTTGCCCGCCTGTGGGATGCTCAGGCTGACGAGCGTCACGGGAGTCGCCGCGAGCGTTACCTTCGCGACCGAACGTGAGTAGGCATCGCTCGGGCCTGCAGGCCCGGCCTTTCCGGCAGGACCGCGGGGGATCTGACCGGGCTTGAAGTCCTTTTTCTGGAGCGACGCGTCGATCACCTGTGTGCTGCCGACGCTGTTGGCAGGTGCGAGGACGCTGACGGCGGCGACGCTCGTGCCCCCGAGGGCGATCAAGAGGGCGATGCTCGCGACGACGATCGCGGGCGATGGATGAAACCGTGCGATGGAGCTCATGCCTTCCTCCTTGTGTGGATTGACGTTCACAGCAGTGCGAGCAGCAGGAGACCGGGGCCTCATCCGCAATCGCTGTCCGAGGAGCAGCAACCCTGGCCGGTTTTGCTGCAGCCGATGGCGCAGCAGATGCGGTTGCCCGGGACACCGGACTGGGGGCAGCACTTGTCGCCCCGGACGCAAGACACCTCGCCGCAGGTGTTGCGGCTCCCCCCTCCTCCACCGGGCGGAGGCGGAGAGCCCGGCCCGCCTGGAGACCCCGGCTTGCCCGGTGACTGCTTCTTCTTGCGCTGCGGGCAGTGCCTGCGACAGAAGGCCCGACTTGCGCTCCGTTCGCTGGCTGCCAGCCGGTAGCAGAGGATGCTGTCGATTACGCTCTCCGCGCTGTAGTTGCCGCAGTGACTGAGGATCCGTCCAACGTAGGACTCGGCCGCCTTCATGCACGCGCCGTTCGACCCTCCGACGCACAGATCGTCCAGGGGTGTCGCGGCAGCAGGTGAGACCCTGAGGGTTCCGACACCCGCAAGCGCCAGCACGCCAAAGGCGCCTTGGCGCAGGAGCTCGGCACGACCCAGAGTCGGCTCGTCCCCGGGCTCTGCAGCGCGCGATGCCTGCACGGGGGCGGCGCGGTGGGTTGGGTCGACGAGCGCCCGTGCCAGCCGATCGAGCCACTGGCCGGTCATTGCTTCGGCTTCGTCCCGAACTTTGGAATCTTCGGCTTCGGAGGAGGCTCGGGGCACCCCCACGGGCAGCCGAGCGCCCTGTCTGCGGCGAGGAGCTCTGCGCGCGCTCGGCCGAGCGACTGGGTCACGTTGCGCTCGTCCGGGCTGACACGTGCACTCGGCTCGGCGTAGGAGACCCAGATTCGGCGAAGCCTCGTCAGCCCCGCAACGAGGTTGTCGAGCCCCTCAATGGCGTGGGAGCGGGCTGGATGCCGGATCAGCCGGAGCGCGGTCAGCTGCTTCCGCAGCTCGCCCGCGTGGGCGTTGGCGGCGTCGAGCGCCTCGATGGCCGCTACCGGGAGGTAGTTCGCCGCGGGGTTCGCCCGACGCAGAGCGGCGCCCATGCGGTCGAGGTCGCGGTCGATCCGGCGCAGACCGCCGCCGAGCACGGCCCTGATCACCCCGGCGTTGTCCGCTCGTGCAACCGGTGAGTCACTGGACACCGACGATCACCTCCGATGGGCTGTCAACTGCCTGCGCCACGAGCGCCGCGACGGCGTCGGCGCCGGCCGCGACCTCGCTCGCGACGCTGCCGTCGCGGTCGATCAGCACGGCCATAGGCGTTCCGGCGGCCCCGTAGGCGAGGGCGAGCTGATGGTCCTCCTGGCGGAGGACGATGGTGAGGTCGTGCTCAGAGGCGCGAGCCCGGTTGTCCTCGAGGCTTCCGCTGGAGACGAGGGCGACCACGAGCTCCCCGGCACGCTCCTGCTGCCAGCGACCCACCTCGGGCAGCAGCGCCGAGCACGGGCCGCAGGCCGGGTCGCTGAAGAGGAGCAGGACCGGCTTGCCTTCCGCTCGCAGCGACGCAAGCGTCACCGGCGTGTCCTCGAGGTCGGGCAACGTGAACTCCGGCGCCGCCGCGCCGACCGGCAAACCGGCAGGGGCTTCCTCGTCCACGCCCTCGTCGAGCGCCTCGAGCCGCGCGAGGGCATGCCCGTGGCGGCGCAGGAGGACGACGAAGAGAGCGGCCTGTGTAACGGAGACGAGCGCGAGGACGCCGATCGTCGCGAGGAGCGGATTGCGCAGCCAGGCGATGGCGCTCGGGCCGGGGTCGCTCCACCCGACCGCGACCACGAACGCCGCGAGGCCGATGAGCGCGCCGTTTCGCACGAGCGTCGCCGGGCCGATCGGCTTCGCGTGCACCGCTCCGAAGCAGTTGCAGGGAGGCCGGCGCCCGCGGGCGAGCTGGGCTGCAACCGCGCCGGTGAAGGCGACGAGGAGCGCAAGCGCCGCCAGCGACCCGTACGGCGCAAGACTCGTCGGAAGCAGGGCGGACGCCACGGCGAGCTCGGCTGCCGGAAGCAGTGCCGCGCCCGGAACCGCGGCGCGTCTCGGGAGGCCGAAGCCGACGAGCATCTCCCGGACGGCCGGCCGGTCGGCGAGCTTCGCGGCGGCGGCGCCGGCGAGCACGCCCGCGAGCAGCAGCCTCAGAAGGAGAACGAGGATCGCGATAGTCATCGAGCGAGCGTCCTGACCACCCGCACCGAGTCGCTGCCTGTAACGGTGGCAAGCACCTGGGCGCCCCGCCGACCGCTGCGGTCGACGGTCGAGCAGCTGTAGGCGAAGAACAGGTACCCGTTGTGGCCGATCTCGCGGAACTCTCCCACGCCGAAGCAGAACGCCGTCTGAATTCGGTGCGTTCTCGCCCAGGACGAGCGCACGAGCGCGCTCCCGGCCCAGAGGGATTCCAGTGTCGGAGATCCCTTCGGAACCGGTCCGATGCCGTGGTCGGGCTCGAGCTTGCCCGCGACGATGCTGGCGACGCGAAGCCACTCGGGTCCCAGCGCCCTGGCCAGCACGACGCCTGACTTCCCGCCCACCGCAACCCGACAGCGGAACGATGGGTGCTGCGTGAGCGCCTCGGACTGGCGTGCGCGTCCGATGCCGGTGCAAGCGGCCGCCGTGACGCCGTTTCGCCGGCCCCAGGCGGACTGGACGAGGATGTCGGGCGCTCTCGAGTCCCTCACCCCAGGCCCGGGCGCGGCGACAGCCGTACTCGCCGAGCCAGCCGAGGTGGCACCGAGGACGAGGACAGAGGCGGCGAGCGCGAAGCGAGACGATCTCATCGAGCGAGCGTCCTGACCACGCGCACCGCCTTCTTCCCGGTGGCCGTCACGAGCACCTGGGCGGCCCGCGCCTCCCGCTGATCGAAGGTCGCGCAGCTGAACGAGAAGAACAACGGCGACGCGACGCCCCTGTCACGGTACGGCCCGACTCCGTAGCACAGTGCCCGACTGATCCTGTGCGTCTTGCCCCAGGATCCGTTCTGGAGCGCGATCACGGCCTCGAACGCCGCCAGTGCCGGAGTCCCCTTCGGAACCGGGCCGATGCCGCGGTCGCCCATGAGCTTGCCGCCGGCGACGCTCACGACGCGAAGCGACTCCGGACCGATCACCTTGGCGACCACGACGCCCGCCGGCGCACCGCCCACCTGAACGTGGCAGCGGAACGATGCGTGCGTCATGCCCTCGAAGCCTTTCCGGCCTCGGCCGAGGCCGGTGCATTGGGCACCGCTGACGTGGTTCTGGCGTCCCCAGACGGAGTAGGTCAGGACGTCGTAGCTGCTTTCGTCGTACATCCACGGCGACGGCGCGGCGGTGCCGAGCGTCGCCGAGACCAGCCAGGTCGCTGCCAGCACGACCACGAGGGCCGGGAGAGCGACGAATTGACGAGGGTGCATCCTGACCTCCTAGTAAGAATCTGCTCGGTCGCCAAGGAAGAGGACCCCGAGCTGGTGATCCGTCAGCTCGCCGGTGTCGGCGAGCAGGAAGTTGGAGACGATGCGCCCGGTCGCTCCCGCGAAGGTGCCCGCCCCGCCGTCGACGTCCCAGGCGGCGGCGCCGTGCCGGAGACCGGGCTCCTGCGAAGGGACGAGTGTTCCCTCCCCGGCGCTTCGGAAGCGCAGCGTGTTGCCGTTCCCGAAGCTGATCGTGCCCACCTCCTCGAAGCGACTCTCGTCGAGGAAGGTGAGACGGCACTCGAGATGCGCCTCCTCCCCCTCGCGGGGCTCGAGCCGGCCGTGGACGCCGTCCGTGTCGATCTCGGTGACGAGCGCCGAGCTGGGCGCGGTCGCGCGGGCGGTCAGCACTCCCGGCGACAGCCGGACCGAGTGGCCGCGGAAGTGGATGGAGAAGGCGGCGTGACGCATCTCCGCCAGCATGCGCCCGCGCCCCAGGCCTTCGCCTCGGGTATTTCCCTAGTCCTCGTCCCGCGATGGAGTAGGGTCAGAGCAGTGCTGATCGGGCGCGAACGGGAGCTGCGGCCCATCGTGACCCTGCTCGAGGAAGCGCGGCGCGGGCGCAGCGGCACGCTCACGATCGTGGGCGAGCCCGGCGTGGGCAAGACGGCGCTGCTCGAGGAGGCGCGCCGCCGAGCGGCCGCCATGCGCATCCTCTCCGCTACGGGGGTCGAGTCGGAGTCTGAGCTTCCCTTCGCATCCCTGCACGAGCTCCTCCGCCCGTTGCTGGCCCTGCTCCCGGAGATCCCGGCCTCCCAGGCCGGCGCGCTAGCGTCGGCCCTCGCGCTCGAGGAGGGCGACGCCGACACGCTGGCGGTCGGCGCGGGGACGCTCTCCCTCCTCGTCGAGGCGGCCGAGCAGGTACCAGTCCTCGTCCTGCTCGACGACGTCCACTGGCTCGATCGCGCGTCAGCCGAAGCGCTGGCCTTCGCCGCCCGGCGCACGCGAGCAGAGCAGATTGCCGTGCTCGCGGCGTTCCGCCCTGGCTCCGCACCCGCCTTCGAGCCGCTGCCGCGGCTCGAGCTCGAGCCGCTCGCCCCGCAGGACGCCCGCCGGCTGCTGATGTCCCGCACAAACCCCGTCCCGGCCGCCGACGAGGCAAGGGTTCTCGCCGCAGCGGCCGGCAACCCGCTCGCCCTGCTGGAGCTGCCGGTCGAGCTCGCCCGCGAGTTTCCCGCCTCGACCACCCGGCACGAGCGTCTCCAGCGCGCGTTCTCAGGGCGACTAGGCAGCCTACCCGGGCCTTCGCGGCTCGGACTGCTGCTCGCGGCCGCCGAGCCCGATGCGCCCGTCGTACGACGCGCCGCCGAGGCGCTTCGTTTGCACGACCCGCTCGCTGCGGCCGAGGCAGCGGGCCTGATCCGGATCGCCGGCGGCACCGTCGATTTCCGCCACCCCGTCGTACGCTCTCTCGTCTACGCGGACGCGTCGGCCGCCGACCGCGCCGCCGCGCATCGGGCGCTCGCCGACGCGCTGCCGGCCGAGGCTGATCGGGACCGGCGCGCGTGGCATCTCGCCGCCGCCGCCGACGGCCTCGACGAGGAGGTCGCCGCGCTGCTCGAGCAGACGGCGGAGCGGGCGATTGCGCGCGGCGGACATGCCGCCGGTGCCCGCGCGCTCGAGCGCGCCGCCGGTCTGTCCCCAAGCCGCGCTGACCGCGCCCGGCGACTGTACGCCGCCTCCCGCTCCCAGAGCTGGGGCGGCAACAAGATTCGGGCACACGCTCTGGCAGAGGAGGCGTTACCCCTCGCGGACGACCAGCTGCTCCACGCCGACCTGCTCTTTCACGTGCGAGCGATCGAAGAATGGACGGAAGCACGCGAGTCGGAGGCGGCGCTCCTGCAGGAGCTCGAGCGGGCCGAAGGACTCGACGACGAGCGCCGAGGCAAGCTTCTCATCCTCGTGGTCAACCAGCGGCTGGACGCATCTGACGCCGCTGGAGCCGCCACCCTCGCGCCACGGCTCGAGCGGTACGCTCGCGGCGCTGGCCCGTTGTGGCAGCCTCGCATGCTCGCAGTTGCCGCTTCCGCCTACCTGCTCGCGGGCGAGCGGGATCGGGCGGTCGGCCTCTTCCGCGAGCTGACCGGGCACCCCGACATCCCCACCATGGACGCCTTCGACTACATGTCGCTCGAGTGGTACGACGTGCTGCGGGCCTCGCTCGCCGAGACGCTCCGCGAGTCCCGTGCCGACGGCTACCCGCATCGCATCGTCTGGAATCGGAGCTGCGCGGCCCATCTCGAGCTTCGACACGGGCGGCTGAGCGCGGCCGAAGCGGCGGCGGCCGAGGCGATCCCGCTCGCGGAGGTGCTAGGGAGTCCCAAGGCCAGCATTGCCTCGGCTGCGCTCGCGGCCGTTCAGGCCTGGCGCGGCGAGGTCGAGCCGTGCACGACGAACGCGCGGGTCGCGGCTGCATCTGCTCGCGCGGCGCGAAATCGCTTTGCCGAAGGCCTCGCCCACGGGGCGCTCGGACTCCTCGCCCTCGGAACGGGCCGGCCGGCCGATGCGGTGGCCGAGCTCGAGCCCCTGGCACGGAGCTGGGCGCAGAGCACGGTGCTCGACCCCGCGGCTGTTCCGTTCGTACCCGATCTCGTCGAGGCATACGCCCTGTCGGGGGCGACCACGGAGGCGCGCGAACTGCTCGGCCGCTTCGCACCGCTTGCAGACGCCGCGGGCGGCACCTGGATGCTCGCCGCGTGCGCCCGCTGCCAGGGGCTGCTCTCTTCGGCCGACGAGTTCGACTCGCCTTTCTCGCGAGCTCTCGAGCTGCTCGAGACGTCACCCCTCGCGCTCGAGCTGGCGAGGACGCGCCTCGCCTACGGTGAGCGCCTGCGCCGGTCCGGCCGACGCCGGGAGGCGAGAGCGCAGCTGCAGCCGGCCCACGACGCCTTCGCCGCCGTCAGAGCGATTCCCTGGCAGAACCGAGCCGCCGCCGAGCTGCGAGCCACCGGTGCCCAGATCCCCGCCAGCTCCCAGCCGCGTCCAGACCTCACCCCGCAGGAGCTGCACATCGCCGCCCTCGTCGTCGAGGGTAAGTCGAACAAGGAGATCGCGACCGCGATCTACCTCAGCCCCAAGACGGTCGAGTACCACCTCGGGAACATGTTCCGCAAGCTCGACATCCACTCGCGCGCTGAGCTCGCGCGCATCATGGCGAGAGACGCGGCGCCGGCCCTCGCCACGAGCGGCAGTCTGGTCGCATAACAGACCCGCGGCCTTCCCGTACCATCTCCTGCCTGAGAGGGAGTTTCTTGATGATGGTGGTCGCCGGCGCGGCGCTGGCCGCCGGCGCGCCTGCCGCGCCGGCAGCGCGCGCCCCCTTCCACGAGGTGGTCGTGACGCTCGAGGCACCGCGAGTCCCGCACTTCCACCTGCACCCATTTCACGCTACGCCGGCACTCCGGAGGGCTACTCGTGGACGGAGCTCGGCGAATGCGACCAACGGATCATGCAGCCATTGGTGGCCAGCACGACCGGCCGGCTCGTACGAGAAGCGTGAAGCGTCGACGCGAATCGGCACGAAGCCGTCGCGCCCGGCTCCGCCGCTCGTAGAAGCCGCGGAATTCCTCCGCTTCGCAAGCGCTCCTGAACAGCAGATGCCGATTCAGTTGAGACAACCACTCGCCCAGCAGGCCATCAGCCGGGTCCGGCCCGTGCCAGGCCGGGAAGACGGCGCTGTCGCAAACAATCGAGTAGAAGTCATCTTGCCACCAGCCGATGTCGAAGCGGAGGGTCGCCTCGGTCCGCGTGCCTGCTCCTCGAGATCCGGACGATCTCCCAGTCGTCGGGAGCTTCGAGAGCTGCATGGATCAGCTGCGCGGTCTCCGGCGTAGGTCCGCTGGTCGACCGACTCGAGCACCGCGTCGTCGTCGGGCACGAGCTCCCGGAAACGCCTCCGCGCGAAGGAGTCCGCCTCCATGTCGAGGCCGGCGAGCGCGAACGCCTCGTTCAGCTCCATGTCGAGCGACGGCAACGGGGTCAGAGGAAGGCGCGACATCCCTCGGTACCTTGCCGGGTCAAGGCCGCCCGCCTCCGTCACACGCCTCCACAGGGCGAGTGTCTCGGGCAAGCGTGTCCGCTCATACAGCTCGACCATCCGGTGGGGCTGCATGACGAGCAAGTAGCCCTCGGTCGGCATCAGGCGAGCGCCTCCGCCTCTCCGCCGAACACGCCCTCCACCTCGTCGTCGAGCGGCCCCTCGTAGTCCACGAGCTCCTCGGCGAACGAGCGCGCCTGCTCGAGCAGCGCGCGATCCCCGCGCAGCCGCGTGAAGCGGAGATCAGACAGACCCGCCTGCCGCGTCCCGAGCAGCTGGCCTTCGCCGCGGATCTCCAGGTCGGTCTCCGCCAGCTCGAATCCGTCCGTCGTGGCAACCAGTGCCTCCAGGCGCGCGCGGGCGGAGTCGGTGATCTCCTCCCTGGCGCGAGAG
>JBBRYW010000081.1:0-14788 GCA_038237235.1 Gaiellales bacterium
CGGGAAAGCGCCGGACGCTCGCGGGCAGGTACGTGTAGGCCGAGCCGCCCGGCAGGAGCTTGCCGGCGAGGGGGATCAGGGCATCGAACCAGAGCCGGTAGAAGGGGGTAAGGAGACCGCGAGGCCGCGTGATCTCGAGGACCCCGAGGCGGCCGCCGGCTCGCAGGACGCGGCGAAGCTCGGCGAGCGCGCCCTCCAGATCCTCGACATTGCGGACGCCGAACCCGACCGTCACGGCGTCGAAGGCCCCGGCGGGGAACGGCAGCGCCAGAAGGTCGCCGCGCACCCACTCCAGCTCGGACGCCTTCACGCGCGCGCGCTCGAGCATCCGCTCGGAGAAGTCGAGGCCCGTCACTTCGCCGCCCGCTTCGCGTGCGGCTACTGCGAGGTCGCCCGTTCCGCAGCACGCGTCGAGTACGCGGTCGCCTGGCCGGACCACCGCGGAAGCGGTAACCCGGCGCCAGCGCCGGTCGAGGCCCATCGTCATGACGCGGTTCATGGCGTCGTAGACGGGTGCGATCCGGTCGAACATGCGCCTGACTGCGTCCGGCGCCAGCACGCCTGCCTCGAGGCTCATACCTGACCCCAGCGCCGAACGAGGGTCTGCTCGAGGCCGAGCTGGTCGAGGCAGCGGCCGACCACGAAGTCGACCAGGTCGTCCACGGAGCCCGCGCCGTGGTAGAAGCCCGGAGCCGCGAAGAGGATCACCGCACCTGCCTGCCGCAGCCTGAGCATGTTCTCGAGGTGAATCGTCGAGAGCGGCGTCTCTCGCGGCACGAGCACGAGCTTGCGGCCTTCCTTGAGCGCAACGCTGACTGCGCGGTGAATGAGATTGGCCATGGCGCCGGTCGCCACGGTGCCGAGCGTTCCCATCGAGCACGGGCAGACGACGTAGCCGTCGACCCGGGCCGAGCCGCTCGCGTACGGCGCCTTCCAGTCGTTCGGGTCGTACACCCGCGCGGCACCGTGAGCCGGCTCGATGAAGCGGGCGAGCGTCTCGTCGCGCGGGAGCGACGCGTCGCCGTACAGCTCGGTTGCCAGCACCTCGACGCCGGCTGCGGACGCGCAGACACCGATCTCGCAATTAGCGAGCGCGAGCGCCTCGAGCAGACGCCCCGCGTAGGGAGCGCCCGACGCCCCGGTTATGCCGAGGAAAACGTTCGTCGACGACCTTTCGCCGCCGCCGCTACTTCGTGCCCTTCGAGGCCTCGAGGAACGTAGCGAGGTTCCGCAGGTTCTTCTGCCCCAGCGAGGCGAAGGGCGGCATCGGCGAGCCAGGGTTCACGCACGAGGGGCACTTGAGGTGGCGGATCTGGAAGTCGATCCCCTTGTTCTTCGATCCCTCGCCGGTCAGATCCGGCGCGCCCAAGCTGCTGCCACCGGTCCCAAGGTAAATGTGGCAGTTCAGGCAGCCGGCCTGGGCGAAGAGCCGGGCGCCCGGGATTGCATTCTTCGGCAGGCTCTCCTTCTTCACCCACTGGGGGACGGCCGCGAGGTTCTCGCTGCCGAGCGACTCGCGCGCGGTCGCCCCCTTGAAGGTCAGGACGCCCATGGAGAGCACCGTGAGGATCGCCGCCACCACGGCGACCGGGCGGCGGAGCAGCCGGCGCTCGCGGCGCAGGTCGATGAACGGCAGCGCGAGCAGCAGCATCAGGGCGATCGTCGGAATGCCGACCGTGCCGAGGATGACCGAGTTCGGCCACTTGAAGATCCGCAGCAGGTAGAAGAGGAAGTAGAAGTACCAGTCGGGGCGCGGCACGAAGTTCGTCGTGCCCGGATCCGCCTTGTCGGTGTAGAGCGGCCCGAGCCAGCCGGTCGCGTCGGGCTGCTCGTGCTGCACCGTGAACTTCCAGATCACTGCGAGGGCGATGATGACGACCACGACCACGAGGCTCATCACCGTGTCGTGGAACATCGCGAACGGGTAGAAGGGCTTGCCCCGCTCCTTGACGTCCTCCTTGTAGCGCTGGAACGCCTCCCGCCGCTCGTCCAGACGGGTACTCATAGCGTGGTCACCGCGCGTAGCCCCCTCGTCCCGCGGGCCTCGTGAGCCCACGGCGAGCCGACGGCTGGTCGTCGCCAACACGATCCGAGCCCGCCGCCTCCTTCGACCACGGCGGCGAGGAGACGCCGAGCCGGATCACGAGGTAGAGGTGCAGGCCGATCAGCCCCATGATGGCGCCCGGGAGCAGCAGCATGTGAATCGCGTAGAAGCGGCTCAGCGTCTCGTTGCCGATCTCCGCGCCTCCCTGCAGGAACTGCGCGAGGAACGGCCCCAGGAAGGGCGCCGTCCCGTTCAGGTTGATCCCGACCACCGTGGCCCAGTAGGCCGTTTGATCCCACGGGAGCAGGTAGCCGCTGAACCCCTCGAGCATGCCGAGCACGAGCAGCAGCACCCCGATGATCCAGTTCAGCTCGCGAGGGTACTTGTACGCCCCGAAGAGGAAGACCCGCGCCATGTGAAAGAACATCAGGATGATGAAGACGCTCGCGCCCCAGCGGTGCATGCCTCGGACGAGCCAGCCGAGCGTCAGGTCGTCGGTGATGAAGCGGATGGACTCGTACGCCGTGTTCGGGTCCGGCTTGTAGTACATCGCGAGGATCACGCCCGTCAGCGCCTGGACGAGGAACGCGGTCAGCGTCGCCGAGCCGAGCGTGTGGAACCAGTTGGTGTCGCCGGGAACCTTGCGGAAGAGGAAGTACTTCGTTGCGCCGACGAGCCCCGAGCGCTCCTCGACCCAGTCGAGTGGGTAGAGGGCCATCCGCTCCATCCGCTGCCGCCGGGCCGATTTCTTCCGCGGGGGCACTAGGGGTTCCCGGGCGGTTGGAGTGGATACAGCCAGGACTCGATCCCGTCGATGTGCTGGCCGGGGGCTGCCTGCTTGTACTTCTTGAGCCGGGCGTCCTTGCCCGTTCCCTGCACGTGCGAGATGCTGTAGGTCTTGCCGAGGAACAGGCGGCCGTTCCGGATGAAGAACTCGTAGCGGTCGAGCGAGCGGACGGGGGGCCCGGCGATCCGGTTCCCCTCGGTGTCGTACGAGCCTCCGTGGCAGGGGCAGCCGAAGTTGGACGGCTGCGTCGGCGTGATGTCGACCTCTGCTCCGCCCTTCGTCCGAAGGGTCTTCTGGTTCTTCGAGTCAGTCGGACCGCCCGGCTGCACCGGGCAGCCGAGGTGCACGCAGTGGTTCGAGATCACTGTGAAGCTCGGGGTGCTGTTCAGGGCGCCGTTGTTGCGAACGAAGGCCGTGCGGCGGGAGACTTCCTGGCCAGGCTCCTTGAGAAACGTCGCGACGCGCCACTGGCCCTCGGGGAAATTCGAGGTCGGGCCGAGGTCGACGTCGGGGGCGCCCTGATGAACGAACGCGGGGACGACCATGAAGCCGAGCGCCGGCACGGTGACGAGGCCGCCGATCGCTGCCCCGAGGCCGAGCGTCGCGCCCTCGAGAAACTTGCTGCGCGGGTAGCGGTCGATCTCGTCCTCGTCCATCTCGGGCAGGGCCGCCTCGCCCTCGTTCGCGGGTATGGCGGGCGCGCCACGGGATGGCAGCTCGGGCCCGCTCCCGGCCGGCTCATCCGCAACGGGACGCCGCTGCTCCGTCGTCACGTCGCGCACCCACAGGAAGCCGAAGACCGCTGCGATCACCGCGCCGGCCGCAACGGCCGCCCAACTGACGATCAGGCCGGCGAGTATGCAGACGATGCCGACGGCAAACCCGACCGGCCAGAGGCTCGGAGGCGAAACATGAGGCCTGTGATCCCCGCTCGAGGGTTCCACCTTTGTAACGGCTCCCTTCGCTTACCTACGCGGATTCAACAGTCTTTTTGTAGCGCTTGTCAACGACGTAACGGACCGCGCAAGATTCGGCGCGCCCCGCGCGGTCTGGTTCCGTTGGACGCATCGCCCGGCTGAAGCCGGATGCCGTACTCGCTCCAGCGCTCGTCGACCAGCCGGCGCACCTCGTCGGACATCGCGATTTCCTCGGGCCAGGGCCGGGCTCCCTCCGCCGGTCCCTTGTGGGTCGCGTCGATTCCGATCTTCCCTCCGTAGAACTGCAGCGTGGGTGCGTGGTCGAGGTGGTCGAGTGGCCCCTCGGAGATCAGGATGTCCCGCTTCGCGTCGACGTTTGCGCCGACACGGAAGAGCACCTCGTTGTAGTCGTGCACGTCGACCCACTCGTCGACGACGACGACCGCCTTCGTGAGGCTCAGCATTCCGAGCCCCCAGATCGCGTGCATCACCTTCTGGGCATTTCCGGGAAAAGCCTTGCGGATCGAGACGATCAGGCAGTTGTGAAACGCGCCCGCCACGGGCAGGTCGTAGTCCACGATCTCCGGGACGCTCAGCCGCACTGCCGGAAGGAAGATCCGCTCGGTCGCCTTGCCGAGCCAGGCATCCTCCTGCGGCGGCTTGCCGACGACGATCGACGGGTAGACGGCGTCGCGGCGCATCGTCATCGCCGTCAGGTGGAAGACGGGAAACGGCTCGGGCGGGGTGTAGTAGCCCGTGTGATCGCCGAACGGGCCCTCGCTCGTCACGTCTCCCCGCTCGACATAGCCCTCTAGCACGATCTCCGCGTTCGCGGGCACCTCGATGCCGACCGTACGGCCCTTCACGACCTCGACGGCCTCGCCGCGCAGGAAGCCGGCCAGCATCAACTCGTCAATGTGCTTGGGGAGCGGAGCCGAGGCTGCGTAGGCGCTGACGGGATCGAGGCCGAGCGCCACCGCAACCTCGAGGCGGCCGTCCGTCGCCAGGTAGTCCATCCGGCCGTCCTTGTGGATCTGCCAGTGCATGGCGGTCGAGCGGCGGTCGAGCTTCTGCATCCGGTACATGCCGACGTTCCTGGTGCCGGTGCGTGGATCCTCGGTGATGACCGCCGGCAGCGTGATGAAAGGCGCGGGGTCGCCGGGCCAGCAGCGCTGGATCGGGAGCAGGTCGAGATCCACCTCCTCGCCGGTCAGCATGACGTCGTGGTGTGCGGCGCGCCGCACGAGCTTCGGCGCCGAGTCGGCGATCGACTTCAGCTTCTTCAGGCCGCGCACCTTCTCCGCGAGCCCCTGCGGCGGTTGCAGCTCGAGCACTCCCTGGAGCTTCTCCGCAACCGCGTCGAGGGTTGGCGCGTCGAACGCCATGCACATGCGGCGCTCGGTGCCGAACTGGTTGATCAGCAGCGGATGCCGCGCGTGCTTCGGATGCTCGAACAGCAGCGCGGGCCCTCCTGCCTTCACCGTTCGGTCGACGATCTCGGTCACCTCGAGATCCGGGTCGACCTCGGCGCCTACACGGACGAGCTCGCCCTCGCGCTCGAGAAGCGCGATCCAGGCACGAAGATCCGCTGGCGGAGCCACGTGATCAGTCTAGGGAGAGCGCGATGCGATACGCGTCTTCCGCGGAGGTAGGTGCCGGCTCCAGGCCGTCGAGAATCTGCTCGTAACGCCTGCGCTCCCGCGTCAGCATCCGGTGGCCGACGTCCTGCTCGATCGTCTCGACCGCCCCCCAGAGCCGTGCTGCGGTCGCGGCTTCCCCTTCCCAAGCCGCTGTCGCCGCCAGGCCGGCGAAGCAGGAGGCCGCTGTGGCCTGGCTGCGGACCGAGCGTGCGATCTGGAGCGCCTCGATGTAGCGAGCCCGCGCGGTGCTCGGGTCGCCGGCGTCGAGAGCGACGTCGCCCAGGCTATGGATCGTTGCCGCCGCGAACGTGTCGTCTCCGGCGGCTCGCGACGTTGCCAGGCTCTCCTCGAGGAGGGCCCGCGCGTCGGCGAGGGCGCCTAGGTCACGTGCAATCTCGCCCAGGTGGTGCAGGGATGAGCGGACGCCGTCGGCGTTGTCGCCGCCGCGGTGAAGCTGCAGCGCTTGCTCGAAGAATGTGCGCGCCTCCAAATCGCCGCGCGCCCACGCGATGGAGCCGAGCGCCTCAAGCGCGCGAGCTGTCCCCCCGTCGTCGCCCATACTCGCGAAGGCGCTGCGGCTCCGCTCGGCGAGGTGCTCGGCACGATCGAGGCGGTTCAGCGAGAGGGCGACGATGGCGCCTGCCGCGAGGAACGACGCCTGGGCCGTCACCGAAGCGCCGTCGAGCCGCTCGAGCGCAGCATCGAGCCACCGATCCGCCTCGACAAGGTGATCGCGGCGGTACCAGAAGTGCATCAGCCGCTCACAAAGCAAGAGGAGCAGCTCGGCATCCGAGTCAAGTGCCCAGTCGAGGACGGCCCGGAAGTTGTCGTGCTCGGCTTCGAGCTCGTCCAGGATGCCGTCCACCCCCGGCCCTCGAAGCTCGCGGAGGCGCCGTTCCGCGAGCTCGAGGAAATACTCCGCGTGGCGGCGTCTGGTGGCGTCGTCGAGCCTTTCCGCCGCGAACTCGCGAATCGTCTCGAGCATCGAGAACCGTCGCTCGTCTCGATGTGCGAGGTTTTTCTCGATCAGCGATTCCAGCGCGTCGACCTCGGCACCGCAGACCGACTCCGCGGCACCGAGGGTGAACCCGCCGGCGAACGCCGAGAGCCGTCCGAAGAGCGTCTGCTCCTCGGGGGAGAGCAGGTCATGGCTCCACTCGATCGTCGCCCGCAGCGTGCGCTGCCGTTCCGGTGCGTCGCGCCGCGCGCCCCGGAGAACCGGCAGTCGCCGCTCCAGGCGCTCGAGCAGCTCGCCGGTATCGAGGACGTTCACTCGCGCGGCCGCCAGCTCGAGCGCGAGCGGCACGCCTTCGAGCCGGCCCACGATTTGGGCAAGCTCGTCGAACGGTGCGTCGAAGTCCGGACGCACGGCGCTCGCGTGGCGGCGGAACAGCTCGACGGCCGGAGCCTCGGCGAGAGGGCGTAGCAGCAACAGCCGCTCACCTGCAACGTGGAGCGGCTGGCGGCTCGTGGCCACGATCCAGAGACGCGGGCAGCTTTGCAACAGACCCGCGAGGTCGGCCGCCGCCTCGGCGACCTGCTCGAGGTTGTCGACAACGACGAGCAGCTCCCGATCTCGAATGTGCTCCGCGATGTCGCCGCGCGCTCCGACGACGCTTGCGAAAGTCGAGAGGACGAGCTCCGGGTCGCGAAGGGCCGAGAGGTCGACGAACCAGACGCCGTCGGCGAAGTCGTCGACCATGCCGGAAGCAGCCTCGAGCGCGAAGCGCGTCTTGCCGATGCCTCCCGGGCCGGTGACCGTCACCAGCCGCACGCGCTCTACCTTCAACAGGCGCAGGACGTCTGCCAGCTCCTTCTTGCGTCCCACGAGCGGCTCGGACGGCAGCGGTAGGTTCGTCGCGCTCAGGGTCCGGAGCGGCGGAAACCGCCCATCGCCGAGCTGAAGTAGCCGAAGCGGCTCGTCGAAGTCCTTCAGTCGGTGGAGCCCGAGGTCGCGCAGATCTCCGCCGAGCAGGCGCGCCGTCGCCTCGGAGACGACGATCTGGCCGCCGTGCGCGGCCGCGCAGATCCGAGCGGCGAAAACGACTTCGGCGCCCGCGTAGCCGTCCGCGGTCACGAGAGGCTCGCCGGTGTGGATGCCTATTCGCGCCCGCACCGGCCCCGCCGCGAGGGCGCGCTGCGCCTCCTCGGCCGCGGCCACGGCCCCCTTCGCGGTGGCCGAGGCGGCGAAGAAGCCGTCACCTGCCGTGTCGACCTCGACGGCGCCGTGCCGCTCGAGCGCGCCACGCACAACCCGGTGGTGCTCGGCGCGGAGCTCTCCGTATCGCTCCGTGCCCACCTCACGGAGCAGGCGTGTCGAGCCTTCGATGTCCGTGAAGAGGAAGGTGACCGTTCCGGTCGGGAGTCGCATCTCGTCACCGGAATGATGACGCCGAGGCGGCCGGCGGCGCTAGGGGCCTTACGTGGGAACGGTCAGCGGCGGCGCTAGGAGCAGGAGATGGCTCTCGACGACGGCCTCGGCCACGTCGACGAGCTTGCGGCCGTTGTGCTGAGAGTGGTCCCGCAGCATCGCGAACGCCTTCTCCTGGTCGATCGAGTGGCGCGCCATCAGAATGCCCTTCGCCTGCTCGATGGTGGCACGGCGCCCGAACGCCCCCTGGAGGCTCTGATACTCGGCGAAACGCCGCAGCGTGATGGCGATGGCGCTCTGGAGTGCTTCGGGGTCGCGGTCGACGATGTACGCGAACACGCCGCGAGTAGCCGCCTCGTTGACGTACTCCAGATCATTTGCCTCGAGCAGCGCGATTACCGGGCAGGAGGCCTCGCGGACGATCTCCGAGATCAGGTCGAGCGCGTGATCCGAGCTCGAGCCGAGACCGACGAGCGCGACGTCGGGACGTTCGCGAGCGGTGGCCGCCCCGACCTCCTTGACGTAGGTCTCGCTCGCGATCACGTCATGCCCGAGCGAGCTCACCACCTTCGCGAGCAGGGCGAGCCGCTCCCGCTTCTCGTTCGCGATCAGAACCCGCAGGTGCTGGGTCCGCTCGTCCGTGATCGGCGCGGCCCCGTTGCCGAGGCTTGAGTGAGGAGGGGGGCACATGTCGTCGAGGAGCGGTCGGATCAACTCCGCGGGGGGTCGGATCAACTCAGGTGGGACAAAGCTAGCGGCCCGTTGCCTCCCCAATTGTCCAGGTTTCCCCAAACGAGCCTCACCGAGCACCCTCCTCCTCCCGGCCGTGGTGCTCCCCGAGTGGGAAGATTCAGTTGGCGCGCGCTCGTGGACGAGGATAGGCGACCGAGCGCGTCGCCGGGATGACCGACTCCTCCTCGGCAGGCGCTGCGAGTGCGCCCTGCTCGGACCCGTTCTCCCGCTACGTGTCGACGAGCCGCGCGCCGCTCGTCATCCGCGACGCCCGGCTCGATCCACTTCCTGAGGAGGCGCCCGCTCTTCGCGAAACGTCGTCGGCTACATGGGAAGCCCCCCAAATCGCGGCCAACGGTCGCGCGCTCGGTAGCTTTGGCACGCCGGCGCGAGACGTCGAGGACGGCGTTAGCGGCCGGGTCTTCGGACTGCGCGGGGGTGGCCGAGCAGCGCTCGGCCGAGCGGTTCATCACGGGCATCCAGGGGCTGGCTGAGCTGCTGGGACCGCGAGATTACGACGAGGCCGAACGCCGGCGCTACGTCGCGATGATTCATGCCCAGTCACTCCGGCTGACAGCGCTCGTAGACACCTTGCTCGATCTCCAGCGAGTGGAAGCCGGGGCCTTCGCGCTGGAGCGGGAGCCTCTCGACCTGCTCGGGCTGATCCGCGAGGAGGTCGCGCTCTTCTCCGAGCTTCTAGACGCGCTGGACGGCATTTTCGGGAAGTTCTTCCGGGTGCGCACGACGGCGACGAGAGCGATCGACGGCACCAGGCTGGGACTCGCGCTCTCGCGGGAGATCATCGAGGAGCACGGCGGCACGATCGGGTTCGAGAGCGCCGAAGGCGCGGGCTCAACGTTTTGGTTCGAGCTCGCTCTGGCCCGCGGAACGAGGGCCGTCGGACCAACAATCTAGCGAGCACGCCGCCGGGTTGAGACTGGGTACGGTGGCGTCAACGTGGGCGTCTTCCTGCACGCGGTTCGCGTGTTCTTCGAGCACCTGGCCGCGGTGGGGTGGTCGTCGCTCCTCATCGCGTGCGTGCTCCACGTCGTGCGTCTAGCCGTCCGGGCGCACGCCTGGCGAAGGATCGTCGCGGCCGCCTACCCGGGTATCCGCGTGCCGCGGCGCGGCACTCTCGGGGCATACCTCGCCGGCGTCGGGATCAACTCGATCACGCCCGCGCGCGGCGGCGATGCCGCCAAGCTCTACCTGCTGAAGCAGCGCGTCCAGGGCAGCACCTACCCGACCCTCGCGTCCACCCTGTTCGTGGAGACGATCTTCGACCTCGTCGTCGCCTCGGCTCTGACGCTCTGGGCCGTGCACCTCGGCGTCCTGCCCGGCCTCGGCGTCCTGCCGCACCTACCGTCGGTCGACTGGGCGATCGCGGCACGTCACCCCGCCGCGAGCGCGATCGTCGCCGCGCTCCTCCTCCTCGCTCTGGCCGCGGCCGGGATCCGAGCTGCCGGGCGGGTCGTCGCGTTCAAGCGGCATGTTGCTCAGGGCTGGGCGATTCTCCGCCAGCCCGGCCGGTACCTGCGCACCGTGGCGTCGTGGCAGGCGGTCAGCTTCGGGCTTCGGCTCGCGTCGGTCTACTGGTTCCTGAAGGCGTTCGGCCTGCCCGCGTCGCTCCACAACGCACTGCTCGTGCTGGTCGTGGACAGCCTGTCGAAGGCGCTGCCCTTCACGCCCGGCGGCGCCGGCACGCAGCAGGGACTCCTCGTCTACGTCTTCGCGGGGAAGGTCTCGACGACTGCCCTGCTCGGCTTCAGCGTCGGAATGACAATCGCGCTCACCGCCGTCAACGTCGTCTTCGGCTTCGGGGCGATCCTGCTCATGCTGCGAACCCTGCGCTGGCGGGGTCGCATCGACGCTCCCATCGAGCCGAATGCGGCTCGTGCCGACCTGAACAGAGCCGGGTAGCACGGAGGGGCTCGGGCTACAGTGGGCGAGCCGTGCGCTCGTCCGCAGCCGCCGTCGTCGCCGTCGTCGCCGCAGCTCTCGGCGCCGCGTCCGTGCTCGTCGTCGCAAAGGCAACGGGCTCCTTCGACGGCAACACCGGCAACGTCGTGCTGCCGCAGCTCGCCACCGGCCGATCCTCAACGGCTGTGAAGGCCGAGCTTCGCCCCGTCGCCCGTCCGCTTGCAGGCGGCTCTTTCAGCCCCGCTCGGATCTACGCCGCTCGCTCGGCGGGAGTGGTCACGGTGTACTCCACCTTCGGTCAGGACGGCCAGCTCGACCAGCAGGAGGCCCAGGGCTCCGGGTTCGTGGTCTCGAAGGGCGGCTACGTGCTCACGAACGCGCACGTGATCACGAGCGCGCCGGCCTCACCGGTGCGGCCCGCGCGCGAGGTGTACGTCGAGTTCGACGACGGCGACCGCGTCTCGGCCTCCATCGTCGGGTGGGACCTCTATAGCGACATCGGCCTGCTGCGGCTGGATCCGCACGCGCACGCGCTCACGACGGTGCCGCTCGGGGACTCGTCTCGCGTTGTGATCGGCGAGCCGGTCGCGGCGATTGGCAGCCCCTTCGGGAACGAGAACACACTGACGGTGGGCGTGGTGTCGGCAACGCGCCGCTCCATCCCGTCACTTGCGTCCGCCTACCGGATCTCCGACGCGATTCAGACGGATGCTCCGATCAACCACGGCAACTCGGGCGGCCCGCTGTTCGATGCGGCCGGCCGGGTGATCGGAATCAACGCCCAGATCCCCTCGTCGGGCGCCAACGCAGGTGTCGGCTTCGCCGTGCCGATCAACTCCGCCAGGCGGTCGATGCTGGAGCTGATCGCGCGCGGCCGCGTCGACTACGCCTACGTCGGGGTCACGACCGACGACCTCACGCCGACGCTGGCGCGCCACTTCGGCTATCGCTCGTCTCACGGCGCCGTGGTCGCGTGCGTCGCTCCGCAGAGCCCCGGCGACAAGGCCGGGCTGCACGCGGGGACACTCACACGGGCGTTCAACGGCCGCGATTTCGTCCAGGACGGCGACGTGATCGTCGCGATCGACGGCCAATCCGTTCGGCGCGGCGAGGACCTCGTCCGGATCGTCGGCCAGGAGCTCGAGCCCGGGCAGATCGCCCGGTTTGCCGTGGTGCGAGGGGCGGCGCGCCGCACGATCTCGATCCGGCTCGTCAGACGGCCGGCCGCGCCCGTCTCCGGCTGCCGCTAGCTGCCGGCGCCAGCCCCGCGTGTTAGGGGCGCGCGCCGCCTGGGAATGTAGCGATGGCAGGGCACCTCCGCCCGAGCGCGAGAAATTTGACGTCCGAGGAGCAGAACATCCGCCTCACGATTCCGGCCAAGGCTGAGTACATCGGGCTCTGCCGCCTAGCCCTCGCGGGCCTTCTACGCGTCCGGCCCATCCCGGAGGAGACGCTCGCCGAGCTCAAGCTCGCCCTCACGGAGGCATGCTCGAACGCTGTGCGGCACGCGTATGTGGACGGTGTGCCCGGGCAGGTGAAGGTCGTTTTCCGGCTCGGTCCGGACCGCCTCGTCGTCGACGTTCTGGACGATGGACAGGGCTTCAGGCCCCGCGAGCCGCGAGCGAACGGCGAGGACTTCGACGAGAGCGGGCTCGGGCTCGGGCTCGCCATCATCCGCTCCCTGACGGACGACGTGGAGATGCACGAGGGCGAGAACGGTCGCGGGGCGCGCCTTCGGTTCAGCAAATCCCTCGAATAGACGAGCACGTGCCCGGCTCTGGCTAAGCTCCGCTCCCACTCCGCGAGAGGACTCCCATGCTGCAGCTCGTCAACGTCGGACGGAAGTCGCTCGCCGACTACGCCACCATCGCGACGCGGGGCCTCATGGACGAGATCCGCCGGCTTGCCGCCCCGCTTGCGGGAAAGCGCGTTCTCCACCTCTCGGCAACGGCGTTCGGGGGCGGGGTCGCCGAGATCAACTACACGCTGGTCCCACTGATGGCCGATGCCGGCCTCGACGTCGAGTGGCGCATCATTCACGGAGAGGAAGCGTTCTTCAACGCGACGAAGACGATGCACAACGCCCTGCAGGGGAGCCCCCAGTCGCTCACCGAGGAAGGGCGTGACGTCTACCGCCGGCTGAACGAGCGAAATGCGCGCGAGCTCGAGGATGACTACGACTTCATCTGCGTGCACGACCCCCAGCCGGCCGCGATGATCGGCCACTTCCCCAACTCGGCCGCGCGCTGGATCTGGCGCTGCCACATCGATCTCTCGCAGCCGAATCCCGACGTGCTGGAGTTCCTCCTCCCCTCGCTCTCCCGCTACGACGCGACGATCTTTCACATGCCGGAGTACGTGCCGCACGTTTCCGGGCTGCCGCCTGCGTACATCTGGCCGCCGGCGATCGACCCACTCGCGCCGAAGAACATGGCGTTGTCCCCAGAGGACGCCGCGTACATCGTCGACCAGTTCGGTATCGATCTGAAGCGACCACTCCTGACCCAGGTGTCCCGCTTCGACCCGTGGAAGGACCCGCTCGGCGTGATCGACGCATACCGGACCGTCAAGGAGTCGTTCCCCGACGTGCAGCTCGGCCTGGTCGGCTCAATGGCGCACGACGACCCCGAGGGCTGGCTGCTCTACAACGAGACCGTCTCGTACGCGGGCGGAGACCGCGACGTCTACATCCTCTCGAACCTGAACAACATCGGCGCCGTCGAAGTGAACGCCTTCCAGGTGCACTCGAACGCGGTGATCCAGAAGTCGATCCGAGAAGGGTTCGGCCTGACGGTCAGCGAGGCCTTGTGGAAGGCGCGTCCCACTGTGGCCGGGCGCGTCGGCGGGATCGTGCGCCAGATCCACGACGGGAAGACGGGCTGGCTCGTGACCTCCTCGAGCGAGTGCGCCGAAGCCTGCAACGAGATCCTCTCCGACCCCGCCGGCGCGCGCCCGCGCGCGCTCGGCGGTAAAGAGTTCGTCCGGCGCAACTTCTTGACGCCGCGCCTTCTTCGCGACTGGCTCGTGCTCTTCAACACGCTGGTCGGTAACGACACGGCGGGTGCGCGACTCGCGACAGTAGCGGCCTGAAGCCGGTAAGCCGGGCAGTATTTGGACAGACATCTGCGACCGCGTATCGCTTTCCCGAGATCCACTGAATTCGAACGCGATCCGAGTCCGCTTCTCCGACGATGACGACCGGGTGAAAGGACACTCGCCCACCGGAGGGTTGTAGTCTCAGCTCCTGGTTCTCCGATCGAGGGGAGAGGTCTCCATGGGCGCTGCGACCGACGCGTACCTGCACCAACCCGAAGAGAGCGAGCTCCGCTGGATGGGAGAGATGTCCGCCTACTTCCTCGCCACGGGGGAGCAGACGGGAGGGGCGTTCACCCTGGTCGACGAACAGGCGAAGCGCGGCGAGAGCGTCCCTCTGCACCTGCACCGGGACGACATGGAATCCTTCTACGTGGTCGAAGGCGAGATCACGCTCTACATCGGCGACAAGCCCGGGGTTCGAGCAAGTGCGGGTTCATTCGCGCACCTACCTGGTGGAACAGTTCACGGCTTTCGAATCGAGTCAGAAACGGCCCGCTACCTGATTCTCACAACGCCTCGCCATGGGCAGTTCTACCGCGCCATTACCCTGCCTTCGCGAGCAGGGGGCTTACCGCCGCTCGAGTCGATTGACGGGTCACAGATCAAGCAGGCCAGCAAAGAATTTGGCGTCGAGTTCGTCGGACCACTGCCCGACGAGCACTGACCAGGACCGAACGCGCCCTACACCACCTCCCCCCTTCAGGGGATATTCCCGGACTGTGAAACACGGGTACAGGCGGTCTGTTCTCAGCAGCGACGCCGATCCCGAAGCGAAGTGTGGCGCCGCGCGTGCCGATCTGAAAGGTCAGCAGCACGCAGGCCGAAGGGTTGCGGAGCGAACCACCGGCATAGGCGTCCCACAGACCCGGAGGAGTCGGGCATGCATCCAAGGGAAGACTGCTTCCTTTCTGGCCGCTGCTGCCCCATCCGATCAGAACACGGCCACGCCAGGTATCCGGACCGCTGATTGTCACCGGCTTCGGGGTTCGCCCGGATGACCATGCCCACTTGGGAACGGTGTCGGCGCATCTCGCACTACCTGTCGCAGGTAGGCGGGGGCGCTGACGCGACGCCGACGCGCTCGAACTCGCCGCCACCATCACGGCCGAGCTCGCACCAGGCCCCAGAAAGACTGCAACCGCCGCGCCGGCGGTCGCAGAATTGTGACATAGCGGGGGCCAGCGGGTTAGGCTTCGGGGTAGTGACGCGACGCAAGCTGATCGTCGTCTCGAACCGCGGCCCGGTGACCTACCGCCGCGACGAGGACGGCAAGCGGATCGC
>JBBRYW010000082.1:0-14743 GCA_038237235.1 Gaiellales bacterium
AATATCGGCGAGGGTCACAATCTTCCCGCGCGCACCCTCGCGGCGCAGCTCCTCGCCGAGCATCCCGGCACGGAGGTCGAGATCCAGGACGGGCTCGTCGCGATGGGTCGGCTGATCACGGCGTTCAGCGAGACCGCGCCGAGGGTGATCTTCTACCGGCTGCAATGGATCTGGGACGTCGCGTTCGTCGTCCTGGTCCGGTTCCCGCCGACGCGCCGCCTCTTTCAGCTGCTGCTCGCACGCGTCGGCTCGCCGGGCCTGCTCCGGCTCGTTCGCTCGGCCAACCCGGACGTGGTCGTGTCGGTGTACCCGCAGGCAACCGAGGTGCTCGGCTGGCTGCGGCGTCGCGGGCGGCTCGACGTCCCCGTCTGCGCCGGAATCGTCGACCTCTCCGCGCTCCGCTACTGGGCGGCGGACGGCATCGACCTGCACCTCGTCACGCACCCGGAGTCGATCCCCGAGGTGCGGCGGATGGCCGGCCGCAACGCGAAGGTGTGCTGCGTCCACGGCCTGACCTCACCCGAGTTCGTCGAGCCTCGGGACTCGCTCGAGGCGCGGCGGTCACTCGGCCTGCCGGCGGAAGGGAAGATCGTGGTTGTCTCGGGCGGCGGCTGGGGCGTCGGCGACATCGCGGGCGCCGTCGAGGCGGCGCTCAGCCTGGAGGACGTGGCGGAGATCGTGTGCCTGTGCGGCCGAAACGAGGAGCTGCGGGCGCGGATGAGCCTCCGGTTCGGCGACGACGGTCGCGTACGGATCGTCGGCTTCACTGAGCGAATGGGTGACTGGCTCGCGGCCGGCGACGCGCTCGTTCACTCGACGGCCGGCTTGACCGTGCTCGAGGCGCACATCCGTGGCTGCCCGGCGATCTCGTACGGGTGGGGGAGAGGGCACATTCGGCCCAACAACAAGGCGTTTCGCGACTTCGGGCTCGCCGACGTCGCGACCTCGCGAGCCGACCTTGTCGCGGCGCTGCGGCGGGCACTCAGCGCGCGGAAGCCTCAGGATCTCTCGTTCGCCGCGCTTCCCTCGGCCGCCTCGCTCGTCCTCGCTCTCTGCTCGTGAGATCCCTGCCCGCTGTCGCGGCGGTCACGGGGACGGCCCTCTGGTGCGCGCCGGCGCCGGCTCCGTTCGCTCCGCCGCTCGCCCGCGCGCTCGGCATTCGGCTTCGACTCCCGCACGAGCGTGGGGTCGCCCTCACGTTCGACGACGGGCCGCATCCGGACGGTACGCCCGCGGTGCTGGAGGCGCTTGCCGCGCGGCGGGCCTCGGCCACGTTCTTCCTCGTCGGCGAGCAGGTCGAGAGGTGGCCCGCGCTCGCAGCCGACATCGTCGCTGCCGGGCACGAGATCGCTCTGCACGGCTTTCGTCACCGTCTGCTGCTGGAGCGCACGCCGCGGGCTCTCGCCCGCGACCTCGACCGGGCCTTCTGGGCGATCGGCGAGGCCACGGGTCGATCGCCGACGCTGTACCGCCCGCCTTATGGCGTCTTCAGCGCCGCGGGGCTCGCGCTCGTCCGAACGCGCCGCTGGCTCCCGCTGCTCTGGTCACGCTGGGGGGCGGACTGGAGAGGGCGCGCGACTCCCGAGTCGATTGCGGCCCGCGCCACGAGACGACTCACGCCCGGCGACGTCGTCCTGCTGCACGACGCCGACCACTATGGCTCGTCGGGCTCCTGGCGAAAGACGGCGGCCGCCCTCCCGTCCGTCCTAGACGCGATCGAGGGGCTAGGCGTCCCGTGCGTCCGGGCCACTGAGGATTCGGGGACGACCGCGTAACTCCGGCGGGTCGGTCTCCGGCCGGTCGAGCCGCGCACGCTCCAGGTACGGGCGCGCCCCCTCGAGCGCGCGGTCGACGTTCCGGGCGATCCAGAAGCAGAGAGCCGCAAGCGGCAGCTCGACGATCAGGGCCTCGGCAACGGCCGGCAAAAGCTCCTCAGTCCCCCTCGCCGTCAGAACGTCGAACCAGGCATCGCAGAGCAGGAGGGTCGCCGTCACGGTCGCCGTGATCTCCGCGAGCGCCGAGCGCCTGATGATCAAGCCGGCCGTCACGGCAAGGGAGATTGCGAGCGCGGCGTCGAACCCGGCCCAGGTCAACGCCCAGTGATTCGAGTTGTGATGCCTGGGCAGGCTCGCGAAGAGCCAGGCTGTCCAGGGGATGAGCAGGGCGACGCCGAGGAGAAACGTGGGCGGAACCCACCGGGGGACGAAGAGCCCACCGTCGCCTCCCAGCAAGCGAGCCCCTTGGCGACGAAGATCGCTTCGACGTCTGCCGGCGCCCCTGCCCGTCTCGTTCGTCGCGGTGGCGCGGCGGCTGTCGTCAGGGCTGCGCTGGGGCCCAGGCACGTCTCGGGCCCACAATACACCGCGGAAATGTCAGAAGACGAAAGCGAGCTCGCGGAGGTTGTAGCGGCCGATCCGGCCGTGGTCGAGCTCGACGAACAGTCGCCGCCCGCCGGGAGTACGGATCGAGGCGACGAGTCGGGCTCCGCGGTCGCTCCAGATGCCGATACGCTCGGGCGGCGGAAGGTCGCCCGGGCGTTGGAGCACGACGACTCGCGAACCGTAGTGCCGCGCGATCGCCGCTCCCCGCGGCGCCATTGCGCCATGCTTCATCGCGTCGCGGGCCCGCGTCATCGTCGGTGAGCGCACGAAGTAGGCGAGCTCGCGGGCGGCCGCCTTCTCGTCGAGGAAGCGGTGCCCGAGAGGAGTCAAGCCGATCTCTACGGCGTCGTGCCACCCGCGCTTGCTGCCCCAGCGCCAGCCGTAGGTGCCCCGGACGCTGCACGCGTCGTACGGCGGGGGGACCGCGCCGCCGAAGCGGATGCCGCCGCCGACCATCGCACGCAGGTGCTCGGAGAAGAAGATGTTGCTGCGGCCACCGCCGAGCGTCGCCCAGCGTCCAGCGCCGTAGGCAACCCTGGCGCAGCCGAGGCTCACCCATGAGTGCTCGAGGAGCCGGTACGCGCGGCCTGACGCGGGGGGAATGTCGAACGCGACGAGCCCGGTCCGATACACGTCGACGGAAGCGCCACTCTGTCCGCCGTGCTGGAACGGACGGCTGGGAGGCAGAGGAGGTGGTGTTGTGCGGGCCGAGCTGGGCGCCGGGCGGCGGCGCAGCTTGAGCCCCGCAGGAGGCCTCCTGTCGCGAAGACCCGGGCGGACGGTCGGGAGGTGGAGCTTCTCCCGGTAGACCTCGTGCCCGTCCCCGTTCAGAGCGGCGATCGCGACCCAGTCACCGGGCGGAAGCTTCTCGAAGGCGTAGATACGCCCGCGAACGGGTGCGTCGAGTGACTTGCCGCGCTTGCCCAGCAGCCTCACGCGCTCGACGCCGTTCCCGGCGAGCCCCTCGACCCGGACGAAGCTCGCCTGCCCCTTTGGTGAGAACGCGCCCGAGACCTCGGTCGTGATGGGCCGCCTCGGGGATGGAACGAGGCGGCCGAGGCCGCCCGGCTCCTGCGTGCAGCTGAGCGAGCCGACCCGCCCCGATCCGCGCAGTCGATCTCGGTACGGGCGAACGCGACCGCTCGCCAGGCAGGTGCGCCCGTCCCGATACGTGATCTTGAGGTAGAGCCGCCTCCCGTCGTTCGCGATCTCCTCGGCCTTCGGGAAGCCGCCGCGACACCGGCGCTGCGGGACCCGGCCGGGAGCCGTGCTCAGGTAGACGTCCTGGCAAAACGAGATCAGCAGCTCGCGATCCAGATTGGCGAGCGAGCGCTCGGGAACCGGCTTGCCGTGCTTCGTGAAGGCGCCCACGATCCGGCCGCCCATGCCCGCGGCCACGAGTATCAGCGCGGCTACGGCCAGCGCAGCGCCGGCCACCGAGCGGCGGCGCGCTCGCCGCGGGTCTGCGCTGGCCCGCCGCCGGACGTCGTCCCAGTCGGAGCGGTCGGCGGCGTCCTCGAAGGCGGCGAGCCGCTTCGCCAGATGGCGGTCAGCGGCGTCAGTCATTGCGCCCTGCCCTCCTCGAGGATGCGGAGAAGCTGGTCGCGAGCCTGCGCGAGCGCGGCCGCGACGGTGCCTTCGCTGATCCCGCACACCGCGGCGATCTCCGCGTAGGAGAGGTCGGCGAAGTACCGCAGGAAGACGAGCAGCCGGCGCCGAGGCGGCAGGTCGCGCACCGCCGCGCTGATCTCCGGATCGCGCCCCTGATCGATGAGCTCGACGGCCGGCACGCCGTTCTGCGAAAGGGAGTCCCGCCCGCGGCGCAGCTCAGCAGCGGTGCGCAGCCCGATCCGCCAGACCCAGGCTTCGAGCGAGCCCTCTCCTCTGAACTGCGCCCGCTGCTTGAGGGCGCGTGCGAACGTCTCTTGGACGGCGTCGTGGCCGCTCTCGAAGCCGCCTGTGATCGTCGAGAGCGTCGCGTGGAAGCGCCGGTAGCGCCGTCGGTACAGCTCCTCGATCGCCCTCGCGCGCTGATCCACATGAAACATAGAGGCGCCCTCCGGCTCGAATCTTTACTTGCTGCGCGGCGATCTCCCGACTGTCGATCGAATACGGGCTGTCAAGATGCCGCTGGTGCCGCCGGGCCTCGTTCTTTCCGTGAACGTGCTTGCAGGAGTGTCTCTCCTGGCGTTCGGCACGAGCTACCGGCTCGCTCGCGTGCTGTCGCGGGGATCGGCGGCACTCGCTGCGTTACCTCTCCTGACCGCGGGCGTGCTCGTGGTGTATGTCTTCGGCGAGGACGGCTACCGGGGAAACGGCACCAGCCGCTGGGACGCGTACCGCTCGTCCGGCGGGGCGCTGAGCTCGATGTTCGTACTCTCGGTTTCGCTCATGGCCGTGTGCGCGACCCTGCTCGTCCACGCCGGGCTCCGGAACAGAGCACGAGAGCTGGGCGTCACCGCGTTCGCCGGCGGACTCACCGCGGACGGTACGGCGCTGGCCCGCTGGAATCTGGGGGCTTCGTGACGGGGACGCGGTCGGCGCCGTAGCTTCGAGAGATGGTGCGTCTCGTCCTCGTCGCAGCGGCGCTGCTGGTCCTCGCTGGCGGGGCCGCCTCAGGCGCGCGCAGGCCGAGCCCGTTCGCCTCCGAGCGGCAGGTCAGGTCCACCTGGCTCGCCGAGCTCGAGACGCGCGCCCGCCAGGCCCCTTCGACGCGCTTTCCGAGCCCGAGCCGCGCCACGCTCCTCATCCGGCTGCGCAGGGAGGCGAAGCGGTACCACTTCCGGGTTCGCGGCCTCCGGATCATGCACCCGGTGCAGGCGGCTCCGCTGATCGTGGTCGAGGCACCGCGGCCGGCGCTGTTCGCGCGCCAGACGCAGGCGATCCTCCGCTCGATCGATCCCAAGGCGCGCACGAACGACGACCGCACCGGCTGGGCCTACGAGGGGTTCCTGTTCGAGGCGAAGGACGCGGGCGGGGTGCCGTTCCTGATCGTCTACAACTTCTGGCGCGGCCGTTCGCCCGGTGGCGGAGAGTGGGCGCGGAGCGGGAGCCTGTACCCGTTTCCGCACGGATAGCGAGCTCGGAACCACGGGCTCGCGGGCGGTGTAGTGTCAGACGAGATGGGATTGCGACGTTTCGCACTTGTGCTTCTCGGCGTTGCGGCTGTGGCCCTGGTCTCGGCGCTTCCCGCGGCCGGTAAGGAGGGTGTCAAGGCAACGCTCACGACGCGTGTTCCCCTCGACGCTGCGGCGGGAGCTCGGCTCGAGGTCGCCTGGACGCTCACCTACCTCGACGATCGCGGACGGCGGCAACCGTTCGGCGCGGGGGACGTGTTCGTGCGACTTCGCAGCGCATCCGGTTCAAGTGCGAGAAGGGGCTTCGCGCCCAGAAGGGCTCATTCGAGGGGCGAGTACGCGGCAACCGTCGTCGTGCCGAAGGGCGGCATCGGCGACGTCGAGATCGGTCTGCGCGGCTGGGCGGACGGGCCGCACGGGCGGCGGGAAGCCGATCTTCTGTTCCCGATCACGAACGACCCCGTGCCGGGGGCTGCGCAACCTTTCTCCGAACGCCCGGACACCGGCGGCTCGACGACCTGGATCTTCCTTCTCGTTGCGGGTTCGTTGTCCACGCTTGCGGTCTTTGCGGTCGCGCTCGTGCGGCGCAGGAACGCGAGCGGCGCGGGGAGCCCTGCAAGCGATCGGCGAGCTCCAGTCCTCGATAAGTAAAGAATCGGCGCGGCCCGGAGCGTCTCTCTTCCGGAATGGATGAACGGGAGGAGGCGATCGAGCGGGTCTACCTCGCTCGCTACGCCGGGTTCCGGCGAGGCGCGGCGGCTGTCTTGGGCGACTTCGACGCGGCACACGACGCCGTCCAGGACGGCTTCGCCCGTGCGCTCGTCGAGCGGCGGCAGTTCCGCGGCGGCTCGCTCGAGGCCTGGATCTGGAGAATCGTCCTGCGCAAGGCGCTCGACCTGCGGCGGCGCCGGCGCCAGTCGGTGCAGCCGATCGAGCACGACTTCGACTCGGGCCTCGTCGAGTCCGACGGCGACCCGGCGCTCGCCGAGGCGATCCGCGCCCTGCCGCCGCGACGTCGCCTGATCGTCTTCCTGCGCTACTTCGCCGACCTTCCCTATGCCGACATCGCGGAGCTGTGCGAGGTGGACGAAGGAACCGTCGCCGCGACCCTCGCACACGCACGCGCCGACCTGCGGCGCGCCCTCGACCTGAAAGGAGTTGCGAGATGAACGAGCGAGCCGACCAGGCTCTCGCCGAGCGGCTCGAGCGGCTGGCAGGCCACGACGTAGAGGGCGATTGGGCGGACGTCCGACGTCGTGCCGAGCTCGCGGCTTCGGGTCGCCGTCGGTCTCGACGCGGCCGGCTGGTGGCCATCGTCGCGGCGCTCCTCGCGGTCGCGGTCGCCGCGCCCGCGCTGGGCCTGCACGAGCCGATCCTTCGCTTCTTCGAGGGCGAGCCGGCGCCGGAGCAGGTCGTCAAAGGCTTTGCGACGCTCGACGACGGCGCTCCGATTCCGGAATGGCGTACCGGCGTGATTGCCGGCGAGACGCGGAAGGTGATGGAGGCCTACTTCGCCGACAAGCTGCACACCCTCTTCGTGGCTCCCACGAAGTACGGCGGGCTCTGCGAGCAGTGGAGCCGAGCGGGAGGCGGCTGCGACCGGCTCGGCACCGTTCCGCTCAGCATCTCGTGGGGGCGGTCCGGATCGATTCCGGCAGGCTCCGACGGGCTCCCGGACCTCGACAAGTACCCGCCCGACTACATCGAGGGATTCGCCCACTCGAAGTGGGTCGACCGGGTCGAGATCCGCTTCGAGGACGGCGCCGTCGTGCGCCCCGATGTCGTCTGGGTGGGCGCGCCGATCGACGCGGGCTTCTTCGCCTACGACGTGCCGAGGGAGCACCTCCGACTGGGCCACCGGATCTCGGCGGTCGTTGCCCTGGACGTCGACGGCAACCTGGTCACGGAGGACACCGGCGGCTCGGAAGGGGTTCTGCCAGTTCCCCCGGTGGATGCGCTCGTCGACGCGAAGGAGAAGTCGCTCGAGATCCCCACGGCAAACGGGTCGGCCACCATCTGGACTGCCCCGACGCGCTACGAGGGCCGATGCCTGTGGCTCGACCTCGAGGGGAAGCTCAGCTCGCTCGGTCGCTGCTCGCCGAAGGGCTACGAGCACGACGGCGGCATCGCGACCCGGTTCCTGCCGACTCGCGACGACGCCCTCCTCTTCGCCTCAGTCTCGCCCCGCGTCGGCTTGGTCGTGCTGCGCTTCGCCGGCGGCGAGAACGCTACGGTCGAGCCGCACGAGGGCCTCGTGCTCTACGAGATCCCGGCTGCGCACTTCACCGAGGGGCAACGCCTCGCGGAGGTCGTCTTCAAGGATCGCAGCGGCGCTGAGATCACTCGCTTCCCGGTGACGACGGGCGGAGGCCCGCGAGCGGCGTGCTACGCGCCCGTTCCGCTCCCGGCGGGGGTCGACTGCAAGTAGCTCGCGGGCCGCTGAGACGCTGGGAGCTCTGACGATCAGCGCGCGGCCGGCCGCACGGCGCCGACGTATTGCAGGGCGTACCACGGCTCGGAAAGCGACGAGATCTTGACGACGTCGCCGGTGTGCGGCGCGTGGATGAAGCGCCCGCCGCCGATGTAGATGCCCTCGTGGCCCGGCCCGTTCGCCCCCGCCTCGAAGAAGACGAGATCGCCCGGCTGAAGCTCGCCCGGTGGCACGCGCGCGCCCTCGTACCACTGCGAGCCGCTGAAGTGGGTCAGGTCGACCCCGACCTGGTGGTAGACGAGCATCGTGAGGCCTGAGCAGTCGAAGCCGGTCAGCGGGTCGGCGCCGCCCCAGACGTACGGGACGCCCAGGTAGCGCTCGGCAATCGCGACGACGCGCGCGCCGATCGAGCTCCCCGTCACCGAGAACGGTTCCGCGACGCTCGGCCCGGCGGTGAGAAGCTGTCCCGGAGCGAAGCCGAGGATCGAGGCGGGCAGCTGGTGATGATGGCCGCGTGCGCGGACGGCGGAGTGGGCGAGGCCGACCAGGAGCTGCGTGCCGGGCTTGACGCCGAGGCCCGGGTCGCCCACGTAGAGGCGCACCCCGACGACGCCGGCGCTCTCGCGGTGCCTGCCCGGGATCACGGCCTTCTGCAGGACGACCAGGTAGGTGCGCGGAGCGAGCGGGATCAGTCCGTTCGTGGTCGGCCGCATCGTTCGGCCGCCCACGATCAGCGTCGCGACGTCGGCCTCCCGCAGGCCGCGGTACGGAACGAAGATCCGCCCGACCCAGATCCGCCCGCCCAGCATCGAGACATTCCGCAGCTCGACTCCACGGCCGGTTGCGGCGGCCGCCCCGATCCGCAGCGTTCGCCCGTACGAGAACGGGCCGATCCCGGCGGTTGCGGCCACAGAGCCGTTCGGCGCATGTACCTCCGCGACACCGAGGCCTGCCGCGTGGGCGCTCGACGTTAGCGCCAGTGCGACCACGCCGAGGAGGAATGATCGCTTGCCCGGCGCGCGCACAGCGGGTCACGGTCTCGTAGCGGCCTGGGCCCGCAACGGGCGGCCACCGCCGTCCCTTCCTCGTGCCGGCAGCTACCGTCGAGAGCGGACAGTCCAATGCGGCCGGACGGCCGTAGGGAGAAGTAGATGAGCCGAGGCGTCGACATCGCTCACCGGTTGCGTCCAGTACTGCCGTGGATCGTGCTCGGCGTGGCGGTCGCCGCCGTCGGTCTTGGGATCGCTGCGGTGAAGTGGATCTCGAGTGGCTCCTCCTCGGCCGGGCCGTCCCTGCTCGTGCCCGCGGCTCTGCCGGCGGCGCGCGCTGAGCGGCCCGCGCTGATGATCGCGGGCCGGGCGGGAGATGTCCTGGTGGGACTGCGGGTCCGGCCTGGCGGGCCGATCGACGTCACCGCGATCCCGGCCGATACCAAGCCGATACCGAAGGCCGCGTTGGCGATCACGCTGGGGAAGCAGCGAGTCGCCACCACTTCCTGTGGGGGAAGCTGCTTCCGCATCGCAGCGCCCCAAGCCTTGCGCCGGCAGCTTCCCCTGAGAGTCGCGGTCGACCGTGACGGCAAGCGGCCGGCGAGCGCCGCCTTTGTCTTGCCGCCCCGGCTGCCGCCGACCGCGGACGGCCTCCTCCGTGAGCTGAACCGGAGCATGTCTGGCATCCGGAGCTTCCGCGTCGACGAGACGCTCAGCTCCGGCCTCTCGGGCATCAAGGCCCGCTTCCTCTTTCGTGCGCCCGACCGGATGAGCTACGTCACCTCTGACGGCGCCAGGGCCGTCGTGATCGGAGCGAAGCGGTGGGACTCCGAGAAGCGCGGCCCCTGGAAGCGGACCGACGCGACCGGCGTGCGCGTTCCGAGCTTCATCTGGTCCGGGTCCGGGGGTGCGCGGCTCATCGGCCGCACGACCCTTGAAGGGCGTCCGGTCAGAGTTCTTGCCGCCTTCCGGCCCGACGCGGATTTCCCCGCCTGGCTCAGGCTCTTCGTGCGCGCGGACAGGCGGGTCGTCAGGGCCGAGATGATCGCACCCGCCCACTTCATGGTCGATCGGCTGAGCGGTTTCGACCAGCCGGTGCGGATCGCGCCGCCGTTGCCCAAGCGCCCCTCGGCGTGGGCGCAGATGCGCCCGATCGGCACCGGCCTGCGCTACCGGCCGAAACCGCTCAGCGCGCGGGTCGAGCACGCCCGGCCGGTCGGAGAGTTTCGCTGCCGGACAGGCGCGGGAGCCCGCTTCGGCGCCCACCTCGAGATCTTCGCGAACGAGCGCGTGGTGATCATCCCGGCCGGCGTGGGCATCGCGCCGCCGCACAGGCGCGACGGCGCCTACGTTCGCGGTGGCCGCTGCTCGTACCCCGCGCGCACCATCGAGCCGACCGGCGTGATCCAGCTCGAGCGCACGTTGACGCTCGGCCGCTTCTTCGAGCTCTGGGGGCAGCCACTCGCACGCGAGGGGCTCGCGGGATTCATGGCCGGTCCCGGCGGCAGGGTGCTCGCTTTTGTCGCCGGGCGGCCGTGGCGCGGTGACCTCCGCGCGATTCCGCTCGGCCGGCACTCCCAGGTCGTGCTCGAGGTCAACGGCTACGTCCCGCCACATGATCGGTACGTTTTCCCTCCGGGGCTGTGATGAAGACGACACGGATCGCCGCGCTCGCCGCGCTCGCCGCGCTCGCCGCGCTCGCACTCGCGGCCGCGGGCTGCGGCGGCTCGAGCGCGCAGCCGGTCGTGCCGACGATCCAGGCCGCGCGCACCTTCAGCCTTGCAGACTTCAAGCCGGCAGGTCCGACGAAGCCCGGCCGGCCGGAGGATCTCTCCTTCGTCATCCGCCAGCCGTCGGGCCAGCCGCTGACGGCGTACAGGCACGGGCAGGGACCTCATACGGGCGTTCATCTCATCATCGTCCGCGACGACCTCTCGACGATCATCCACAGGCATCCGCCGATGGGCTCCGGCGGCCACTTCACCCAGGCGCTGACGCTTCCGAGCCCCGGCCGCTACCGCGTCGTCGTCGACGCCTACCCGAACCTGTCGAACATCCGAAACTTCCAGCTCTTCAGGACGATTCAGGTCGGGAAAGGGAATCCCAGGGGGACGTTGCCGCCGTTTCATCCCGTCGTCACAGTAGACGGCTACCGGTTCGTGCTCAAGGGCGGCTCGGGCCTCCGCGCTCTCAACCCGAGCTTCCTCAAGGTCACCGTTCACGATCCGCACGGGAGGCCGGTCACCTTCACCCCGTACTACGGCGCGCTCGCGCACGCGATCTTCTTCGCCGCGGGGTCGCTCGACTACTTTCACACGCACGTCTGCGGCCCGAGCACCCCGGGCTGCACGAGCATCCTCGGGGCGGCCAAGGTTCGCGGGACGTCGACGTCACCGGGAAAGCTCACAGTCGGCGTGCTCGTTCCCCTGCCGGGCGTGTGGCGGCTGTTCCTCCAGACGCAGGTCGCCGGCAAGGTGCTGACGGCGCCGTTCACGCTGAAGGTGCGATGACGGCGCGCCTCCTTCGCCTTGCAGGCTGGGCGGCTGTCGCCGGTCTCGTCGTCCTGGCCGGCCGGGCGCTGGCGTACGGCTCACGCCGAGACCGACGCTCGAGTCCGTGCGCCTCGGGCACCTCGCTGCTGGGCCGCGTGTGCTCGAGTTGGCCGTCGTCGCTCTCGGCACGGCGGCGTTGGCAGCGGCGATCGTCCTGGGCCTCGCGACGGCAGCGGTGCGGCAGCGCCATCTGCTGGTCGGCGAGAGCTCTCTGCGTCCTCCCGCACCGCGCCTGGCGCCCGTCCTCGTGCACGCGACCAGGCTCTGGCTGGTGACCACGCTCGTCTTTGCCGGTGTGGAGTCGTGGGTTCACGCTCGTGCTGGCCTCGACTTCCACGGGCTCCACTGCCTGCTCGGCCCCGTGCACCGTGACGCTCTGCCCGTTCTGGCCGCACTCTCACTCTTCGCGGCCGCTCTCGTCGCCGCGGCCGAGTACCTGGTCGTCTGGATGCGGCGCACGCTCGAGGCGCTGCATCGTCCGACGCGCTCGGCACGACGGGGCGCGCTGCCCGCCTCGCCGCGCCCCATCGTCTGTGTGCCGACTGCTTTCCGGCTGCTCGCGCTCGGGTCGCGGGCGCCGCCGCGACGTCCTCTGACGGCATAGCCGAGTCCGCCGGCCAGGCCCGGCGGTACCACTCAGAGGAGGTCGACGAATGCGACTCAGCACACGCAGCTTTCCTGCACTTGCGACCACCGCCGCAGCGGCGCTGCTCCTGCCCGCCCAGGCCTGGGGGCACGCGACGGTGAGCCCGCCCGTGGCGAAGGCGAAGGATCTGCAGCAATTCACGCTCTCCGTGCCGACGGAGAAAGAAGGCGCGAAGACTACGAAGATCGAGCTCACCGTGCCGGATGGGTTCGCCGTCGACTCGTTCGAGCCCGAGCCGGGCTGGAAGCGAAGCGTGCAGGCCCAGGGCTCCGGCGAGCAGGCCGTCGTCCAGCGGGTGACCTGGAACGGCGGCTCTATACCAACCGGCGAGGACGCGGTGTTCCGGTTCAGCGCGAGCGCGGCGTCCAGCAAGAGCTATCGCTTCACCGTACGCCAGACCTACTCGGACGGCAGCGTGGTGGACTGGAGCGGCCCGGAAAGCTCCGACACCCCTGCGCCGGTCGTGGACGCCGTCTCGTCGCTCGGGGGCGGCGGTAGCTCCATACTCGCAATCGTCGCGCTCGCCGTCGGGATTCTGGCCAGCATTCTCTCCGTAGCCGCCCTGACGCTCGGGAAGCGCCCGCTGACGTGAGGCTTTCGCTCCGAAGTACCCTTACTTGCGGGCTCGCTGCTGTCGCCTTCCTGGCTGCGCCGGCTTCGGCGTGGGCGCACGCCGCGCTGCTCCGCACGAGCCCCTCGGCGAGCGCGACGTTGAACCAGCCACCGCCGATGGTCACGCTGACGTACTCGGAGCGCGTGGAAGCGCGCTTCTCGGTCGTCTCGGTCACCGATGCTGGAGGACACCAGGAGACGACTGCGCCGCCCAGCCACCCGCCGAGCAACCCAGACGGGCTCGCCGTGCCCGTTCGCCACCTGCCACAGGGCTGGTACCTCGTGTTCTGGCGGGTGATCTCGGCCGACGGCCACCCGGTGCGCGGAGCGTTCACGTTCGCCGTTGGGCCGAACCCCGGTCCGGCGCCGCAGTTCGTGATCCCGTCGACGAGCGAGACGGCGGCGACGCCGCCGCTCCTGATCGCCCGCTGGCTCGTCTTCCTCTCGCTGATGACGGCGGTCGGGCTACTCGTGATGCGGATCGTGCTCGCCCGGTCGCTGCCGAGCCGGGTGCCCGGGACATCGCTCCGCGCGCTGTCCCGGGCACTGGCGGTGTCGATCGGCGTCGCGCTGGTCACGACGCCGATCTACGTCGTGATGGCGACGGCCAAGTTCGCGCTCCGCTCGAGCTTCGACCTCCCCGGCGTCGTTCCCCTGCTGCGTGTGACCACCTTCAGCCGCGGCTACCTCGACCTCGAGCTCCTGCTCGCGCTGCTCGCGCTGACGGCGTGGCTTGCGATCAAGCTGGATCGGCCCGAGCGGCGGGAGCGGCCCGTGGTCGCGATCCTCGCACTCCTCGGTGCCGTCGCCACCGGGCTCGCGGCCCTCGTCGTCCCGTCCGCCGCGGGGCACGCCGCCCAGGCGTCTCCCTGGGAAACCACGGTCTTCTTCGACTGGCTCCACCTCGTTTCCGGATCGATCTGGGTGGGCGGCCTCGTGGGACTCGTCGTCCTGTGGCTCTCGCTGCCGGCCAGGAGACGCGTGGAGAGCCTTGCGGTTGTCGTGCCGCGATTTGCGCTGACTGCCTTCACCGCCGTGTCGATCCTCATCGCCACCGGCGTGGCGGAGGCGCTGAAGTGGCTCCCGACGCTCGGCTCGCTGCTCGACACTGCCTATGGCCGGGCTCTCGACGTGAAGCTCGTCTTGCTGGCGGTGGCGCTCGTCTTCGCCGCGGGCAACCTCGTCTTCGCCCTACCGCGCCTGATCGACGCACGGATCCGGCCCGAGATCGGCCCCACGGGCGCGACGGTGTTGCTTCGCCTCGTCGGAGGCCAGGTGCTGCTCGTCATCGGCGCGCTCTTCGCGGCCGGAGTCCTCTCGAGCCTTCCCCCGCCCGCGAAGGCGCTCGCCAACCTCGGCGCCGTCGCTGCTCGCGTCGGGCCGGGCCCCGTCCAGAGCACCCTCGAGAGCGGCCCGTACCGGCTGAACGTCAATGTCACTCCCAATCGAGCCGCCGTTCCGAACTCGTTCTCCGTCCGAGTGACGAAGGACGGGAAGCCCGTGCGCGGTGCCAACGTGACTGCCAGGTTCACGATGCTCGACATGGAGATGAGCCAGCTCGCCTACCACCTGCCCGAGCGCTCGCCGGGCGTCTTCGGCCGCTCGGCACCTGCGCTCGTGATGGTCGGTCGCTGGGGCCTCGGCCTGGAGATCGCGCCGCCCGGGAGCACGCCGTTCAACGTCACTCTGGTCGATCATGCCGGCGGCTAGAGGAAACGAGCCGACGCAGCAGGAGGTGCTCCTGCGTCTCGCCGGAGCGCTTGTGGCGCTCGGTGCCGGCGCAGCCGCGTGGGTGATCGTGATTCTCCTGTTGAAAGACGCAGTCGGCTAGCCGGCAAGATGCTGGTCAACGAGGTGCGAGAGCCCGAAGAGGCGCTCGTCCTGGTGAGCGTAAGGGCGGCGTGCCGGCGAGGAGTGAGCTTGCCCCGGTTCCGTTGACACCGATGGGCTAGGCTGCTCTTGTTGTCACTATTGTATCAGACTCCTCTTCTAGTAGTCTATGCTGACAACGCCTCTCGTACTCGTCGGGGCTGATCCCGCCGAGCGAGCAGTGGC
>JBBRYW010000083.1:0-14624 GCA_038237235.1 Gaiellales bacterium
CACTCGGCGTCCCGAGCCGCATGAACATCGGCCAGATCCTGGAGACGCATCTCGGCTGGGCGGCGGCGCACGGCGTGTTCGCGGAGAACGGAGATTCCTCTTCGAACGGCTCCGCGAACGGCTCAAGCCCGATACCGAGCACGAGTAGTGAGTTCTTCGTCGAGACTCTCGATCCGCTTCGCCTTCCGCCTGGGAGGTGGGCTACCCCTCGAAATCGTGGCTCTTGAAGAGATAGACCGCGAGGCCGGGGACGACCTGTCCCCGGGCGTGAACGAGCTTGTTCGCGTCTACGTCGCGAAGAAGCGGAAGATCGCCGAGGGCGACAAGCTCGCCGGGCGGCACGGGAACAAGGGCGTGATCTCGCGCATCGTGCCCGAGGAGGACATGCCGTTCCTCGAGGACGGGCGCCCAGTCGACGTCGTCCTGAACCCACTCGGCGTCCCGAGCCGCATGAACATCGGCCAGATCCTGGAGACGCATCTCGGCTGGGCGGCGGCGCACGGCGTGTTTGCGGAGAACGGAGACTCCTCTTCGAACGGCTCCGCGCCGCTTGCGAGCCCGGTCTTCGACGGCGCGACGCCCGAGGACGTCGACGACGCGCTGATCCAGTGGGCGGAGCAGAACCCGGACTCGCCGATCAAGTTCGTGATCGACAAGAGCCGGCAGGCCGGAACCCGGACGTCGGGAAAGGTGCGTGTGTTCGACGGCAAGACGGGCGAGCCTTTCGAGCAGACGGTGACGATCGGCTTCATGTACATCCTGAAGCTGCTCCATCTCGTGGACGACAAGATCCACGCGCGCTCGACCGGTCCCTACTCCCTCGTCACCCAGCAGCCGCTCGGCGGAAAGGCGCAATTCGGCGGCCAGCGCTTCGGCGAGATGGAGGTGTGGGCGCTCGAGGCCTACGGCGCCGCGTACACGCTGCAGGAGATGCTCACGATCAAGTCCGACGACACGGTGGGCCGCGTCAAGGCCTATGAGGCGATCGTCAAGGGCGAGAACATCGCGGAGCCGTCGATCCCGGAATCGTTCAAGGTGCTGCTGAAGGAGATGCAGTCACTTGCGCTGGACGTCAACGTCCTCTCCGACGAGGGGCGGACGGTGCAGGTGCGCGAGGAGGACGACGAGCTGCTGCGGGCGGCCGAGGAGCTTGGGATCGATCTGTCGCCCGGGTCGCTGCGCGCAACGGCGCGGCAGCCGACGGCGGAGGAGGCCGAGGAGGGCCAGGAGCGCTCCGACGAGTCGGGGGAGCTGACCCTTCCCGCCGACGAGGCGCTGGGCGACCTCGCCGACGTCGACCTTAGCCCGGTGGAAGCGGCCGAGGAAGAGGTCTCCGAGCAGGCCGGGCCGCTCTCGGCCGATCTCGAGGTCGCCGACTTGGAACTGGACGAATAACCGCCTTTTCGCTGCGCGGAAACGCCTTTTCGCTGCGCGAAAAGGTTAGGGAACTACAAACAAGACTGGAACGAAGGAGACTCCGTGACGCACAGCATTTCTGACGCTTTCGCCGCAGGCGAAAGCGCATGATCGACATTAATGACTTCGACGCGATTCGGATCGGGCTTGCGTCGAGCAAGCAGATTCGCGACTGGTCCTCGGGCGAGGTGACGAAGCCCGAGACCATCAACTACCGGACGCTCAAGCCCGAGCGCGACGGGCTCTTCTGCGAGCGCATCTTCGGTCCCACGAAGGACTGGGAGTGCTACTGCGGCAAGTACAAGCGCGTCCGCTACAAGGGCATCATCTGCGAGCGCTGCGGCGTCGAGGTGACGCGGCAGAAGGTCCGGCGCGAGCGCATGGGGCACATCGACCTCGCCGCCCCCGTCTCGCACATCTGGTTCTTCAAAGGCGTGCCGAGCCGGATCGGCTACCTGCTCGATATCGCGCCGCGAGAGCTCGAGAAGGTTCTCTACTTCGCCGCCTCGATCGTGACGGCCGTCGACGTCGAGAAGCGCGCTGAGGATCTCGCCGATCTCGAGGACAAGGTGAAGGCGGAGTCGGAGCGCATCTACGTCGACCGCGACGAGGCGCTCGCTGCGCTCGAGCAGCGTCTAACCCGGCGCCGCGACTACTTCATCAAGGGCGCCGAGCGGAACTTCGACGAGGACGATGACTTCTGGGGCCGCGGCCTGTCGAACTGGGCCGAGGAGCAGGGCCTGCCGACGCTCGAGGAATCACGGAAGCTCGTTTCCGGCCTCTTCCTCGAGGTCGCCAGCAAGATCACGACCGAGGACTCGAAGAAGATCCGCGAGCTCGTGCGCAATGCGGCCATCCGCGAGGACCGCAAGCTGAGTCCACGCGAGCTCGAGACCGTTGTGGGCGCCGCCGTTCAGATTCGCGAGACACTCGCGCCGTTGCAGAACGAGCTCGAGTCCGCGACGGGGTCGAAGAAGGGCGCCGTCACCAAGCACATCAATCGCCTGACCGACGCGCTACTCGGCGGCGAGGAGCTGAAGGGCGCCGACATCGAGCTCGCCTCCGGCGTCGAGGCGAAGCAGCTCGAGCGAGCGCGCGATCTCGGCAACGGCCTCCTCCGCGAGGTGCTCGAGCAGGCCGAGCCTGAGGCCGATCAGAGTGCGGTGCGCGAGCTCGCGAACGACCTCTGTCTCCGGACGGACGGCCGGATCCGCAAGGAAGACCTCGACGCGATCATCCAGTGGTCTCTGAAGGTGCGGGAGATGTACCTCGACATCGAGTCGCGCCGACAGGACGCCCGCGAGGCATCGGTCGACTCCGTGCGCCGGCTCGAGGAGACCTGGCAGCTCTTCCGGGATCTCGAGCCCAAGCTGGTCGTCAACGACGAGCAGCTCTTCCGCGAGCTGAAGGACCGCTTCGGCTCGCCGTACGGCTTCGGTGTCTACTTCCGCGGCGGCATGGGCGCAGAGTCGATCCGTGACCTGTTGCGCGACCTCGACCTCGACGCGGAGGCCGAGTCGCTGCGCACCACGATCCGAACCTCCAAGGGCCAGAAGCAGCAGCGGGCGATCAAGCGGTTGAAGGTCGTCAACGCGTTCATCAAGTCGGAGAACCGGCCCGAGTGGATGGTTCTGGAGGCCGTTCCGGTAATTCCCCCGGAGCTGCGGCCGATGGTCCAACTCGACGGAGGCCGGTTCGCGACGAGCGACCTGAACGATCTCTACCGCCGTGTGATCAACAGGAACAACCGCCTGAAGCGGCTGCTCGACCTCGGCGCGCCCGAGATCATCGTCAACAACGAGAAGCGCATGCTGCAGGAAGCGGTCGACGCCCTCTTCGACAACGGCCGCCGCGGCAGGGCCGTGACCGGGCCGGGCAACCGCCCCTTGAAGTCGCTCTCGGACATGCTGAAGGGCAAGCAGGGGCGCTTCCGCCAGAACCTGCTCGGCAAGCGCGTCGACTACTCGGGCCGCTCGGTCATCGTCTCTGGCCCGCACCTCCGGCTGCACCAGTGCGGTCTGCCGAAGCTGATGGCGCTCGAGCTGTTCAAGCCGTTCATCATGAGCCGGCTCGTTGAGCGGAAGGCCGTCCAGAACATCAAGGCGGCGAAGAAGTACGTCGACTCGATGGTTCCCGAGGTCTGGGACGTGCTCGAGGAGGTCATCGCCGAGCACCCGGTCATGCTGAACCGGGCGCCAACGTTGCATCGTCTCGGGATCCAGGCCTTCGAGCCCGTCCTCGTCGAGGGCAAGGCGATCCAGGTACACCCGCTCGTCTGTCACGCCTTCAACGCGGACTTCGACGGCGACCAGATGGCTGTACACCTGCCCCTCTCGGCGGAGGCGCAGGCGGAGGCCCGAGTGCTGATGCTGTCGTCGAACAACATCCTCTCGCCGGCCCATGGCCGCGCGCTCGCGACGCCGACCAAGGACATGATTCTCGGCTGCTACTACCTCACCTACTCGCACGACCAGTTGGGCGAGGTCAAGGCCGAGGATCTGGACCCGCGCCCCTCTCGCTTTGGCAGCGAGGAGGAGGTCGAGTTCGCGCTCGCGGCCAAGCAGGTCTCCCTCCAGCAGCCGATCGAGTTCCGCTGGGACGGCGTGCTCATCGTCACGACGCCCGGCCGGGTCATCTTCAACTCCGAGGTCGAGCGGGCGCTCACCGAGGCGGTCAGGACCGAGAACGGGGCAAGCCTGCACGGATACCTCAATCGGACGCTCTCGAAGCGCGAGATGGACACCTTCATCTCCGAGCTAGTCGGCCACTACGGCGCGCAGGCGCTCGGCGGTGTGCTCGACACGATCAAGAACCTCGGCTTTCGGTACGCGACCACCTCAGGTATCACGATCTCGAAGAACGACATCGTCGTGCCCCCGGACAAGGAGGAGATCCTCGCCCGGTACGAGAAGCGGGTCGGCGACGTCGAGCAGCAGTACGAGCGCGGCCTGATCACAGAAGAGGAGCGCCACGAGCAGATCGTCAACATCTGGACCGAGGCGACGGATGCCGTCGCCGACGCGATGGAGGCGAACCTCGACGCGCTGAACCCCGTGTACATGATGGCCAACTCGGGCGCGCGAGGGTCGTCCAAGCAGATCCGCCAGCTCGCCGGCATGCGAGGCCTGATGGCGAACCCGAAGGGCGAGATCATCGAGCGCCCGATCAAGGCCAACTTCATGGAGGGCCTGACGGTGCTCGAATACTTCGTCTCGACGCACGGCGCGCGAAAGGGCCTCGCCGACACGGCGCTCCGGACCGCGGACTCCGGCTACTTGACCCGCCGCCTCGTCGACGTGTCTCAGGACGTGATCATCCGCGACCACGACTGCGGCACTTCCGTCTCGATCACGTTGCCGATCCAGGTACCCGAAGGGCTGAACAAGAACCTCTACGGGCGCGTGCTCGCCGAGAACGTCAAGAGCGGTAGGAAGACCCTGGCCGAAAAGGGCGCCGTCGTCACGATCGAGCTGGTGCAGGAGATCGTCGAGAAGCTCGGCGACGCCGCGGCGAGCGCGACTCTCGCCGTTCGCTCGGTGCTCAAGTGCGGGAGCGAGTTCGGCGTCTGTCAGTCGTGCTACGGCATCTTCCTCGCGACGGGCGAGCTCTGCGAGATCGGAGACGCGGTCGGCATCATCGCCGCGCAATCGATCGGAGAGCCCGGAACGCAGCTGACCATGCGGACCTTCCACACGGGCGGCGTCGCAGGCGCGGACATCACGCACGGCCTCCCGCGCGTCGTCGAGATCTTCGAGGCGCGGAATCCGAAGGGCGTGGCGAAGCTCACGGAGGTGGGTGGAACCGTCGAGATCGAGGACTCGGACCGGGGGCCGAAGGTCACCATCGACCCGAAGGCGCTCGACTCGAGCGGCGAGCCCATCGATCCGGTGGCCTATCAGATGCCGCGCCGCACGAGGCTGCTCGTCGTCGACGGCCAGGTCGTGGAGCCCGGCGACGCGCTCCACGAGGGGTCGCTGAATCCGGCCGACCTGCTGCGCCTCAAGGGGCCGTCGAGCGGTGCGACGCCGACCGAGCTGTACCTCGTTCACGAGGTGCAGAGGGTGTACAAGTCGCAGGGCGTCGACATCCACGACAAGCACATCGAGCTGATCGTCCGGCAGATGCTGAAGAAGGTTCGGGTGGAGAACCCCGGCGACACGGAGCTCTTGCCCGGCCAGCTCGTGGACAAGGTCGTACTCGACCGCGAGAACGCGCGCGTGGGCAAGGAGAAGGGTGAGGTCGCGACGTTCGAGCCGCTCATCCTCGGCATCACCAAGGCCTCGCTCGCGACCGAGTCGTTCCTCTCGGCGGCCTCCTTCCAGGAGACGACGAAGGTGCTGACCGACGCCTCGATCGAGGGCAAGACCGACCACCTGCTCGGCCTGAAGGAGAACGTCATCATCGGCAAGCTGATCCCAGCTGCGACAGGTCTGAAGCGCTACCGGACGATTGACACCGCTCCCTCCGAGCGCGTCGCCGTGCCTGCCTACGGTCGCCCGGCGACCGAGGAGCAGCTGCTCGCGGCGCTCGAGGAGATCGGAACCGACGGCGACAACGGCGTCGACCTGACGGGCCTCGACTTCAGCTTCGGCGGAGCGCCGGAGCACGGAGCCGACGGCGATGTCGTCACGCATGAAGCCGGCGAGGCCGAGGAAGTGCCCGAGATCGAGAGTCCGCTCGACGAATCCGCCTGAAACATCCGCCCGAGGTCGTTCCGACTTCGGGCGGGCCAGAAGCACCAACCGATGTGAGCGAGGCCGGGCCAAGCCCGGCCTCGCGCTCAACCGACGTTGAGGCAGCCTTTCCAGGTACTCGAAATCGTGGTCTGAATCGCGAGGGGTTGCGACCGCGCCGCGCGGATTCTCGGCAGGCGGATCATCCACAAGGTCGACGTTCTCGCCGGCGGCGACCCCGAGGCGCTGCTCGACGCGATCAGCCAGTTCGAGGCATAGGCGAAGCTCGCAAGCACGCTCTCGCGGACACCGGGCGACGATCCTGCGGACGGCCCTAGGAGCGTGGGTCTGTATGTCCACGCGCTCGACCGGTCTGTTCAGACGGAACGCGGGCGGAGCCCGGGTTCCTGAGGTCGGCACCGCAAGCGGCGCCTAGTAGAGTCCTAGCGATATGTCCTCGATTGGGGCTGCGTCGCTCCACACGCGCGAGCGCCGTGTGCTGGAGCAGTTCGTCGAGCTTCTCCGCGAGGAGCTCGGCGACGACCTCGAGGCCGTCTGGCTGTTCGGGTCGCGAGCCCGCGGTCAGCCGCTCTCCGACGACTCGGACGTCGACCTCCTGGTGATCACGCGCGGCGGCCGCGCGAAGGATCTGGCTCGCGTGACGCGGATTCTGACCCTTGCTTCCGACGCCGAGGGCGCGGACTCGAGCGCCTTCGCCGCGCACGTCATGGATCCGGAGCTCCTGGCGGAGAGGCGCCGAATCGAGTCCTTCTTCATCCAGGAGGTCGACCGGGACAAGATCGTCCTCTTCGAGTCGGGATGAGCCCCCGTTCCGAGGAGTTCCTTGCGAGCGCCGCGGAGCGGCTCGCCGCCGCACGCGATCTTCTCGCGACGGGTCATCCCGAGACGAGCGCGGCCGTCGCGTACTACGCGATGCTGTACGCCGCGCGGGCGGCGCTCAGCGAGCGAGGGCTCAACGCGAAGACGCATCGCGGCACGTGGACTGCGTTCCGCGAGTCGTTCGTTGCGTCCGGCGCCTTCAGCGGCCAGCTGTACGAGACGGCGCAGCGAGCCCAGAGGCTCCGTGAGGCCGGGGACTATGACGCGGGGGGTGCCGGACACGAAGAGGCCGAGGCCACTCTCGCTTCTGCCGAGGGCTTCCTGGTCGCCGTCGAGCAGATGATCGGCGCCTGAGAAGGCGACCGGCGCGGCGGTGCGTCTGCTACACCTGTTCGGGGCTCGATGAAGACGCTGCTCGTATCCGTCGCCGTCGCGGGCGCGCTCACCTGCGCGCTCGCCGCGCCCGCGCCCGCGGCCGCGAAGCCCGACGCGTGCGGCCTGCCTCAGACGAAGCCACTCTGGATCGACTTCGCCGACGGATCTGTCCCCTTCTGGCAGATGTTCGCGAGGCCGGGAGTGATTGCAGCCGCTTCGAACTTCATCTTCCCGCCGCGCCTGCGAGCGCTCGGCGCCAAGACCGTCTACTGGGACATGTACCTGAACAGCCGGCGGGTCGGCACGCCGAACAACCCGGCCGCTCCGGCCGACGTCGCCGAGCGCGCTCATCGTCTCTTCGATTACGCGGCGGCCTCGCAGGCCTGCCCGACTCCGATGATCGTGGAGAACGAGCTCTTCGGCGCGAGCCTCCCGGCGCCCTGGACGCCCTCGAACGCCCAGTACCGCGCCAACGTGCTGCTCTATCTGAGGACGCTCGCCGCCCGAGGAGCGCACCCGGTGCTCCTCGTCAGCAGCACGCCGTACCTGCTCGGCGAGGCCGGTGACTGGTGGCGGGCGGTCGCACAGGTCGCCGATCTCGTACGAGAGGTGTACTTCCCGGCCGCGGGCATCCATCAGCAGGGGCCACTGCTCGGTAGCAGGACCTTGCGCACGACCTTTCGGCGAGCGGTCGGCGAGTTCGCGCCGCTTGGCATCCCCACCTCGAAGTTGGGCATCATGCTCGGCTTCCAGACGACGCCGGGGCGGGGCTTCGGCGGCCGCGAGAATCTCAAGCCGGCCTCGGCCTGGTTCGAGACCGTCAAGCTTCAGGTACTCGCCGCCCAGCAGGTAGGACAGGAGCTTGCGCTTGGCTCGATCTGGTCGTGGGGGTGGGGCGAGTGGAGCGATCCGGAACGCGATCCGGACAAGCCGACTGCCGCGTGCGTCTACCTCTGGACGCGTGACCCGACGCTGTGCGACGTGCTGAAGCTGGCAGGAGGGGGATTCAACACGTCTCTCACCCAGGGTCAGCTCGTGTTCCCGCGCGGGGTTACGTGCCTGGTCGAAGGGCGGCTGATTCGCACGACCGACATCGCGACGCTCACGAGGACGACGGGCGATCGCGACATCGCCTACAGCGCGCTCTACGCGCGGGCCGTCGAGAGCGGGCGGGCAAGTATGACCCGCGACCGCGTCGCCCGGGCCGAGCGCAACATCATCGCGATTCGGTTCCATGGCAGTCAGCCGGCCTACCAGGCTGCGCTGGCCAGGGCGCACGTCGCGCAGACGGTCGCCCGCGGCGTGATCGCGGACGAGCTTCGTCGCGCCGATCTAGCCGAGCATCTGCGAGTGTCGGCACCGACGGACGCACAGGTGACCGACTACTACCAGCTGTACGGGCAGCAGCTCGCGCGCCCGGTCGAGGCGACGCCTCCGCCCGACTGGCTCGGTAAGCGCGAGCAGGGCTATGCGCTGGCGTCGGTGGCACCTGAGCAGATCTTTTCCCTGCCGAGCGGCCGCCGGACGACGGTTCGGACGCTCGAGGGCAGTGTGCGGGTACGGGCGACCGGAGCCGCCAGGCCCCTCGCCCTAGTGTCGCTCGACGAAGCTCGTCCTGCCGTCGTTGCTGCAGTCACCCGCCTCAAGCGCGCCGACGCGTACGAGCACTGGGCGGTCGCGCTCGAGAAGAAGCTTCTGCAGCGCACGAACTGCCGCCGAGACGAGCTCCCGACGGTGTCGGGGACGGAGCTGACGGACTACGCTCCGTTTCTTGCGCTAACCTAGCCGGCGCTCGCCGGTTTTCTCGGCGTCGAGACGCCTGGAGGCGTTTGACGATGGTCGCCAGGTTTCGCTACCATCGAAGCAGGTTGGCTGGGGCCCGCCCCGCCGACCTTTGTTTGTGTCAAGACCTAGTTTCAGGAGCGTATGCCGACCGTTAATCAACTCGTGCGCAAGGGCCGTAGCACGCCCAAGCGCAAGACGAAGACGCCGCACCTCGAGGGTGCTCCGCAGAAGCGGGGCGTCTGTACGCGCGTCTCTACGGCTACGCCGAGGAAGCCGAACTCTGCGCTGCGCAAGGTCGCGCGCGTCCGCCTGACGAACGGGCTCGAGGTCAGCGCCTACATTCCGGGCGAGGCCCACAACCTGCAGGAGCACTCCGTGGTCTTGATCCGCGGCGGCGCGACCAAGGATCTGCCGGGCTTCCGCTACAAGATCATCCGCGCCGCACTCGACGCAGCGGGGGTTTCCGACCGCCGCCAGGGCCGCTCGAAGTACGGCGCCAAGAAGCCTTCCTAGATCGCTCATGCCCCGCCGTGCTGACATTCAGGCTCGCCCGGTTCCGCCTGACCCCGTTTACGACTCGCCGCTCGTGACGCAGGTCGTCAACCGCATCATGAACGGGGGCAAGAAGAGCATCGCCGAGAAGATCGTGTACGGCGCGCTCGAGCGGGTAGGCACCCGCACCGGCAAGCCGCCGGTCGAGGTGCTCGAGCAGGCCGTCAAGACGGTCACGCCCGTGCTCGAGGTGAAGAGCCGCCGCGTTGGAGGAGCCAACTATCAGGTCCCCATCGAGGTGCCGCAGCGCCGTGCGCGCACGCTTGCCGTGCGCTGGCTCGTCACCTTCGCGCGCGACCGCCGCGAGAAGCACATGGACGAGAAGCTTGCGGGCGAGATTCTCGACGCGCTCGAGCAGCAGGGCGGCGCCTTCAAGCGCAAGGACGACGTCTACCGGATGGCGCAGGCCAACAAGGCCTTCGCCCACTACAGGTGGTAGGGGCTGTGGCGACCGTCGGCACACCAGGTGCGGTCGCGCTCGACCGCGTCCGCAACATCGGGATCATGGCTCACATCGATGCGGGCAAGACCACGACGACCGAGCGCATCCTCTACTACACGGGCCGTACCCACAAGATGGGCGAGGTTCACGAGGGTGCCGCCGTCATGGACTGGATGGCCCAGGAGCAGGAGCGCGGCATCACGATCACGTCGGCCGCGACGACTGCGACCTGGCGCGATCATCGCATCAACATCATCGATACACCCGGACACGTCGACTTCACGGTCGAGGTCGAGCGGAGCCTGCGCGTGCTCGACGGCGCCATCGCAGTGTTCGACTCGGTCGCGGGCGTCGAGCCTCAGTCCGAGACGGTGTGGCGCCAGGCCGATCACTACGCCGTGCCGCGCATCGCGTTCATCAACAAGATGGATCGCACCGGCGCCGACTTCTTCGCGGCCGTGCAGTCGATGATCGACCGCCTGGGCGCGCGCGCCGTGCCGATCCAGCTCCCGATCGGCCAGGAGGAGCACTTCCGCGGGGTCGTCGACCTCGTCGAGATGCGCGCCCTCACCTGGGCCGACGAGCTCGGGACCTCGGTGGACGTCGAGGAGATTCCCGCCGAGTTGCTCGAGCAGGCGCAGGAGTACCACCACCAGCTGATCGACGCCGTGGCAGACCACGATGACGAGCTGATGGAGACGTATCTGAGCGACGAGCACTCGGCGACGCCGGAAATGCTCCGCCGCGCGCTGCGAAAGGCGACGCTCGACAACACCGTGACCCCGGTCCTGGCCGGCTCCGCCTTCAAGAACAAAGGCGTGCAGCCGCTCCTCGACGCGGTGATCGATTACCTGCCTAGCCCCGTCGACGTCCCTCCGGTGGACGGAACCGATCCGCGTACCGAGCAGGTGCTTTCGCGTCGTCCGGCGCTGGACGAGCCGTTCGCGGCTCTCGCGTTCAAGGTGATGACCGACCCCTTCGTCGGGAAGCTCACGTACTTCCGCGTCTACTCCGGCCGGGTGAAGGCAGGCGACCGAGTCGTCAACACGACGACGGGGAGGACGGAGCGCATCAGCCGCATCCTCCAGATGCATGCCAACCATCGCGAGGAGCGCCAGGAGATCGGCGCCGGCGAGATCGCCGCGGCTGTGGGTCTCAAGCAGACGACGACCGGCGACACGCTCGCCGTAGAGTCTGCCCAGATCCGCCTCGAGTCGATGGAGTTCCCGGAGCCCGTCATCTCCGTAGCGATCGAGCCGAAGACCAAAGCCGACCAGGACAAGCTCGGGGCGGCGCTGCAGCGACTCTCCGAGGAGGATCCGACCTTCCGTGTCCGCACCGACGACGAGACGGGGCAGACGCTGATCTCCGGGATGGGTGAGCTGCACCTCGAGATCATCGTCGACCGCCTCTTGCGCGAGTTCCGGGTCGATGCCAACGTGGGCCGTCCCCAGGTCGCGTACCGGGAGACGATCTCGAGGCCGGTGCAGAAGGTCGAGGGACGCTTCGTGCGTCAGACCGGCGGCCGCGGCCAGTACGGACATGTTTACATCGACATGGAGCCGTCCGACCCGGGAGTGGGCTACGAATTCGTGGACAAGATCGTCGGCGGCTCCGTGCCCAGGGAGTACATCTCCTCCGTCGATCACGGCATTCGGGAAGCAATGGAGTCGGGCATCCTCGCCGGCTTCCCGGTCGTGGACGTTCGCGTCTCCCTCGTCGACGGCTCGTACCACGACGTCGACTCGAACGAGATGGCGTTCAAGGTGGCGGGGTCGATGGCGTTCAAGAATGCACTGCAGCGCGCGAAGCCCAAGCTGCTCGAGCCCGTGATGGCGGTCGAGGTCGTGACGCCCGAGGAGTACCTCGGCGATGTCATGGGCGACCTCAACTCAAGGCGCGGGCGCGTGGAGGGCCTGGAGCCACGCGGGAACGCGCAGGCGATCAAGGCCCGCGTCCCGCTCGCGACGATGTTCGGCTATGCAACCGACGTGCGCTCGACGACACAGGGACGGGCCACGTTCACCATGCAGTTCGACCGCTACGAGGAAGTACCGGCCACAATTTCTGAAGAACTTGTGGCTAGGGAAGGTTAGAGGACACCGAATGGTTAGGAACAAGTTCCTAACCTTTTTACCGGAGGTAAAAAGGAATGGGTAAACAGAAGTTCGAGCGCAACAAGCCGCATCTCAACGTCGGCACGATCGGTCACATCGACCACGGCAAGACGACGCTGACGGCTGCGATCACGAAGGTGCTCGCCGAGCAGGGCGGTAACACCGCGGTCCGGTCGTTCGAGTCGATCGACAACGCGCCCGAGGAGCGGCAGCGCGGCATTACAATCAACACATCGCATGTCGAGTACGAAACGAAGAACCGTCATTACGCGCACGTCGACTGCCCGGGCCACGCCGACTACATCAAGAACATGATCACCGGCGCGGCGCAGATGGACGGCGCGATTCTCGTCGTCTCCGCCGCCGATGGCCCGATGCCGCAGACGCGCGAGCACATCCTGCTCGCCCGCCAGGTCGAGGTTCCCTCGATCGTCGTCGCGCTCAACAAGGCCGACATGGTCGACGACCCCGAGTTGCTCGAGCTCGTCGAGATGGAGGTCCGCGAGTTGCTTTCCAACTACGACTTCCCCGGCGACGACATCCCGGTGATTCAGGTCTCGGCGCTGAAGGCACTCGAGGGCGACGAGGAGTGGGTCCCGAAGATCGTCGAGCTGATGGAAGCCGTCGACTCGTACATTCCCGAGCCGGAGCGCGACATCGATCGCCCGTTCCTGATGCCGATCGAGGACGTCTTCACGATTACCGGCCGCGGCACCGTCGTTACCGGCCGCGTGGAGCAGGGCAAGATCAAGATCGGCGACGAGGTCGAGATCGTCGGCATCCATCCGCAGACGGCCAAGACAGTCGTGACCGGAGTCGAGATGTTCAACAAAACGCTCGACAACGCGCAAGCCGGCGACAATGCCGGTGCACTCCTCCGTGGCACGAAGCGCGAAGACGTCGAGCGCGGTCAAGTGCTCGCAAAGCCCGGCTCGATCACCCCGCACACTCACTTCAAGAGCGAGGTCTACGTCCTCTCACGCGACGAGGGTGGCCGTCACACGCCGTTCTTCAATGGCTACCGGCCCCAGTTCTACTTCCGCACGACGGACGTGACGGGCTCAATCGGGCTGCCCGAGGGCCAGGAGATGGTGATGCCGGGCGACAACACGGAGATGGAGATCCAGTTGATCCAGCCGATCGCAATGGATCAGGGCCTTCGCTTCGCCATCCGCGAGGGCGGCCGCACAGTGGGCGCGGGCGTCGTCACCGAGATCATCGAGTAGGGAGTCGAGCGAGCGAGACATGGCGCAGGCAAAGATCCGCATCCGGCTCAAGGGGTATGACCACACGCAGCTCGACCGATCGGCGAAGTCGATCGTCGAGACGGCGCAACGCACCGGTGCCACCATCACCGGCCCCGTGCCGCTGCCTACCGAGAAGAACGTCTACTGCGTCATCCGGAGCCCGTTCAAGGACAAGGACTCCCGCGAGCACTTCGAGGTGCGCACACACAAGCGGCTGATCGACATTCACAGCCCGACTCCGAAGACGGTCGACTCGCTCATGCGGCTCGACCTTCCTGCAGGCATCGACATCGAAATCAAGCTGTAGTGCCAAATTGCGAAGCAGTTTGGCTAGGAAACTCATGCGAATCAATTCACACAAGCTAACCAATTTTTTGGCCGGGAGGTGCCTGGAGCAATGAAGGGCATCGTCGGCCGAAAAATTGGCATGACCTCACTCTTCGATCAGGAGAGCGGCGAGGTCACCCCGGTAACGGTGATCCAGGCTGGTCCCTGTCCGGTCGTCCAGGTCAAGGCAGAGGCAGAGGACGGTTACGACGCGGTCCAGCTCGCCTTCGAGCCTGTCGCGGAGCGCAAGCTCGCGAAGCCGGAGATCGGGCACCTGGCGAAGAGCGAGGTCGGTCCCCACCGGCATCTGGTCGAGTTCCGCGGCCGGAGTGAGCTGCTCGTCGGCGAGACCGTCACCGTCGAGAGCTTCGAGCCCGGCGAGAAGATCAAGGTCGCGGGCATCGGCGTCGGCAAGGGGTTCGCTGGCACGATCAAGCGGCACAACTTCAGCAGCGGTCCCAAGTCGCACGGCTCGCACAATGTCCGCAAGCCGGGCTCGATCGGGGCCTCCGCGACGCCATCGCGCGTCTTCAAGGGAATGCGCATGGCGGGCCGGATGGGCGGCAAGCGGCGGACGCAGGTCGGCCTGGCCGTGCATTCCGTCGAGCCGGAGCAGAACCTCTTGCTCGTGAGAGGAGCCGTCCCGGGGCCGAAGAACGGCCTCGTCGAGGTCAGAGAGGATATCCGCCGCTGATGATGGCCAAGCTCGAGGCACCAGTCGTCGGCGCGTCCGGGAAGGTCACTCTCGACGAGAGCGTCTTCGGTGCGGATCCAAAGCCGCACCTCCTGCACGAGGTCGTTCGCGCCGAGCTCAATGCGCGCCGGGCCGGTACGAGGGCAGCAAAGAGTC
>JBBRYW010000084.1:0-14577 GCA_038237235.1 Gaiellales bacterium
CCGAGTCCTCGACGAGCTTTCCGTTTCGCTCCCGGTAGCCGATCAGGTGGCCGTTCACCTCGATCCGGCCGCCGTCGATCTTCTCGAGGTGATTCAGGCAGCGGGCGAACGTCGTCTTGCCCGAGCCCGAGGGCCCGATGATGCAGACCACTTCGCCACGGTCGACGTCGAGCGAGACGCCCTTCAGCACCTCGAGCTGCCCGAAGCGCTTCTCCACGTCGACCGCGTGGATGACGCTGCCGGAAACGCTCATCGGGCGCCTCTTCCCTCGCCGCCGAAGACCGGCATCACGGACCAAGCGGACACGAGGCGCTCGCGGAAGCTGACCGCCTCGCGCTCACCCACGCTCAGCTTGCGCTCGATCTGCGCCTGGACGAGGGTCCACACCGTCGTCAGCACGAGATACCAGAAGGCCACGGCGACGAAGTACTCGGCCGGCAGGAAGTCCCTCGATTGGCGGATCTCGGCGTCGCCGAAGAGCTCCGTGACGCCGATGAAGAAGATGAGGGACGAGGTCTTCATCATGTTGTTGAACTCGTTGCCGAGCGGCGGCACGATCACGCGCGCCGCCTGAGGAAGGATGATCCTGCGCATCGCGAGCCCGGTGGTCATCCCGATCGACTTGGCGGCCTCCATCTGGCCGCGGTCGATCGAGTCGATCCCCGCCCGGATGATCTCGCGCATGTAGGCGCCTTCGTTGACGCCGAGCGCGACGATTCCGGCGAAGGCTGCGCCGTTCATCTGGAAGAGCCCGAAGTCGACGGTGCGCGGGATCAGGTTGAAGCCGAAGAGCAGGTTGGCTCCGAAGTAGACGAAGAAGATCTGCACGATCACCGGGGTTCCACGGAAGATCAGCACGTAGATCCCGGACAGGAACCGGAGCGGCAGGAACCGGGACATCCGCATCAGCGCCGCCAGCAATCCGAGCACGACCCCGGCGATCTGGGCCGCCACAGAGATGTAGATCGTCCGCCACAGCGCCAGGACGAACTGGTGATCCGGGTGGAAGATCCGCTGCCAGAGAACGTGCCACTCGAAAGCGGCAAGCATGCGGACTTACTTCTTCAGAGCGGTGGAGGACATCTTCCACCGTACGAGAATCTTCTTCATCGTCCCGTCGGCGTAGATCGCGTCGACCGCCTTCTGGACGGCGGCCTTGAGGGCGCCGTCCTCCTTGCGGACGCCGATACCGATCGGGATCGGATTGATCGGCGAACCGCCGAAGGTGAAGGAGCCCGGGTCCTTAGAGATGTAGAATGCCACGACAGGCGCGTCGCCCAAGTATGCATCCACCTTGCCCGTCTTGAGCGCTGCGGCGGCGTCGGTGTCCTTCGGAAACGTGACGATGTCGATTGGCTTGCGTCCTTGCGCCTTCAGCTTCTTGCTCTGCTCGTCGAGGAAGTCCTTGTTCGTCGTCGCGAGCTCGACCGAGGCGCTCTTTCCCGCGAGGTCGGCGATCTTTGCGATGTGCTCGGGGTTGCCTTTCTTGACCATGAACGACTGGCCGACGGAGAGGTAGTCGACGAAGTCGATCTGCTTGCGGCGCTGCGGGTTGTCGTTCATGCCGCTGATGATGAGGTCGCACTTCTTGGACTTGAGCGCGGCGATGATGCCGTCGAAGCCGGTGTTGTCGAAGCGGGCCTTGACGCCCATCCGCTTCGCGACCTCGCTACCGATGTCGATGTCGGAGCCGACCGGCTTCGTGCCCTGGTAGGACTCCTCGGGTGGGTACGTGATGTCGCTGCAGAAGACGAGCTTGCCCGCGCTCTTGATCCCGCTCGGTGCCGCGATCGCGCCGCCCTCGGTCGTGCCGCTCGCCGTCGACGCCGCGGGCGGCTGCGTCGTTGTGGTCGAGGCCTTCTTGCTGCCGCAGCCAGCTGCGAGGAGGGCCACCGAGAGAATGACGAAAGCTGCGACGCCGCGCTTCATGAGCGCGTAAGGCTATCGCGCTTCACTCGATCTCGCCGAGGTAGGTCTTCCTCACCTGCTCGTTCGTCCGCAGCGCCTTCGCGTTGTCGGCGAGAACGATGCGCCCCGTCTCCAGCACGTAGCCGCGATCCGCGGTGTCGAGCGCCATCAGGGCGTTCTGCTCCACGAGCAGGATGGGAGTCCCCTGCTGGTTGATCTCGCGCACGATCTCGAAGATCTTCTCGACGAAGATCGGGGCGAGTCCCATCGACGGCTCGTCGAGCAGGAGCAGCTTCGGCCGAGCCATCAGCGCGCGCCCGATCGCGCACATCTGCTGCTCGCCGCCCGACAGGGTTCCCGCCTTCTGGCTCTTCCGCTCCGCGAGCCGCGGAAAGAGCGAGTAGACGCGGTCGACGTCCTCGCTGAAGTTGCCGCGGTCAGTGCGTTGAAAGGCGCCCATCTCGAGGTTCTCGCTCACGGTCATGCGCGGGAAGAGCTTGCGGCCCTCGGGCGACTGGGAGATGCCCATCCTCACCACGTTGTGGGCAGCCTCGTTGGTGATGTCCGTGTCCCGGAAGCGGATTCGCCCCTCGCGCGGGTGGTTGAGCCCGTTGATCGACCGCAGCGTGGTCGACTTGCCTGCCCCGTTCGCCCCGATCAGGGTGACGATCTCGCTCCCGTGAACCTCGAGATCGATGCCCTTCAAGGCATGAATCGCTCCGTAGTACGTGTGCACGCCTTTCAGATCGAGGATCAGGTCGTCTCGATTGGGTTGCGTCATCCGGCCGTCGCCGCCCCGGCCCCGAGGTACGCCTCGATCACCCGCTCGTCGCGCTGAATCTCCTTCGGCGTGCCCTCCGCTATCTTCTCGCCGTAGTCGAGGACGGTCACACGCTCCGAGATACCCATGACCACGCGCATGTCGTGCTCGATCAGGAGGATCGTCAACTCCTGCTCAGTGCGAAGCTTCGCGACGAAGTCGGTGAAAGCGACCGTCTCCTGCGGGTTCATCCCGGCCGTCGGCTCGTCGAGGAGCAACAGCTTCGGCTCGGTCGCGAGAGCGCGTGCGACCTCGAGGCGCCGCTGGTCGCCGTAGGGCAGGCTGCGCGCATACTCGTCGTCGCGGCCCCGTAGGCCCGAGTAGACGAGCAGCTCGTGGGCCCGCTCGCGGGCCTCGCGCTCCTCGCGCCGGATGCCCGGCGTCCGCAGCACGCTCCGCACGATTCCCCCGGTCAAGCGTCCGTGCATCCCGACCATCACGTTCTCGCTGGCGGTCATGAGCGGGAAGAGGCGAATGTTCTGGAAGGTGCGGCCGATCCCCCGGTGCGTGAAGGCATGGGGCGGCTTGCCGGTCAGGTCGTCGCCGTCGAGCAGGATCCTGCCCGAGGTCGGCTTGTAGACGCCCGTGAGCATGTTGAAGAACGTCGTCTTGCCCGCGCCGTTCGGGCCGATCAGGCTGACGATCGAGCGCCGCGGGACGACGAACTCGATGTCCGAGACGGCCACCAGCCCGCCGAACTCCTTGCGCAGCCGGTCCGCGATCAGCAGATCGCCGTCGGCCGGAGGGGCCGAAGCTTCGGGAGCTGGCGCGGACGACGCCATCAGGCGGAGGCGTCGTAGAGGGGCTCGTCGTGGACGCCCTCCTCGAACTCGCGCTGCCTGCGCGCGCTCGGGATGAGCCCCTGCGGCCGGAACAGCATCACGACCAGGATGATCGTCCCGTAGATGCCGAACGAGTACTTCGCGATGTCGACCGGGTTGGCCCAGACGTGGGCCCACTTGGGCTGGTCGCCGCTGAAATGCTCGTTGATCCAGCCGCCGATGTTGCCGATCCCCTCGGTGTCGAGGTAGGCGAGGAAGCAGGCGCCGACGATGACGCCCCAGACGTTGCCCATCCCCCCGAGGATGACCATGCAGAGGATGAATACGGAGATGTTGAAGAAGAAGTCGTCCGGGAACGTGGCCGTCTTGTAGCTCGCGTAGAAGCACCCCGCGACGCCGCCGAAGAACGCGCCTGTCGCGTACGCCCAGGTCTTCGTCCGCATCAGCGGCACACCCATCGCGGCGGCCGCGATCTCGTCCTCCCGAATCGCCACCCAGGCCCGGCCGAGGCGAGAATCGCGCAGACGCACGGCGCAGAAGACGGTGATCAGGAGCAGGCCGAGCCCCGTCCAGAAGAACAGCCTGTCGAAGTTCGTGGCGGCGATGTAGTTGTCCGGGAGCGCGTTCACATGCCGATGGATCCACGACCCGAAGCCGGGTGGGTCGATCGGCGTGATTCCCTGCGGCCCCCCGGTCAGGTTGAAGCCGGTGCCGAACAGGTTGTCGCCGTTCTTCGCGATCTGCGGCATGATCTCCCCGAAGCCGAGGGTGACGATCGCGAGGTAGTCGCCGCGCAGGCGGAGCGTCGGTAGCCCGATCAGCACGCCGACGAACGCCGTGAAGACGCCGGCCAGGATCAGCAGCAGCCAGATCGAGACGTGAAACCCGGGGACTCCGGGGGAGACGCCGACCGCGCCGAAGGTGAAATTGTGGGCGGCGAACTGCGGCGACGCGAACCAGGCGGCGGTATAGGCGCCCATGGCGTAGAAGGCGACGTAGCCGAGATCGAGCAGACCCGCGTAGCCGACCACGATGTTGAGGCCGACGGCCATCATCGCGAACACCGTCATGATCACCGCGGTGTTCATCGCCGGAAACGCGCCGAGCACCGGGATCTTGAAGAGGTGCTCCCGGTAGTAGGGGTACAGGACCGCGAGAGCGAGAACGAGGAGTGGCAGAACCGGCCTGCGGAGGGGCGCCGGCACGGCGCGCCAGCGCCGCTGCAGTGGATCCGGGACGCTCAGACGGCTCCGCAGGCGACCTCGCTCACGGCTTTGCTCAGGGCCTGCCACCCGCGTCACGCTCCCTCGGGCGTCTGCTCGCCGAGCAGGCCCTCGGGACGGAAGACGAGAATCAGGATGAGGATGCTGAAGACGATCGACTGCGTCCAACTGCTGCCCGGCGCGTGCCAGGAGAGGCCCTCGTTGAACGACTGGATCAGGCCGATCAGGACGGCGCCGAGAACGGCTCCCGTCAGATTGCCGATCCCACCGAGCACGGCTGCCGTGAAGGCGATCAGCCCGATCTGGAACCCCGAGTCGAAGCGAATGTTGGTGAAGTACAGGACGTAGAGCAGTCCGGCGGCGCCGGCGAGCGCACCCGCGATCAGAAACGTGAAGGAGATCGTCCGGTTGACGTTGATGCCCATCATCGCGGCGGCGTCTCGATCCTGGGCCGCCGCCCGCATCGCCTTTCCCTGGCGCGTGCGCTGCACGAGCCAGACGAGCCCGAGCAGGACGGGAACCGTGATCAGCAGGACGATCAGCTTGTTCCACGTGTAGGTGACGCCGCCCAGCGAGAAGATGGTGCCGCGTGACAGAACCGGAGGCGTCGAGACGTACGCCGGCCCCTTCCAGGCGAGGCCGATGTTCTGGATGATGAACGACATGGCGATCGCCGTCAGGAGCGGCGCCAGGCGCGGAGCGTGGCGAAGGGGTCGGTACGCGATGCGCTCGACCGTCGCGTTCAGGAGGGCGCAACCGGCCATCGCGACCGCCAGCGTGACGAGGACGGCGGGCCAAAGGGATGTAGCCGACGGGTAGTCGTGGAGGCTGAAGACCGAGGTGACGAAGGTCGCCGTGATCATGCCGCCCATCATGAAGACGTCGCCGTGGGCGAAGTTGATCAGCTCGAGGATGCCGTACACGAGCGTGTAGCCAAGCGCGATCAAGCCGTAGACCGCGCCGTTCGTCAGCCCGAAGAGGAGGACGGTGAAGAAGTCGGCCGGCGTCTTGTAGAGGTTGATCCCGAGCCAGACGAGCACCAGCAGCACGAGGAGCATGCCGATGAGCGGGACGACGCTCGGAAACGAGCGACCCGAGAGCCAGGTTGAGGAGGGGCGGCCTGCTTCGGTGACCAAGGCGAGACGGAGAGGCTGGGGAGGACCCGGTCGAGGGTCTTCCCCAGCCTACAACGGTTCGGGTCGTGTGGTCTAGCGGCCCGTTAGCTTCTTCGTCGGATAGAACGCCTTGATCGCCTTACCGTCATCACCCTTGATGATGTACGCGGTGATCCCGGCGAGGTTCGTGTCGCCGTTCTTGTCGATCTTGAAGCTGCCGACGATGCCGTTCTTGACGTTCGTCTTGAACAGCTGCGCCACCACCGAGCTGCGGGAGCCGTTGGAGCGCTTGATCGCGTCGAGCAAGACGTCTGCCGACTGCGCCGCATAGGCGACGTAGGAGGCGAGGCTCTTGCCGCCCTGGGTCTTCTTGAACGCCTTGACGAACTTCGCCCCGGGGCCCTTGAGGCTCTCGGGCGGCGCGCCCGGAACCGTGACGTACATGCCCTGGGCCGCTGAGCCGGCGCCTGAGATCAGGCTCGAGAACGGCGTCCAGCCGTCGGGGCCGATGATCTTGACACCCGTGCCGAGCACCGAGCGGAGATCCTTGACGAGCTTCGTGCCGTTGTTGCAGATGATTCCGCCGAGGTAGACGCCGTTTGCCCCCGCCTGCTTGATGCGAGTCGCAAGCGGCTCGTAGCTCGACGCCTTGGGATCCCAGGCCTCCCGGCCGGTCACCGTCAGGCCGAGCTTCTTCGCCGCGGTCTCGAAGGTCGTCGACACGCCGTGGCCGTAGACCTCCTTGTCCTCGAGGATGAACACCTTCTTGATCTTCAGCGACTTCGCGAGCAGCGCCCCCGCCGGCCCCTGGATGTCGTCGCGCGTGACGACGCGGATGTAGTTCCGCTTGCCGGTCGGGTAGTAGATGTTCGGCTCACCCGGGTTGGCTCCGAGCCCGGAGACGGTCAGGCCGACACCGGTGTTCGAGGGGCTCACCATGCCGACTGCGCCCCCCGGCGCCCGGTTGAGGATCGGGACGATCAGCTTGGCACAGCCCGAGTTGAAGGTGCCGATGATGCCGATCACCGAGCGGTCGTCCGCGTAGCTTCTCCCGTTGTCGGTGCACTTCGCGGAGTTCCACTTGCCGGTCTCGGCAGTGGAGTCGTCGCAGGCCTGATAGCCGATCGTGTACTTGCCGGCCTTGAACTTCCGACCCGCCAAGATGAACTTGATCGCCGCGACCATCTGCGTCGTCTGCGGGCGGTTCGGGCCCTGCATCGGCAGATCCGACGCGATGATGTACTTGGGGCTTCCCTTGCCCTTGTAGTAGACAGGCGCGCAAGAGCCTGCCGGGAGAACGCCTCGGGCGCTCGGACGCGCGCTCTTCTCGCCGCTCGCGTAGCTTCCAGCGACGAGAGCCAGCGTGCCCGCAACGGCCGCGACGACTCCTATCAGTAGACGCTTTCTCAATTCCTTCTCCTCCTTCTCGCTTCCCCTGACAAAGCCCAAATGATCCGCGAAGTATGGCGGATTCGTCTGTGTCCTGAAGTGTAAGACGAAAAAGAGGCCGAGTGGATTGACGTGGGCAGGATGCCGAAGGTGGGAATGGAGCCCGGCCGCAGAGCGGTCCGTCCGGGAGGCGGGCCGCACGGGCGCCCGGAGCGAACCTCCGGTTCCCGCGCGAAGGCCCGAGGCGTACCATCTCCGGGCAGGCCGAAGTGGCGGAACTGGCAGACGCGCTGGACTCAAAATCCAGTGCCCCTCGGGGCGTGTGGGTTCGATTCCCACCTTCGGCATAAGCGCGGGTGAACCCATGGTTCCCCCGTGTGCCCCTCCTTCGCCGCTGCGGCGATCCCGGCCACAGTGGGCCTCTCGGCGGGCAGAGCCCGCCTTCGGCGGCAAGTCGGTGCGGGTGGCGGAGCGCGGCTCAACCCATGGTGGGTCTCCTGGGGCGCACACCGCCTCGGCGGCGGCGTTCAGATCGCGTGAACGATGATGCTGGCGGCGCGTGCGAGCTCGGCCTGGCGCTTGTCGTGGGTGTGGAGAGTGCGTCTGTGGGCGCTGGCGGTGGCGATGATCAGGAGATCGGTTGCCTTGGCCGTGCGTCGTTGTGAGCGCGCGAGCGCGAGGATCTCGCCGTAGCGCTCGGCGACGGGTTCGTCGACCGGGAGCGGTAAGAAGGCGGCTCGGACGGCGTCGAAGCGGGTGCTGCGGGCCGCGAGGGTGCGCTCGTCGCGTGCGAGGAGAACGCCGGCGTGGAGCTCGCCGAGCGTGATCACGGAGATTGCAGCGGCCGCTGGGAGCTCGCTGAAGGGGGCGGGGTGGGGAGCGATGAGGATGCTGGTGTCGAGCAAGTCGCCGGTCACGCGGGCGGCCAGGGATCGTCGAGCGCCGCCTCGGCCGCGTCAAGTTGGGCAGCGAGCTTGTCGTCGATCGGGGCTGCGAGGATGCGCCGGATCGTTTCCCGGTCGACATCGATCCGTGGCTGGCCCGGATCGCCCGCTGGCACGACGCGCGCAACGGGGCGGCCGCGTACGGTGACCGTGAACGTCTCGCCGGCCTCGGCGGCGCGGAGAATGGCGGAAACGTTGTTGCGAAGCTCGCGCTGCGGGATTGTCCGGTCACGCATCTGCTACGCAGCGTAGCAACTCGAGCTCTCTCTTCATGACATTCCTTTTGCTGCTCCGGCGATCCCGGCCACCGTGAGCCTCTCGGCGGACAAAGCCCGCCTTCGGCGGCGGTTCCCTCGCGGCACGGCGCTGGCGTTAGCGAATCAGCTCCACGAGCGGAAACGAGCGGTGCCGCCGCGGCGGGACGAGGAAATTTTGCCGGTGGGTCGTCTGCAGCACCGAGTTGAAGCCCTGACCCTTCGACGTCCGGTCGAGCGGCAGCTTCCGTCCATCCGGCATGACGCCGTCGAGCGCGAGGCGTGTCCGATGAAAGTCGTCGCTCGTGGGGTTGAAGACGGCGAAGTGAAGACCGGCAGCGGGCTGCTCGGAGTAGCGATCCCGCTCCGGCCGGGACGTCCAGAAGAACGGGTTGTCGACGGTGTTGAAGTCGATTCGCTGCGGGACAGCAGTCCCTTTCGGGTAGAGCGTCCCGTCGCTGCCGACCACATCGTGCTGGAGGCGGGATGCCGGCTGAACGGCGCCACTGTGGCCGATGCGGCCCGATCGGTGGAATCCGTGCACGACCTCGTCGGCGGTCTGGACGTCCTGAGCCGCCTCGCGAATCGTCTGGGTCCCCTCGACGACGCGGATCCCGGGTCGAAACATCGTGTCCACTCGATCCTGGAAATCGAAGAGCAGGTACCACGCCTCGAGATCCTCGTGCAGGTGCGACAGATGCATGTGCGTGCCGTGGAGGAAGTAGCCGTGCGGCCCGACATCGGTGTACCCGAGCGTCTCGAGATTCGCGATCCGAGAGGGTCCAAGAGCGGTCTTCTGCGTGCTGGTAAACCCGAGGAAGAGCTCCGCCCCGTCCGGAATCAGGTCCGCGCCGCGAACCCCGGCAGCCATCGCCATCTGCTTCGGCAGGCTCGTGCCCCCGGCGAAGCCCCCGCCCACGAAACCCTTCCGAATACTCGTCGGCTCGAAGACGTCGAGCTCGTGAAAGAGCGTGCGCGCCGCCGAAGCGACAGTGTCGTGCTTGTCGCTCGAGAGTACGACTGCGACGTCGTTGTCGTCGAATACCGTGTCGTCCGGATCGCTCGGAAACCGAATCGAGTCGAGCAGCGCCCGCACCGGCTTTCGTTTCGAGCGAGAGGCGCGTCGGTCGATCGGAAGATGCCTCTCCGCGAGCGCTGGGACGTAGCGGCGAAAGTACGGCAGCCCCCACGCGACAGTGAGCGCGACACCGGCCGGCGGCGGCTCGAGGTTGGACTGCACGCGGACGATCGCCTCCTCGAGCTCCCGCTGCGCCGCGCAGAGCGAGGCCTTCGTCGCGCGCGCGCACACCTTGCCGGTCACGACCTGATGGTGCAGCGGAGGGATCACGACCTCGACCCCGTTGTCCCGGACGACGCGAAGCCCCTCGAGCAGGTGCTGCTCGGGCCGCTGAGTGGGCGCCGGAGTGCGGTGAGGCGAGGTGGCGAAACGGTCGACGAGCTCGTAGACGCCGGCAGCGCCGAGGGCGGCGGCAGCGCCGCCGACTACGACCTCTCGGCGTGTAAGCCGCACCTCACGAAGCCCGAGGCTTCACGAGGGCGAGGCCACTAACCATGCGGTCGAGGTTTTGCTTCACCTGAGTAGCGCTGAAGGGAGGCGCGACGTGCTCGCTCACCGTGTAGAGCACCCCTTCCAGCTGCCACGCATACAGAACGTGCCATTCGTCGGCGTCTCGGTTGACCAGGTACACGGTCACATCCTGGCCGCCGACGCGGCGACGAGTCTGCGGGTCGCTGAAGCACGCGATCGGCCGGCGTCGCGTCTTGCCGGCCACGGTGTAGGTATCGACGCACCTCGGGACGGCCGTCCTGTGCGGATAGCCGCGCAGATTGACGTGTACCTCCTCGCCCCGCTCCTGGTCGAGGAAGCCGATCAGGTAGCTGTCGTCGCGCCGGTCGACGGACTTGATCGAGCTCGATGGCCCGTCGATCTGGCCGGTCAGCGGGTCCGGCAGCCACGTCGGGCAGTAGACCGGCGCGCCGACTCTGTCCGCGAGCTTCTGCCAACCCGAACGCCAGGCCTTCGGACACGATGCGGACTTCGCGTCGGTTCTCGCGCTTCCCCTCCAAGCGTACCCCGCAGTCGCTCCGATCGCGGCGATCACGATCAGGCCGAGGGCGGCGAGCCGGCGAGCGGGCATGCGTTCAAGAGTAGCCAGCCGGCTACAGCCCTCAGCCGTTTAGAGTCTGATGCGTGGCGAAGCAGATCGGAGTTTTGACAGGCGGCGGCGACTGCCCCGGCCTGAACGCAGTCATCCGCGCCGTCGCGCGCCGGTCGCTCGATCGCGACTACGAGGTCGTGGGAGTCCGGGCGGGCTGGCGAGGTCTCGTGGAGGGGCGTTTCCAGGCGCTCGGCCCGCGCGAGACCTCCGGCCTCCTGCCCCGCGGGGGCACGATCATCGGCACGTCGAGGACGAACCCGTACCGCGTGGACGGCGGCGTCGAGCGCGTGCTCGCGAATTTCGCGGGTCAGGGGCTCGACGCGCTCGTCGCGATCGGCGGAGAGGACACACTCGGGGTCGCGTCGCGGCTGCACGCGGAGCACGATCTCCCGGTGGTCGGCGTCCCGAAGACAATCGACAACGACCTCTCGGCGACCGACTACACGTTCGGCTTCGACACGGCCGTCTGGATCGCGACGGAGGCGATCGACCGCCTGCACACGACGGCGGAGTCACACAACAGGGTGATGGTGGTCGAGGTGATGGGTCGCCATACCGGCTGGATCGCGGTGATGAGCGGCATCGCTGGCGGCGCCGACGTGATCCTGATCCCGGAGCAACCGATCACCGTCGAGCGCGCGTGCGAGGAGATTCGCCACCGCCATGCGCGCGGGAAGGACTTCTCGATCGTCGTCGTGAGCGAGGGCTACGAGCTGACCTACGAGTCGGGCGACAGCCAAACGGTCGCACGCGCGGAGGAGGACGCCTTCGGCCACGTTCGACTCGGCGGCGTGGGAGACGTTCTCGCCCGCGACATCGAGGAGCGGACCGGCTACGAGACGCGCGTCACCGTGCTCGGCCACGTCCAGCGCGGCGGCTCTCCCACCCCGCGCGACCGCGTGCTTGCGACCCGCTACGGCCTCAAGGCCGCCGACCTCGTGCACGAGGGCCGGTTCGGACGGATGGCCGCCCTGCACGGTGACGCCATCGTCGACGTCTCGCTGGCCGAGGCGACGGCCAAGCTGAAGACGGTGCCCGACGACTGGTACGAGGTGGCGCGGGCCTTCTTCGGCTAGGGAATCCTCCCCAGCTCGTACACGGCCACCCAGGGGCCGCTTCGCCCGTCCCCGGGAGCCGCGTAGTACACCCGCTGAGCGTCCCGGTCGAGGTCGCGGTAGAAGGCGACCTCGCGCGGGTAGCGGTCACGAGCCGCTCGCACGCGGTCGGTCACCGAGCCCGTGACGACGACGTAGGTGACACCGTCGTCGCGCAGCCGACGCAGGCTCCGCCTCTCGTCGAACGGTCGTGCTGGCCCCGGGAGATCGAGAGAGACGACTCGCAACGCGGGCGGCCGGGGCGCCGACGGATCGACGGCAACGTCGGCGAGCGGCGGAAGCTTCCGCTCCATCCAGGCGAGCGCGCCGAGGCGCGTGTCCGTCCTCGTGAGCCGGCGATCCTCGCGAATCGACCACGTCAGCGGCACCACGAGTAGGAGAAGCGTCGCCGGCGCGACGGCTCGGAGCCGGCCGGCCAGCGCGCCGAGCGCAGGCAGGAGCGGGAGCACGTAGCGGTCGAAGTGCGCGCCGATCGTGATCAGGTCGAGGAAGTAGACGGCGACGAACGCGACGAGAATTCGGTCCGCGGCTGTCCGGCGAACAAGGGCGACCAACAGCCCGGCGACAGCGACGATGAGCGCCGGCCCGAGGCCGTGCCAGAGGCGGTCGACGAAGGCGACGGGGGCGATGTGATCGTGCTCGAACCCGAGCCAGCCTTCGTGAGCGCGGCGCTGCACACGCAGGGCGTCGCCGGCCGCCTGGCCGGGATGCATGAGGGCGAAGGGGCTCGTGACAGCGAACCCGACAGCCGCCAGCACGAGCGAGGCGACCAGCCTCCACCAGCGGCGCCACGAAGCGACGACGAGCGGCGCGACGAGCAGCACAGCGGGGTACTTCACGCCCATCGCGACCCCGGCAGCGAGCCCGGCGAGCTCGATCCGACCGGAGACCATGAGCGCGAGCGAGACCGCGATGCCAAGCGTCAGCGGCACATCGGTGACGGCCACGTGCGAATAGAGAACGTGGGTCGTCTCGACGGCGACGCACGCTGCTGCCACGCCGCCGGCTGCCAGGCCGTAGGCGCGCCGGCCGAGCCACCAGGACGCGCCGATCCCCACCACGCCGAGCGCGAGAACGACCAGGCGGGCGGCCAGATACGACGGATGAGCCTGCCACGCCTGGAACGGCGCGAGGAGATACATCAGAAGGGTCGGGTAGTCGAACCAGTGCGGGTCGAGCCCGCCGCCGTGGGTCATCTTCCAGGCCCGCGGCACGATGCTCTCCTCGTCAGGGTTCAGGACGGGAAGCGGCAGCCCGTACCGGACTCCCACGAAGCGCAACGCGGCACCGAGGAGCAGCAGGGCGAGAAGAGCCGCCTTCGGGCCACCCCACCGGCTGTCGCGAGGGACGGTCGGCGCCGCCTGTTCAGAAGTTGACGGGCGTGCCACCGACGAGCTCGGCCACGTTGCCCGGGCCCACGATCACCGCGTCGACCCCGGCTCGCTCGAGGGCGAGCACCTCGTCGCGCCTCGAGACCGGAACGTCCGCGATCGCGAGCTTGCCGGCCGGGACATCGGGCAGGAGGTCGAGCACGCGCTCGAGCGGCGGCTGATCGTCCTCGGCCCCCCGGCCCGAGAGCAGGAAGATCTCCGGGTCCAGCCGTTCGAGGGCGAACTCGAGCTCCTCCTCGTCTCGAACGTCGATCACACACTCGAGCCCGAGCTCCTGCGCGGCGGCGTGACGCTGCGCGAGCCGGCCGTGGTCGTCGCCGACCTCCTCCACGACAAGCACGTATGCGTCCGCCTCGCCGGCACGGGCATCCTCGGGGGCCCCGTCGGCTCCCCAGAGGATCGGGACCGCGAGGGCCTCCCGCACTCCGCTCACCTGTCCCAGGAGCACGACCCCTTCGGCGCCCTCGGCCTCTGCCGAGCACGCCGCTTTCAGGTCGCGGACAGGGACGAGCACAGAGATGCCGTCGCCCTCGGAGATCGCCTGGCTCAGGCGGCGTGAGGCTCGCATGGGTCGAGAGATGCTATCGCCGCCGGCGGCCCCGTCCACTCGCGGTACGGTAGACGGGTGGCCCGGCTGACCGTGCTCCTCTCCGTCTTCGGTGCGCTTGCCGCCCAGCCGCCGGGCGCGCAGGCGGTGACGATCCGGGGGACGAACGGGCCCGACCTCTTGCACGGAACGATTCACGCGGATGCGATCTACGGTCGCAGCGGAGACGATCGCATCAGCGGCCGGGCGGGTGCCGACCTGCTCGACGGAGGCCCGGGCCGGGACACGATCGCGGCCGAGGGGGGCAACGACAGCGTCGTCGCCGAGGAGGACGGCTTCGTCGACGTGGTCTCGTGCGGCGCTGGCCAGGACGTCGTGAGCGCCGAGCTCGCCGATCGAGTCGCGGCGGACTGCGAGACGGTCAGCCGCCAGCTTTCGCGAGACGAGTACACGAACGCCGACAGCCAGCACGCGACGCAGGTCGAGCCCGCCAGCTCCTCCTTCGGCTCGACGATCGTGACCGCGTTCCAGTCGGGCAGGGATTTCGGCGGGGGCGCGGCCGACATCGGCTTCGCTACCTCGAAGGACGGCGGCCGCTCGTGGAGCTCCGGCTTCCTCCCGGGACTCACCGTCTTCTCGACGCCAGGCGGCACGGCCGATCGCATCAGCGATCCCGCGGTTGCCTACGACGAGCGGCACGGCGTCTGGCTGATCTCGTCCCTCGCCATTTCGCCCATGTCGACGGCGATGCTCGTCAGCCGCTCCGAGGACGGGCTGAGGTGGAGCCTCCCGGTCGTCGCCGCCAGCGCATCGGGCGCCTCACTCGCGTACGACAAGGAGTGGATCGCGTGCGACAACTGGGGGACAAGCCCGTTCCGGGGCCGCTGCTATCTCGCGTACACCGACGAG
>JBBRYW010000085.1:0-14510 GCA_038237235.1 Gaiellales bacterium
GTACACGAGCTGCCCGACGCCGTCGTGCAGGTGCTCCTGCAGGAGCTTGATCTCGGTGATCTTGTCCGCCAGGCACTCGTCGAGCACGCGTTTGGCTTCCGCCCGCATCTCGTCGAGCAACGGCCCGGGCTCGGAGAAACCGCGTGCGATCAGCTCGGGAGCACTGCCCGCGCTGCCGTTGGAGCCACCGAGCGTCGCAACGATGATGAGGACGCCGTCCTCGGACAGGTGGCGCCGGTCCCGTAGCGCTACATCCCGAACGTCCCCCACAGCCAGGCCGTCGACGAAGGTGACACCCGTCTCGACGTGGTCGACCACGCGTGCGCCCGATGGCGTGAGCTCGACGACCGATCCATTCTCGGTCAGGAGGATGGAGCCCGCCGGGACTCCCGACTCCTGCGCCAGTCGAGCGTGGGCGGCGAGCATCCGGTACTCGCCGTGCACCGGCATGACGGCCTTCGGCCGCAGCAGGGAGAGGATCGTGCGCAGCTCGTCGGAGTTGCCGTGCCCCGAGGCATGCACGAGCGAGTTCTCCTCGTGCAGCACCTCGGCGCCGAGCTTCGCGAAGTTGTTGATCGTGTCGTGGATGCGCAGCTCGTTCCCGGGAATCGGTCTGGCCGAGATGATCACCGTGTCGCCGCGATCGACCTTCACCGTTGGGTGGTCGTTGAAGGCGATGCGTGTGAGCGCCGAGAGAGGCTCTCCCTGGCTGCCGGCACAGAGAACGAGGACCTCGTGCGGCGCGAGGTCGGAGAGCTGGCCCGGACGCACGAGGATGTCGTCAGGAACGCGCATGTAGCCGATCGAGCGCGTGATGTTCAGGTTCTTGCGCATCGAGCGCCCGACGACGCAGACCCTGCGTCCGACCTGGACGGCCACGTCGATCGCCTGCTGCATGCGGTGAATGTTCGACGCGAATGAGGAGACGAGGATTCGGCCTTCTCGCTGAGGGATGATCTGCCTGAAGGCCTCGCCAACGACGCGCTCGGAGGGAGTGACACCCGGCCGCTCGGCGTTCGTCGAGTCGCCGAGGACGAGATCGACGCCGCGATTCCCGAGCTCCGCCAGCCGGCCCACGTCCGTTCGGATGCCGTCTACGGGCGTGTGGTCGATCTTGTAGTCGCCCGTGACCACGATCCGGCCGCCCGGGGTCTCGAGGGCGATGGCAACCGCGTCCGGGATCGAGTGGGCCATACGCACGAACTCCAGGCCGAACGAGCCGATCCGGATCGAGCCGCCCTCGGGATCGATCTCGCGCAGGTTGGTGGCGCGGAGGAGGCCGTGCTCGTCGAGCTTTGACTGGACGAGCCCGAGCGTCAGCCGCGTCGCCCAGACCTCGGGAACCCGGACCTCCCGCAGGACGTATGGCAGGGCGCCCACGTGGTCCTCGTGTCCGTGCGTCAGCACGATCGCCCGCACCTTGGCGACTCGCTCGACCAGGTAACTGAAGTCCGGCAGGACGAGATCGACTCCCAGGTGCTCGTCGCGCGGAAACGCGAGTCCCGCGTCGACGACGAGGATGTCTTCGTCCGTCTCGAAGACGGTCATGTTCTTGCCGATCTCCCCCACTCCGCCGAGCGGGATGATCCGGACCGAGTCGCCTGCCACGCTTATGCCGCGACCGGCGTGAGAAGACCTAGCCGCTCGAGGCTCGAGCGGATCGAGGAGACCTCGTCCGCGCTCGCCTCGACGAGCGGCAGGCGCAGCCCCCCGACCTCGTGGCCGAGCAGGTTGAGGGCGGCCTTGATCCCGATCGGGTTCACAACCGCCTTGAGGATGTCGAGGGCCGGCCGAAGCTCGTTCTCGATTCGCGCCGCGCCTGCGCTGTCTCCCGCACCGAAGCGTGTGACCATCTCCTTCACCCGCGGCCCGACGACGTGGGTGTGGACGCAGACGCCGCCCACGCCACCAAGGCGCAGGAACGGCAGGATCAGCGGGTCGTCCCCCGCGTAGAGGTCGAGTCCGAGTTCGGGTATGCGGCGCGCCTGCTCGAGATCGTCATTCGCCTGCTTGACGGCCGTGACCGTCGTGATCCCGGCGAGCTCCTCGATCGTCTCGGTCTCGATGTTCACCACGACCCGACCCGGGATGTTGTAGACGACGATCGGCCGGTCGCTCGCCTCCGCGATCGCCTTGAAATGCTCGACGATTCCCCGCTGCGGCGGCTTGTTGTAGTACGGCGCGACGACGAGGAAGGCGTCGACGCCGAGCTCGTGCGCCTTCTCCGTCAGGTGAACCGAGTGAGCGGTCGAATACGTGCCGGTGCCCGCGACGACCGTCGCGCGTCCGCCGACCTCGTCCACCGCAGCGGCGAAGAGCTCGAGCCGCTCCGCATCTGAGAGTGTCGGCGACTCGCCGGTCGTCCCGGCGACGACGATCCCGTCGGACCCGTGGTCGACGAGGTAGGAGGCGAGCGAGCGAAACCGCTCGAGGTCGAGCGAGCCGTCCGGGCCGAACGGCGTCACGATTGCGGTGAGAACTTCTCCGAGCATGAGGGAGCGATTCTACTCCGCGCGGCGGGGACCTCCGTGCGGCGGTCGGGATTCGCTCGCTTGCGCCGGCCAGAGCAAAGCGTCGAGCCCGACCGTGAGGCCGGGAGGCAGCTCGGGCAGCCGGGCGAGCGCCAGCAGGACTCCGGGGACGAACGCTTCCCGCGAGAACGTGTCGTGACGGATCGTCAGCAGCTGCCCGGGACTGCCGAGAAGTACCTCCTGGTGGGCGACGAGACCCGGAAGCCGAACAGAGTGGATCGGTACCTCACCGGTCATACGCTCGGCCGTTGCCTTCGCCGTGCCCGAGGGGGCGTCGAGCTTCGTGTCGTGATGGAGCTCGACGATCTCCGCCCGGGGCAGGTTGACGGCGGCCTCGGCGGCGAAGCGCATCATGAGCACCGCTCCGATCGCGAAATTCGGCGCGTAGAAGACCGGTGTGCCTTGCTCGCGCGCCTCCTGGTCGAGTGCCTCGAGGTCGGCGCCGGACGTCCCGACGACGCAGGGGACGCGCTGCTCCAGGCAGGCACGCAGGTTGGCGATCACGGCGTCAGGCCGCGTGAAGTCGACGGCGGCCTCGATGCCGCTCAGGTCGAGCGCCGCGCCGCGGCCGATGGGAGCAACATCGTGTCCGGCCGCCTCGAGCGCCGGCCCGAGCACGCGGCCGACCTTGCCCGTGGCCCCGAAGAGCGCGACCCTCACGCGGCGAGTGCCGCCGCGAGCTGGGGATTGACTCGCTCGACCGCGTCGACGAACGGCTCCTCGCGGGGCCCGATTCCTGCCGCCGAGAGTAAGTTGGGCGCGAGCAGCGCCCCCGCCAGCTCCGCGACGGCATCCGCCTCGACCGCGTCGATCTCCGCGATCAAACGCTCGAGCGAGAGCATCTCCGTGTCGGTGATGACGGACTTCCCGAGCCGCGTCATCCGGCTCGCGGTCGATTCCATCCCGAGCAGAATGCGCCCTTTGAGGTTCTCCTTCGCGCGCTGCAGCTCGCCCGCACCGACGTTCCCGCCGGCGAGATCGGCGATCTCCGCAGCGGCGATCTCGAGGCAAGGGGCGAGATTCTCCTCGCGAGTACCGATGTAGAGCCCGATCTGGCCGGAGTCGCTGTACTGAGAGGCGAAGCTGTAGACCGAGTACGCCATCCCGCGCTTCTCGCGAATCTCCTGGAACAGGCGTGATGATGCGGAGCCGCCGAGAATGCCGTCGAGCAGGGACGCCGCGAAGCGCCTGCGATCCGAGCGCGAGATGCCCGGGGCTCCGAGGCAGACGTGGTACTGCTCGGTGTCTTTACGCTGAAAGCGAAGGCCCGGCGGCGGCGTCTTCACGAGAGGGCGACGCAGCGAGGGCCGTGACGGTGCCCGGGCCGGCCGCTTGCCCGCCGCGCCGTCGAGCAGCGAGACGAGCCGGTCGTGGTCGACGTTTCCGGCTGCCGCGACGACGATGTTGGCGGGGATATAGCGTCCCGCGTGGTAGGCGGTGACCGTCCGCCGCGCCACCGAGGAGATCACGGCGGCCGTGCCGATGACGGGTCGGCCCAGCGGGTGGCTGCCGAAGCTCGCGAGCGAGAGCAGGTCGTGGACGAGGTCCTGCGGCGTGTCCTCGTACATGGCGATCTCCTCGAGCACCACCTCGCGCTCTGCGTCGAGGTCGGCGAAGCCCGGAGCGAACAGCATGTCGGTGATCACGTCGAGCGCCGGCTCGAGGTGGTGGTCGGCGACGCGCGCGTAGACGACCGTGTGTTCTCGCGACGTCGCCGCGTTCAGCTCGCCGCCGAAGGTGTCGAAGATCTCGGCGATCCTCTGCGCGCTGTAGGAGGCCGAGCCTTTGAAGAGGAGGTGCTCGATGAAGTGTGACAGCCCGGCCTTCGAGTCGGGCTCGTCACGGGAGCCTGCCCCGATCCAGAAGCCGATCGCCACCGACCGCACGCCGGCGACGCGCTCGCTGACGACGCGCTCGCCCGAATCGAGCTCCGAGAGGACGTACTTCTGCACGTACGAAGCGTACTGGGCGGCTCGTGCGCCGCACCCTGGCGGCGTGTCCCGCCCCGACCGGCGCCGCACCGCTAGCCTCGGGTCGGTGTCGGAGGCCCCTTCCGCGGAGGCGTTCGAAGACTTCGTGCGTGTGGCGCTCGAGTCGCTGCCGGGCGACCTCGCTGCGGCCGTGTCGAACGTGGAGATCGTGATCGACGAGGAGCCGCCTCGCGGGTTACCGCTACTCGGCCTCTATCAGGGGGTGCCGCTGACGCGCCGCACGAGCTCTTACGGCGCGGTTCCGCCCGACAAGATCACGATCTACCGCGGGCCGTTGGAGCGACAGTTCGGCCTGGACGCCGAGCGGCTGCGCGCCGCCGTGCGCCACGTCGTCCCGCACGAGGTGGCCCATCATTTCGGCATCAGCGACGAGCGGCTGCATGAGCTGGGCCGCTACTGAGAAGCTCGAACAGCATGACCTCCGGCGCTGCCAGACACTCGCTTGCGGTCATGCGGGGACGTGCGCCTGCTGCTCGGCGGCAGCCGCTGTGACTCGCTCGAGCCAGGGCGTCGCCTCGAGCCGCTCGAAGATCTCGCGCGCCTCTGCGAGGCCCGGCTCCTCGCCATGCTCGAGCAGCGTGACCCCGAGCCAGAACGGAACCTCGAGCTCGCGGAAACGGGCGGCCGCGGCCCTGTAGCCCGCCTCGTTTCCGTCCAGCCGCGCCCGGAAGCGGTGTGCCTGCGCCTCGAGGTACGGCGGCCGGAGCCCCGGCGGGAGCTTCTCGATCGTCGCGAGCAGCTCCCCGGCCTGTTCCCGCTCGCCGAGCGCGAGCGCCGCCTCGATCGCCTCGACGAGACCCTGCTTGACGAGCTGGTGGCCGGCGCCGAAGGTCTGCACGAGCTCGACGCTCGCCGAGCCCGCCTCGAGCGCCTCGCCGAAGCGGCCGTCGGCGCGGCGCAGCGCTGCTGTCGCACTCCTGTACATGCCCAACTCCTGGAGGTCGACCGACGTCTCGAGCCGCGAGAACAGCGAGAACAGGCGCTGCGCCTGCTCGAGCCGGCCGCGGTGGATGTAGATCTCGAGCACCGAGGTCAGCATGCTGAGGAACATCGCCCCCGAGCGGATCTGCTCCTCCGTCAAATCCTCGAGAGCCGCGAGCGCCTCCTCCCAGCGCCCGGTCATGTAGAGGGGATAGGTCAGCTCGGCGAGCAGGGACCACTCGCGCGGCCGGCTGCCGAGCCTGCGGGCGAGCTCGAGCGCGGGCTGAAGGTAGCCGATCGCATCTGTGTAGCGGTCGCGCTCGTAGGAGCGGGCTGAAAGGTTGTGATAGCTGTTTGCCGCCCGCTCGGGAAGATCGTGCTCGAGCGCGACCGTGAGCGCCTGCGCCAGGAAGGCGACCGCCTCCTGCGGATGCCCTCGGGCCTCGGCGATAAACGACTTGGCGTCGAAGGCGCGCGTCAGCGGCTCGGGCAATGCAAGCGACTCGGCGACGTCGAGCGCGAGCTCGGCCCGCTCGCTCGCCCGCTCGAGATCGCCGGCAAACGCGTACCCGTTCGCGAGACGGGCTGCCAGCAGCGCGAGGTCCTCGTCGGGCTCGTCGGTCGAGATGACGGCGAAGGCGCGCTCCATCCGCTCGAGCGCCCGGTCGAGCTGGCCCGTGTGAGACTCCACCTCGGCGAGCCTGCTCGAGACGCGGGCGGCGGCGTGGGTGTCACCCTCGGCCTCGTAGAGCGCGATCGACTCCTCGAGCAGCCCGGTGGCCGCCTCGGGCTGGGCGGCATAGGTGGCGAGCAAGCCGGCCCGGTCGAGCAGGGCGGCTTTCCGGAGCGGCTCGTCGGTCAGCCCGGCGGCCTGCTCGAAGTAGCGTTGCGCCTCGGCCGCGGCGCCGAGCGAGGCTGCCCGTTCGCCGGCGCGGGCGAGCATCCGTTGTGCCTTCTGTTTGATCTCGGCCGCGTCGTCGGCCTCCGGGGCAGTCTGGAAAGCCGCGACGTAATGGGAGGCGACGATCTCGACGACCTCATCCTCGTCGGCGAAGGCCGATTCGAGGTGGGAGGCCGCAGCGAGATGCCGGGAGCGGCGCTCGCGCTTCGAGAGAGTCTCGTAGGCCACGTGGCGGACGAGGTCCTGCAGGAAGCCGTACTGCCCGTGCTCTGGCGCGCGCGGATCCGCCTGGACGCCGAGCACCTCTTTGCGCACGAGCGAGGACAGCAATGGCTCGAGCTCGGTCACGGCGAGGCCCGAGAGAGCCTCGAGGCCGGACTGCGTGAACGTCTTGCCCAGCACCGCGCCGTCCTGGAGCAGGCGCCTTTCCTCGGCTACGAGGCCGTCGAGGCGCGCCGCGATCAGCGCGTGGAGCGTCTCCGGCACCTCGAGCGCGCCGATCTCGCCGATCGGCCGGTAGACCGGTAGACCGGACCCTCGCGCACGAGCAGGCCGCGGTCGAGCAGCATCCGCACGGTCTCGACTGCGTAGAGCGGAACGCCCTCAGCCCGGGCGAGAATCTGCTCGCGCACCGCTTCCGGCAGGCCGGGCACGAGGCCGGTCAGGAGCTCCTCCATCGCAGGGGCGGCGAGCGGCTCGAGGTAGAGCGAGCTGAAGTTGCGATGGCCCGCGCCCCAGGTGGGCCGGCGCTCGAGCAGCTCCGGGCGTGCGAGTGTGACGACGTACAGAGGGGAGTTGCGCGACCATTCGAGCAGGTACTCGACAAAGTCCAGCAGGCTCGCGTCCGCCCACTGCATGTCCTCGAAGGCGAGCACGGTCGGGTAGACGTCGGCCAGCCGCTCGAAGAAGAGTCGCCAGGCGGCGAACAGGTCCTGCTTGTCGCGCGCCTCCTCCTCCTCCGCCAGGCCGAGCAGTTGGGCCACGCGCGGCTCGATGAAGCGCCGCTCCTCCGGGTCGGGGATGCTCTCCTCGAGCGTCGAGCGCAACTTCTGCAGGGCCGAGGCCGGCTCCTCGTCCTCGACGATTCGGCAGCGCATCCGCACCATGTCGGCAAGCGCCCAGTAGGTGACTCCCTCGCCGTAGGCGAGGCAGCGGCCCCGGTGCCAGTAGGTGAGCTGGGGCAGGCCGTCGAAGTACTTGTAGAACTCCCAGGCGAGGCGCGACTTGCCGATCCCGGCGATGCCGGTCACGGAGACGAGATGCGCCTTGCGCTCGGCCGCGGAGGCGTGAAAGAGATCTTTGATCTGACGCAGCTCCCGGTCCCGGCCGACGAAGGGGGCTTCGAGCCCGGTCGCCTTGAGCGAGCCGCGGGCTCCCGAGACAACCCGCAGCGCCGTCCAGAGCGGTATTAGCCCGTCCTTGCCCTTGAGCTCGAAGGCGCCCGCCTCCTCGTAGACGACGGTCTGCTCCGTGGTGCGCCGCGTCGCCTCGCCGACGAGAACCGTGCCCGGCTCGGCGGCCGATTGCACGCGCGACGCCGTGTTGACGAGGTCGCCGGCGACCATCCCCTGCCCCTCCGCACCGAGCGTGACAGCGGCCTCGCCGGTGAGGACTCCCGCACGGGCGCGGAGCTCGGGCGCGCCGAGCTCGTCGCCGAGCGCCGACACGGCGGTGACCAAATCGAGCGCGGCTCGCACAGCCCGCTCGGCGTCGTCCTCGGTCGCCGTCGGCGTCCCCCAGACCGCCATCACCGCGTCGCCGATGAACTTCTCGACCGTGCCACCGTAGAGAGCTATGAGCCGGCTGCAGGTCTCGAAGTAGCGGGAGAGGAGCTCGCGCGTGTCTTCTGCGTCGCGGGACTCGGATGCGGCAGTGAAGCCGACGAGGTCGGCGAAGAGCACGGAGACGAGGCGGCGCTCCGCGGCCGGCGGCACTGCGGCTGGGGAAGAGATCGGCGCCCCGGCGACCGCGTCCAGGGGACAGCCACACTCGCCGCAGAACTTTTCGTTGCCCGCGAGAACGGCCCCGCAGGAAGCACACGAAAGCGCGAGCGGCGTCCCGCACTCGATGCAGAACTTCTTCCCTTGCGGGTTCTTCGTGCCGCAACTTGGACACAGCATCCTGGCTCCGGAGCCTACTCCTCGCAGTTCCGCGGTCAACGAGAGACCTGCGGCGACCACCGGAGAGCTGCAAGGGGATGCCGGCGCGCCCGGCGCGCCCGCTGGGGGCTGCTCGTTTTCGACATGCCGCCGAGGGACGGCCGTTGCGCTCAGGCAGCAGCGCGTCGCGAGTCACGTCGACGCGGAAGTGCACGTCAGCCCGCTTTCGCGCGCCCGAACCCCAGCCGTCCACGTTCGCATCCGGTTACCCAGACACGCTTCACTGCGGCTCGTAGAACTTCCGCCCACCGCGATGCTCGTAGTAAAGGCGAGCGCCGCTCCTACGCTCGGAGGCGGTGACCCGACCGTAGCCGATCACACTTGCGATGCCCATCCCACCCAGGATTCCGGCAAGGACGGCGGCCAGGACAGGCTTGGTCGAGAGTGCGACCGCGGCGAGCGCCGTGAGGCCGGCGGTGCTCGGGAAGATGTCAGCGGCAAGAACCCGCCACCACCTCTCGACCGTCGCGCCCGCCGGCACGCGCGCCGGCTCAGGGCGCTCGAGCAAGAGGAACCGTCGGTCGGTGCTCAGGACGAAGAACCCGAGGAACGCGCCCAGTGCCCATGCCAGGAGGCCCGAAGAAAGACCGGCGCCGGCGACGAACGTTGCGCCGAGAACCAGTGCGGAGAGGGTGAGCCTGGCGGGGGCGAGAACGAGTGGATGATGAAGCGCGCGAACGAGCCGGGGTGGCGGCTGCCGCCCCGGCTCGTCTCCGCTCACAGGGTTAGCGCCGTGAGCCTTCGCGCTCGCGCCCACGGCCGCCACGGCCGCCGTCCCGGCCTCGGTCGCGGGGCTCGCGGGGCTCGCGTGGCGGGGCATCCTTGGCGCGCTCGATCAGCTCCGCGGGCTGGACGAGACCGCCGTCCTCGTGCTTCGCTACGAGCTTGAGGCCGATCCGTCCGCGCGCTGCGTCGACCTCCTGCACGACGACGTCGAGCAGGTCGCCGCGGGAGATGACGTCCTCGATGTGGGCGACGCGGCCAGGCCCGACGTTCGAGACGTGGAGCAGGCCGTCGGTGCCCTTCTTGAGCTCGACGAAGGCCCCGAAGTCGGTCGTCTTCACGACCTTGCCCGTGTAGGTATCCCCCACCTCCGGCTCCTTCGTGATCGACTCGATCATCGAGATGGCACCCTGCGCCTTCGTGCCCTCGTTCGCGTAGATGAGGATCGTGCCGTCCTCCTCGATGTCCACCTGGACGTCGTGGTCGGCCTCGATCGAGCGGATCGTCTCGCCGCCCTTGCCGATGACCATGCCGATCTTCTCGGGGTCGATCTTGACCGTCGAGATGCGGGGGGCATGCTCGGCGAGCTCGCTGCGCGACTCGGGGAGGGCCTCGGCCATCTTCTCTAGGATCAGCTCACGCGCCCGCTTCGCCTGCTCGAGCGCCGAGCGCATGATCTCCTGCGTGACGCCTGTGATCTTGATGTCCATCTGCAGAGCAGTGATCCCGTTCCGCGACCCGGCCACCTTGAAGTCCATGTCACCGAGGTGATCCTCGGCGCCCTGGATATCCGTGAGGATCACGTAGTCGTCACCCTCCTTGACGAGCCCCATCGCGATGCCGCTGACGGGCGCCTTGATCGGCACGCCGGCGTCCATCAGGGCGAGGGTCGAGCCGCAGACGGATCCCATCGACGAGGAGCCGTTCGACTCGAGCGTCTCGGAGACGAGCCGGATCGTGTACGGAAACTCGTCCGTGCTCGGGATCATCGCCTCGAGCGCCCGCTGGGCGAGAGCGCCGTGCCCGATGTCGCGCCGCTTTGGTCCCCGCATGAAGCCGGTCTCCCCCACCGAGTAGGGCGGGAAGTTGTAGTGATGCATGTAGCGGCGATCTGCCTCCAGGGAGAGATCGTCGATCCGCTGACCCTCCTTGGCGGTTCCCAGGGTCAGGAGGGTCATGATCTGCGTCTGACCGCGGGTGAAGAGCCCGGAGCCGTGGGTGCGCGGCGACACGGAGACCTCGCACTCGATCGCGCGGATCTCCTCCGCCCCGCGCCCGTCCGGACGCCGCTTGTCGACGGCGATCTTCTTGCGGACGAGATCCTTGTAGATCGCCTCGGTCGCTCGCTTGACCCACGACTTGGTCAGCGAGTCCTTGACCAGCGTCGCCTCGCCCTCGGCAGTGGCAGGTCCCACCGGGAAGGGCAGGTCGACAGTCTCGACGACCCGGTCGAAGAGGAGGTGCCGCTTCGCGGACTTGAGCTCCTTGGAGTCCTGCTCGGCATCTGTCAGCACCCGCAGGTCGTTCTCGAACTGCTCGCGCACCGGTCGCTCGACGGCGGCCAGGCGCTGGCGGTCGGCGATCAGGTTGAGAGCCGAGCGGACCTGAACCTGGCGGACGATGTCATTCTCGGTCGAGTCCATCGTCAGCGGCGGAGCGAGCTCGTCGGCGAGCTCCTCGACCGCCGTGCCGGCCTCGCGAAGCCCAACGCTCGAGATGCGCTCGGCGATACGAGCGCCGTGCGAGGCCTCCAGCTCCGAGACGAGGTCGAGGTCGACCCACTTGGACTTCCCGACGCGACTCGCGAGCTCCTCCTGTGCCTCGCACAGCTTGATGATCTCCTTATGAGCGAGCTCGAGCGCTTCGAGCAGCGTCTCCTCGGGGACCTCGTCGGCGCCCGCCTCCACCATTGTCAGGCCTTCCTTCGTGCCGACGACGAGAAGATCGAGACTGCTCTCCTCCTCCGTCGCGGTCAGCGTCGGGTTGAGGACCAGCTCGTCGTCGATCAGTCCGACCCGGACGGCGCCGACCGGCCCGGCAAACGGCAGCGGCGAGATCATCAGCGCGGCCGAGGCGCCGTTGATGCAGAGCAGGTCGTGGGGTGTGATCATGTCCGCGGAGAGCACGGTGCAGATGACCTGCACCTCGTTGCGGAAGCCCTTCGGCCAGAGCGGCCGGATCGGCCGGTCGATCATTCGGGCGGTAAGGATCGCTTTCTCCGTGGGCCGACCCTCCCGCTTGAAGAACCCGCCGGGAATCTTGCCGGCGGCGTACATGCGCTCCTCGACGTCCACGGTCAGCGGGAAGAAGTCCGCGCCTTCGCGCGCCTCCATCCGGCCTTGCGCCGTCGCGAGCACCATCGTGTCGCCCGAGCGGACGACCACGGCGCCGTCGGCCTGCTTGGCCAACTTGCCGCTCTCGAACGTGATTTCCTGATCGCCCACGGTCACTGAGACGCCCGTGTGGCGTGTGGTCGAAATACTCACTCTGCCTTCCTCCATCTTTTGGGAAGGTGGAGGTTTGGGTCAGCCCCGAGCTTGGCGCGGGGCTCGCTCAAACTTCCACCCTCGAGTTCTTTCGCCGGAATGCGCCTACCGGCGCAGCCCCAGCTCCTTGATGAGGGCGCGGTAGCCCTCCAGGTCGTGCCTGGTGAGATAGTTCAGCAAGCGTCGGCGGCGGCCGACGAGCTTGAGCAGCCCACGCCGCGCGAAGTGATCCTTCGTGTGCGTGCGCAGGTGCTCGGTCAGCTCGTTGATTCGACGGGTCATCAGCGCGATCTGCACCTGTGACGAGCCCGTATCGCTGTCGTGCCGGCCGTGCTTACCGACGACCTCCAGCTTCCCTTCCTTGGTGAGTGTCACGAGACCTCCTTGTAGGTGACGCCGTCGTCCCAGAGCGCCGCGCAAGGAAGGACGCGAGCGACCGAGGCTACGGTCGTCCCTAGAGTACCAGCGGCCGCGTACTGTCTCGGCCATGAAGGCGGCCGTCGCCGCGGGTCACCCCGCCACCGCCAGGGCCGGCGCCGAGATCCTCGCCGACGGCGGCTCCGCGGCCGACGGCGCAGTCGCGGCGTGCCTCGCCTCGTGCGTTGCCGAGACGGTGATGACCGGTCTGCTCGGCGGAGGCCACGCGATCCACTTCGATGCCGGAAGCGGCGCGACGGCGAATCTCGACTGCTTCGTAGCCGTCCCGGGCCTCGGCGAGGAGCGTGAGGCGACGCCGCTCGTGGAGCTTCGAGTTCCCTTCGGAGAGGAGCTCGTCCACTACGCCGTCGGGATCGCGTCCTGCGCGGTTCCAGGCGTGCCCGCCGGGCTCGGGGAGCTCTGGCGCCGCTACGGCAGGCTGCCGTGGAGCCGACTTTGCGAGCCGGCGCTCCGCCTTGCGCGGGAGGGCGTACGCATGCCCCCCGCCCATGCCTCGTGCCTCGTGATGCTCGCACCGGTCATGACCATGAGCGAGGGCGCCCGCATCTACGCTCCCGGCGGACGGCCGCTCGGCGAGGGTGAGCGGCTCGACCAACCGGGTCTCGTACCCGCGCTCGAGGCTCTCGCCGAGGAAGGGCCTGAGACGGCGTACAACGGATCTCTGGCGGATGCCCTCGTCGCTCTGATGGACGAGCGCGGCGGCCGGGTGAGCCGAGCCGATCTGCTTGCCTACCGCGCGGTCTGGGACGAGCCGGTGCGAGCGAGACACGGCGGCTGGGATCTCCGAACGCGCTCGGACATCTCGGGAGTGCCGGCCGCTCTCGCGAGACTCCCCGCCGTGCCGGACGACGATCGGCCCGAGCGCGCGCTCGGGCTGCTCCACGCGCTGGTCCCGGGCGGTCGCGCCGCCGGCAACCACACCACCAACCTGGCGGTCGTCGACCGGGACGGCAGCGCGTGCGTGCTGACGACGAGCCTCGGCCTCGGGTCTGGCGACTGGCTGCCGGGCTACGACCTGCATCTGAACAGCATGCTCGGCGAGGCCGATCTGCTCGTGGGCGAGCTCGAGCCCGGCCGCCGCATGCGGAGCATGATGGCCCCGCTCCTCGCATTCGATGCAGATGGCCTGGCGCTCGCCGCCGGCGCGGCCGGCGGGACGCGGCTCCGCAGCGCGCTCGTGCAAGTCGTGTCGGGAATCCTGGACGAGGGGGTCGGGCCGACAGAGGCGGTAGACCGGCCGCGTCTGCACCCGGCAGGATCGATCGTCCACCTCGAGCCGGGATTCGGCCAACCGGTGCACGATGCCCTCGAGCGAGCGGGCTGGCAGGTCGCTGAGTGGCGCGAACGCCATCACTACTTCGGCGGTGTCAGCGTGGTGGGGCGCGCCGGCGCAGCCGGCGACCCGCGGCGAAGCGGCGCTGTCCGTCTACCGGACTGAGACCGGGCGCTCAGCGAGCCGCGCCTGCTCCACGTCGAGAGCGATCTGCTCAACCAGGTCTTGCTCGCTACCGAAAGCCCGCTCGTCGCGAAGCCGCTGCCACAGCTCGAGCACGAGCCGCCTGCCGTAGAGGTCGCCCTCGAAGTCGAGCAGGAACGCCTCGATCGTGCGCTCCTCGCCTCCGTAGTGCGGGTTCGTACCGATCGAGACGGCGGCTCGCCGCTCGCCGACCGCGCCGGCGTAGATGCCGTGGGCGGGGACGAGTAGATCTGGGTCGACCCGGAGATTCGCCGTTGGAAAGCCCAGCGTCCCGCCTCGCGCCCAGCCCGAGACCACCGTGCCGTCGAGCTCGGGCGGGCGGCCGAGCAGGCGCGCCGCCGAGGCGACCTCGCCCGCCCGCAGCAGCTGGCGGATGATCGAGGACGAGACCTCCGCGACGAGCGGCACCGGGCGAATCTCGAACCCCATCGCTCGAAGCGAGCCGAGGTCGCCGCTTCGGCCGCGCCCGAAGCGGAAGTTCGAGCCTGCCACGATCACCTGTGCACCGAGCGGGCGGAGCACCCGGCTCGCGAATTCCTCTGGGGAGGCCCGAGCTAGTTCCGAGGTGAAAGGGAGGAGAAGCGTCTCGGTCGCGCCGAGCTCTTCGATCAGGTCGAGGCGGCGTGTTGTGGACGTGAGCAGCTCGACCTCTGCGCCGAGCGTAACGCGGGGGTGTGGATCGCATGTGACCACGGTGGCCGTCAAGCCCGAGTCGACTGCGGCCTGGATCACGCGGCGGTGACCGAGATGGACGCCGTCGAACATGCCGATGGCGACCGCGCGCTCGCCCGGCCCGAGCTCGGCGAGCGAGCGTGCGGTCCTCACGCCGGCATCACGGTCTCGGGACGGACGATCCCGCTCGCGCCCCGGCCGACCGCCACCA
>JBBRYW010000086.1:0-14445 GCA_038237235.1 Gaiellales bacterium
CGCCAGCTCGCCGACCCGATCGGTGAACTCGAGCGCCTGCGCGAAGTCCTCGAACCGAAAGACCCGCCTCAGTCGCCTGACGCCGTCGACCTCCACGAGCTCCCAGTCGGCCACTTGTGGCCGGAGCTCCGCGACCTCGGCGTCGGTGACGGTCGGCGCGTCCTTGCGGCACGCGACGCAGGTCAGCTCCGTCAGTTTCTCCATCTCCGGGCAGCGTACAGCGGCGACTGGCAGAGTTCGCAAACGTGAACCGAGATCCCGACCTGAACGTCGTCGGCGGCCAGCTGCTCCGGTGCTCGGCCGATCCGGTGACCGGCTTCTACCGCGACGGCTGCTGCGCCACTGGCCCCGAGGACGTTGGCAGCCACACCGTCTGCACGATCGTGACCGGGGAGTTCCTCGAGTTCAGCCGGCTCGCCGGCAACGACCTCTCGACGCCGCGGCCCGAGTGGGGGTTCCCCGGGCTGTCGCCCGGCGACCGCTGGTGCGTCTGCGCGGACCGCTGGCTCGAGGCCTATCGCGCGGGCTGCGCCCCGGCCGTCGTGCTCGGCGCGACACACGCGCGGGCGCTGGACGTCGTGCCGATCGACGTGCTGACCGCGAACGCCTTTCAGCCGGTCGAGTAGGCGCGGCCCCGATAGGTAGTCGTTTTGTATGAAAAGATTATGGGTCAAATAAATGATAATATGCGGTAGCGATGGACGTCTCTCGCCCGTGGGCGGTGATCCGCTCACCGATCGACATGGACGTGTTACGCGTGGTGGGTGGGACGTCCCGCCCGCTAACCGGCCGCGAGGTCGCCCGGCTCGTCGGCACCGGCTCGCAGCCAACGGTGAACGCATGCCTACGGAGACTGGCTGACCAGGGCCTCGTGTATGCCCAGGAAGCTGGAAACGCCTATCTGTACACGTTCAACCGCGAGCACCTCGCGGCGCCGGCGATCGAGCTGCTCGCCGGCATCCGTTTGGAGCTCGAGCGGCGCCTGAAGGCCGAGATAACCGGATGGGAGATCACTCCCGACCACGTGTCCATCTTCGGCTCGGCGGCCCGCGGCGATGGCGACGCACGGAGCGACATCGACGTTCTGGTCGTCCGCCCGGCTCGGGTGTCGGAAGACAACTCGCGCTGGCGAAAGCAACTCCAGCGGTTCTCCGACCAAGTGCACCGATGGACCGGGAACTATGTCGCAGTCGCCGAGCTGTCCGCGGTGGACCTGCGCGCGCTTCGCCGGGACCGGCCACCGAGCTTCGCCGAGCTTCGCCGAGACGCGATCACGCTTGTCGGCCCGGAGGCCGCCGAGCTGCTCGCAGCCCAGCCATGACGAAGCGGCGGGGTCGCACGGAGCCGTGCGATCGAGCGCAGGCACGCACGCGCCTCGACCACGCACAGAAGTCGCTCGAGGTCGCTGAGCTTGCCGCCGACGAGGCTGAGATCCCGGCCTCGCGGAGTGTTGCTGCGGCTCTCGCCGTCCTCTCGGGCATCGCCTCATCGGACGCCGCTTGCTGCGCGGCGCTTGGCCGCCGCTCGCGCGGGGAGGACCATCGCGACGCGGCAGCTCTGCTGAGTCAAATCGTGCCCGATGGAGGGCGGGCAGCGGATGCCCTGTCGGAGCTCATCAACGTCAAGGACACCGCTCAGTACGGCCTCATCCCGACCACGGGACGACAGCTGACCACGACCCTGCGTCGAGCCAAGCTACTGCTCGACTTCGCGAGCAACGTACTGCGCCGGTAGGCGCCCGGCCCGGCGCTTCACGGCTCGCACTCTAAGACGACGAGACGTCGCAGGCGGCACCGCTCGCGCACCACGCACGATCGCGCGAGCGCGCGCAGACGGGGCACGGCCTCCGGCGGCGGCTGACGGTTCCCCGTTTCCCAGTCCTCGAGGAGCGCCGCCCCGCTCGCGTAGTGCTTGCGGACCTCGTGCTCGTCCACGGCCCCCTCCACGAGGCGGCCGACGCCTACGAGCGCGTCGACCGCGGCAGCCGCCGCATCGGCGTCCCTGAAGAGCGGCCCGCCGTCGATCTCACAGAGGAGCCGGCCGTCGACCTCCGCCCGCGGATCGGGCCGGATTACCTGCAGGTCGAGGATTACGCCTCCGGGCCTCACCGCGTCGACCATGTTGCTCAGGACGTGCACGACGTCCTCGGCCTGCACTCATCAGAGCGACCAGGAGAAGACGACGAGGTCGAACGAGTGGGGCTCGATCTCGATCTCCGTGCCCGAGGCGACCCTGTACTCCACGCGCTCGGCGAGGTCGGACGGGCGCGAGCCACGCGCCCGCTCGACCGCCTCCGCGTCCGGGTCGAACGCGAGCACGCTCGCCGCGTCTCGAGCGATGCCGAGCGTGAGACGGCCGTCGCCGCAGCCGAGCTCGAGTACTCGGCGGCCACGAAAGTCGCCGAGCCGGCGCAGCGCCGCGAGGTGGGCGCCCTCCGGGTCCAGCACGCCCTTCTTCACGGAGCGATTGTCGCACGGTTTGGTCCCCGATCCGCGGTCATCGTCCAGGCCGACGATCTGCTCGCACTCTCGACGGTCGTGGTGTGCCCAACTTCACGCTCTACGCCGGGCGCGAGCTTCCAACCCGAAGTTACTTCGGCCACGGGGTCACCCGGGTCATGTGCGAGATGGTGGGCGCGGTCGATGCCCGTGCGCTCGGCGAGCGCGCCGGACACCTCAGCCTCGACGAGCTCCGCCGTCGACGACGCCCTGCTGCTCGTCCTCGACCTTCGCTGAGCGAAGGCGTTAGGATATCCACACGCACAGGAAAGAGATATCCCGAAGGGACAAAACCTCGCTGGTCATCGACCGCGGCAAGGTCGCGGAAGCACGCGAGATTCTCGGCACGGGCACGCTCGCCGAGACTGTCGACGCCGCGCTCGACGAGGTGATCCGGCTGGCGGCGCGGCGGCGTGTGATGGAGCGGATCCGCCGTAGCCCATCCGACGGCATCGGCCCACCGCCGGCGGAACTCCGGCGGCTGCGCCGCCCGTAGCGCTGCCGTACCTCGCCGACACGAGCGCCTGGAACCGCAGCCGGCGCGTTGCCGATCGCTGGGAGTCGCTGCTCCAGGAGGATGAGCTCGTCCTGTGCGCTCCAGTCGCGCTCGAGCTCCTGTACTCGGCACGGGGAACAGCCGACTACGCCGCGTTCGCGCGCGACCTCGGAGGCTTCCGTCAGCTTCCGCTCGACGAGCGCGCCGAGCGGGCGGCTTTACGCGCGCAGAGCTGGCTCGCCGCCTCCTCCCAGCACCGCGGCCCCACACCGGTCGATCTCCTGATCGCCGCAGTCGCCGAGGTGAACGACGTGCCGCTGCTTCACTACGACGGGCACTTCGAGCTCATCGCCGGTGTCACAGGGCAAGCCGCCGAGTGGCTCGCGCCGCGCGGCAGCCTTCACTGACGGGCCGACCGCCAGACGGCGAGAACCAAGCCCTGTCGGGGAGAGCTTCTGCACGCGGCAGTTGCACGGGGCGCCGCTTCCGGGAGTGCCCTCGGCGACGTAGACATTGCCCTGGGAGTCGACGGCGAGGGAGGCCGGGTTCGTGAATTGCCCCGCCCCCGCCCCGTAGGCGCCCCATTGCGCGAGGGCGGCGCCCGCCGGCGAGAGCTTGGTGATGCGCCTGGTTCCGCCCTGCCCGACATAGATGTTCCCCTCGCCGTCGAGGGTCAGGCCGAGTGGCGTGTTGAAGGGCCCTCACTGCGCGAGCGGCCCTTGGGAGACAGCTTCTGGACGCGGTCGTTGTCGAGTTGCCGTTGTCTGCGACGTAGACGTTGCCGGTGGGGTCGAGAGCGATCCCGCGCGGGCCGCGTAGCTGGCCGAGGGCGCTCCCGATCGAGCCGAAGGCCGCGAGCTGCCCGCCGGTGGGCGAAAGCTCGACGACGCGGCCCACACCGTTGTCGGTAATCCAGGGTTGCCCCAGGCGTCCAGCTTCATCCGAACCGGCGTGCTGAGCAGATTCCGCCCGAGCCTCGCGACGACGTCGCCGGCCGGAGACAGCTTCACGATTCTCGCCCGCGCCCGCGCCCTCGTCCGCGACGTAGATGTTGGCGGCGGCCGCCTACGGGCGCAGCTCGACGAACCCGGCCGCGGAGAAGTCTCCGTCGAACGCGAGCGCCTCGCGGATCCTGAGCGTGCGCATAACGGCGAAGCTCGTCGCATCGATGTACGAGTACGCCCGCTCGTCGTGGCGACGGAGCCAGCGGAGTGCCTCTCGCTCCGCGGCCTCGGAGACGAAGACCCTCCGAACCCGCGGTGTCTGCGCGAGGCGATCGAGGAAGCGGACAGCCGCCGAGTGCCACGACCGCGTCCGCAGAAACGTCCACGTCTCGCCCCGAACATGGTTCGAGGTGACGAGCTCTCGGTCGCCGAACCGTTCGAAGAGCAGCCGAGCGTCTTCGTGGCGATCGTCGTACGTGAGCTGAAGCGCGATCCAGAAGGACGTGTCGACGAAGATCACTCGTGCTCGACCGGCCCGTAGAGGTACTCGTCGATGTCGCGCACGGGCTCCGCGTCAACGGAGCCAACGAGTTCCCAGAGCGGGTCTTCGTGAAGCGGTGGTAGCGGACGAACGCGCTCGGCAACATAGCGCCGGATGAGCGCTGCCTTCGAGACGCCTTCTTCGGCCGCTTGCCGGCCTAGAGCCGCGTCGAGCTCCTCCTCGATCATGATCTGAAGTCGTTTCATGCCGCGAATGCTACATCAGTAGCGTTACGTTGGTGTAACACCTTTACAACAAGGCCGCCCCGCGTAAGAGTGCACGGGAGCGGTGCCGATTACCGAGGAGATGGGGTTGGACTCGTACCAGCAGGCCGCCGTCGCCCACGGCGACGGCCCGGCGATCGTGCTCGCAGGGCCCGGCTCGGGCAAGACGAGCGTCATGGTCGAGCGCGCCGTCCGGCTGATCGACGAGGGTGCCGCGCGGCCCGACGAGCTGCTCGTCCTCACGTTCTCGCGCAAGGCGGCGGGCGACCTGCGCGAGCGGCTCGCCGCCCGCCTGCAGCGAAGCTACGCGAGCTTCCCCGTCACGACCTTCCACGCCTTCTGCTTCGGCCTGCTCGACCGGCCGCGCCTCGCCACGCAGGCCGAGCGCGACTCCGCGATCCGCGCCGCGCTCGGCGCCGAGGACGACCTCGGCTACGCGCCCTCCTCCGCGCTCGCCGCCGAGGCGCTCTCCTTCTGCTCCCTCTGCGACGAGTATCTGACCGTCCCGGACAACCCGCTCGCGCGCGTCCGCGCGGGCTACCTCGAGGCGCTGCCCGCGCTCGACTACGGCGGCCTGCAGCGCGAGGCGGTCGCGCTGCTCGAACGCGAGCCGCTCGCCGAGCCGCCGCGCTTCGTCCTCGTCGACGAGTACCAGGACACGAACGTCGCGCAGGAGCGCCTGCTCGAGCTCGTCGCCGGCGAGAGCGGGAACGTCTTCTGCGTCGCCGACGAGGATCAGTCGATCTACGGCTTTCGCGGCGCCGAGATCGAGAACACGCTCGGCTTCGAGCGCCGCTGGCCGGGCGCGCGCACCTACGAGCTGCCGACGAACTACCGCTCCGCCCCGCGCATCGTCGAGGCGGCCGCGAGCGTGATCCGGCTCAACGTCGACACGCACCGCTCGAAGACGCTGCGCCCGGCCGCCGACCGCCCCGCCGAGCTGACCGGCAAGACGTTCTCCCACGCCGCCGAGGAGGCCGACTGGATCGCGCGCGAGATCGCGGCGCTTCGGCTCGAGGGCACGGAGCTCGGCAAGATCGCGATCCTCGCCCGCTCGCTCCGCCAGGTCGGCCCCCGCCTCGCCTATGCGCTGCGCCGCCACGGCATCCCCTTCCACTCGCCGCTCGCCCCGCCGTTGCATCCGACCTCACGGGCGCTCGCCGCGCTGATCGAGCTGGCGTTGCCCGAGCGCTGGGACGAGGCGCAGGCCGAGCTCGCGCTCGACACGCTCGCCTCCCCCCTCTTCGGCGCCGACCCGCTCGCGCTGCGGCGCTTTCGCCGCGGCGGGGGCACCGTCTACGGCGACCTGCGGCGCTCTCGCGAGTTCGAGCCCTTCTTCACCGCGCTCGGAATCGTCCGACGCCAACGGACGGCCGGCGATGCCGTCTACACGCTCTGGCAGCGCCTCCCGTACTTCCGCGAGCTGCAGGAGCGGATCCGCCGCGACGGCCTGCAGGACGACGTCGACGAGGTCGCCGCCGTGACGGCGCTCTCCGACGCGGCGAACGCCTGGGAGGGAGCGCTCGCCGACTTCCCGTCGGCCCGCGGCTCGGGCGCCCTCTCACCCGCCGACGAGCTGCCGCCCGACGCGCTGCCGCCCGACGCGGTCGCCCAGCTCACCGTCCACGCCGCGAAGGGGCTCGAGTGGGACGCCGTCTTCGTCTGCGACCTCGTCGAGGGCCGCTTCCCCGCCCTCTCGCGCGCCGAGCATACGCTCTTTCGCCGCGACGAGTTCGCGCCCCGCCCGCTCGACGAGGCCGGCCGAGCGCGCCGCGCGCTCGAGGAGGAGCGCCGCCTCTTCTACGTGGCGATCACGCGCGCACGCACGCGCGTAAACCTGACGGCGACCGAGGAGGCGCGCGAGGAGCGCGGCCGCTCGCTCTCTCGCTTCTACGGCGAGCTGGAGCGCTTCCTCGAGCCTGTGGACGGCCGCATCGAGCTCGCCTCCGCCGAGGAGGCGCTCGTCGCCCTCCGCCGCGCGGGCGGCGGCCCGCCCGGCTGGCGCGCGCTCGCGCCGACGCGGAACGAGCGGCCGATGCTGCCCGAGGGCGGCCTCTACACCTCCGCCTCGGGCCTCGACCCCTACGAGAACTGCCCGCTCCAGTTCTTCTACGGCACCTTGGTCGAGCTCGTCCGCCCGACCGGCCCGCAGCTCGTCTTCGGCGGCATCCTGCACGACACGCTCGAGGAGTTCCACCGACCCGAAGGCCCCGCCGACCGGTCGCTCGACCGCCTGCTGCGAGTCGGCGAGGGCCAGTGGCGCCCCGGCGTGATCCGCCCCGCCGCGCTCGAGCACTCCAGGCGCGCGCGGCTCGAGCGGATGCTGCGCGACTACCACCGCTGCGAGATCGAAGGGGGCGAAGACGGCGAGGTGCTCGCGGTCGAGCGCTACTTCCGCTTCGGCCTCGACGCCTCGACGGTCTCGGGCCGCATCGACCGGATCGACCGCCTGCGGGACGGCCTGCTCCGTCTCGTCGACTACAAGAGCGGCAAGGCGATGGGCAACAAGGACGCCGCCGAGGATCTCCAGCTCGCGCTCTACGCGCTCGCCTGCCTCGAGGTGCCCGAGCTGGCGGCGCTCGGCCGGGTCGGCCGGATCGAGTACGTCCACCCGGGCCACGTCGCCGGCGGCAAGATCGGCAAGCGAGGCCAGGACGCCACGCCCGAGCTCGCCGGCGCGACGCGCGAGCGTGTGCGCGGCCTTGTCGCCCAGATTGCCGGCGAGCGCTTCGCCTTCTCGCCCGAGGCCGAATGCAAGTTCTGCGACTTCCAGACGATCTGCCCGCGCCACGTGAAGGACGTGCCGGTATGACGCTGGAGCAGGACCGGATCCTCGCCGAACTGCACGGCCCGCTCCGCATCGCGGCCGGCGCGGGAACGGGCAAGACCGAGACGCTGAAGCGCGCGATCGTCCGGCTGGTCGACGACGGCGTCCGGCCCGGTGAGATCCTCTGCCTCACCTTCACCGTCGAGGCCGCGAAGGAGATGCGGAAGCGCGTCTACCGCGAGCTCGAGGGACGCGAGCGCCTCGACCCGGACGAGCTGACCGCCCAGACCTACCACGCCTTCGGCGCCTCGATCGTGCGCGACCACGCCCTGCTCGCCGGCCTCGAGGCGGATCCCGTGCTCGTGGACGCGGCGCAGAAGTGGCAGCTCGTCCTGCAGGCGCTCGACCGCTGCCGCTTCGGCACGCTCGAGGTGAGCTGGCTGCCGACGCTGATCAAGAACCTGCTGATCCTGCACGAGGAGATGCAGCGGCACGTCGTCACTGTCTCCGACGTCGAGGCATGGTGCCGCGCGCGGCCCGGCTCCTCGGTCGCCCAGCAGCGGCTCGACGCGCTCGGCGGGATCCAGGCCTACGCGCAGCTGAAGCGCGAGCGCGGCGCGATCGACTACGGCGACCAGATCGGACTCGCCGCGTGGCTGCTCGAACGAAACCCCGACGTGCTCGAGCGGCTTCGCGGCCGCTACCGCTACGTCTTCCTCGACGAGTACCAGGACACCGACGTCGCCCAGCGCAGGCTCGTCAAGCTGGTCGCCGCGGATGCCGACCTCGTCTGCGCGGTCGGCGACGTCGACCAGGGCATCTTCGGCTGGCGCGGAGCGACGATCTTCAACATGGCCGCGTTCCCGGAGGACTTCCCGGGCGCGCGCACCGAGCCGCTGTCGACGAACTTCCGCTCGGGCAAGCAGATCCTCGACCTGGCGAACGCGCTCGTCGAGCCGTTCGAGCGGCCGGACGGCGACGCGCGCGAGCCGCTCCGCCCCGCCGAGGGGGCGGCCGAGGCGATGGTCGAGGCCTTCGTCGCGCCGCACGAGCTGCGGGAGGCCGAGGGGATCGCCGAGCGGATCGCGGCGGGCGGCGAGCCGTGGGGCCGCTACGCGATCCTCTGCCGCAAGCGCGACCAGTTCGACGCGATCTTCGGCGCGCTCGCAGCGCGCGGCGTGCCCGTGGAGGTCGACATGCTCGGCGGCTTCTGGCGGCGGCCCGAGATCGTCGACGTCTGCGCCTGGCTCTCGCTGCTCGCCGACCCCGGCGGCAACATCGCGCTCGCCCGCATCCTGCTCGGGCCCTCCTACCGGCTCGACCGGCGCGATCTCTTCTTCCTCGCCGACTTCGCGAAGGGCCTGAACCGCGAGCAGCGGCGCGACCGGCGCGGGGACCGGGACGTGCTGCGCTACTCGCTCGTCGACGCGATCGTCGCGCACGAGGAGATCCCCGACCTGACCGACGCGGCGCGTGAGCGCGTCGCCGCCCTGCACCGCGTCTGGTGCGAGCTCGCCGCGATCGCCGCCCGGGTCTCCCTCGCCGACCTCGTGGGCGAGATCCCGCGCGTGAGCGGGCTCGACGCCGAGCTTCGCTCCTCGCCGGATCCCGAGGCCGAGGTCGCGCTCCGCCACCTCGCGAAACTGCGCGACATCGCGCAGGGCTTCCGCCCGGCCGCGGGCGCGGCCGATCTCGCCGGCTTCGTCGAGTACCTCGAGTCGATCGAGGAGTCCGAGCACGACGAGGACGAGCTGCGCGTCGTCGACACGAACGCCGTGCGGCTGATTACCCTGCATCGCGCGAAGGGGCTCGAGTGGGACGTCGTCTTCCTGCCCGGGCTCGCGCAGCGGCTGATGCCGAGCGAGCGCGCGAGCGAGAACCCGGCCGAGTCCTGGTTCCGGCTCCCGTTCGAGCTGCGCGGCGACGCCGCGTACCTGCCGCCCGAGGAGAAGGACGCGATCAAGGCGATGAAGCTCGAGGAGGAGCGGCGGCTGATGTACGTGGGCATGACGCGCGCGAAGCGGCGGCTCGTGCTCTCGCGCGCGTGGTTCTACGGGGAGAACAAGAACGCGCAGGTGCCGTCGATCTTCTGGGAGGAGGCGCTCGCGACCGGGCTCGTGCAGCCGAGCGGCGAGCAGGTCGAGTGTCCGGAGGTGAATCCCTTTGCGGGCGCGGTCGCCGGTGCGGCCGAACCGCCGCGCTTCGAGCCGCCGCCGCCCGACCCGGCCGAGATCGCCCGCCTCGAGCCCGAGCTCGAGCGGCTGCGCGCGGTGGAGGCACGCCGCCCGCGAGCGGCGGCGTGGCGCTGCCCGCCGGTGCTCTCGGTGACGGCGTTCCTGACCTTCGCCCGCGACGAGGACGAGTTCTTCTGGCGCCACGTGCGGCGGGTGCCGTCGCCGCCCTCGCCGGCCGCGCAGCTCGGGATCGAGCTGCACCGCCGGATCGAGGAGTGGTCGCGGGGCGCGGCGCCGGTCGTAGCCGGGCCGGACAAGGCGGAGGAACTCTACGACCTGGATCCCGGCGAGCGGCGGGGCGGCGGCTCAGGCGTGAGCGCCGAGCAGATGTGGGAGAACTTCCAGGCGAGCCGCTTCGCCAAGATGACGCCGCTCCTGACCGAGCAGCCGTTCACGCTCTACCTCGGCGAGGGGCTGTCGGTCGCGGGCCGGATCGACGCGATCTACGAGCGCGAGGACGACGCCTGGGAGATCGTCGACTACAAGACCGGCGCGAGCGACCCGGATCCGCTGCAGCTCGCGATCTACCGACAAGCCGTGGAGCAGATCTGGCGCCGTCCCGCCGGGGCGTCGTGGCTCCTGCTGCGCGAGGGACGGCAGGAGCGGTACCCGGGCGACGGCTTCGCGGAGGTTCTGGCCGCCGCCCGGCGGTTGCCAGCCTGGGCCGCGGAGTTCAACAGATGATCCGCCTGCTCGTCTCGATGATCTCGCAGCTGGTCAAGGCGACGACGATCGCGGCGTGCGTGGTCGTCTCCTACGTGACCGACGTCTCTGATGCCCGCACGAATACGGGGAGCTCAGCTTGACGTCGTGGCGCGGCCACAGGCTGCGGGGCGAGGACAGTGGCAACGTCGTGGCCGACACTGTCACCGATCGTCAGCGTCCGCATCGTTGAGTGAGTCAGTCGAAGTAGGCTCTCTCCTCCATTGAGTTCGATTTGGGCTGAGAACGAAGGAACGTGGAAGCTGCTCGCTCCGGTCGGCTTTCCCGACGAAGCGACGCTCCATCGTTTGGTCGAAGAGGCGCCTCACCTACTGCCGCTTTCAGGCTCGCCCGCACTCATCGTCCTCGGTCGAGAGGTGCCACTCGGAAGCGGCTATGCGGACGTGCTTGCCGTGGAACCGAGCGGCCGGCTCGCCCTCGTGGAGGTTAAACTTGCGCGGAACGCGGAGGCACGGCGCGCCGTTGTTGCACAAATTCTCGCCTACGCGGCGTATCTCCGAGGAACGTCGACCGAGACGCTGGAGCGCGAGACGCTCCGCTCGCAGCTTCGCGAGCGCGGCTACGAGACGATAGCGAGTCTCGTCGCGAGCCAGGATGCCGAGGGCAGCTTCGACGAGGCGGAGTTCGCGAGCAAGCTCGCGGGGAGCCTCAGCGGCGGCCGCTTTCGACTCGTATTGGTGCTTGATGACGCCCCGGCCGAGCTGGTGCGTCTGGTCGGGTACCTCGAGTCCATCGCACCAGAACTCGCAATCGACTTGGTGGCCCTGCGCGCCTACGACATCAACGGTCGCCGCGCACTCGTTCCCCAACGAATCGAGCCCGAGCGACAAGCGGTTTCCGTCCAGCCGGCGCAAGCGGCCGAGCCACGTCGGCCGAAACCGTACAGGATCCCGCCTGAGGAGTTCGAGGAATCGATTTCCCACGCGCCGGAACCAGCGCGCCCGCCGCTGAAGCGGATGTATCAGTGGGCGCGGAGCCTCGAGCAAGAGGGCGCGCTTCGGCTGCTTGCGATCAGAGGAACGTCTGGGCGGACAACGCTACTGCCGTACCTGCTGAACGAGGATGCCGGCCTGATCACAATCTGGAATGACAACGGCTTCTATCTCTCGCCCTGGCGCTCAGTGTTCGAGCGGCGCGCCGCGCGGAGCAGCGCGCGAGTCGAGGCAGCGCTCGCGCCGCAGCGGCTGGGCAGCGGCAACAGCATCCGCGACATTAACGACGAACTACTCGACGCCTTGGCCGCCGCATATCGTGAAGCTGCTGGACTTGCAAGTATCTAGCTGAGGATCGTGAAGGGCAGCTGGCCCCCACGTGTCGGAAGGAGATGGCCGACGTAGCGCCCGACGTATTCGCCCCATCGGTCGAGAGCCGGCTCTCCGTCAAGCCCGCGTCGGCCAACGCCCCACCTCTCTTCGCTCGGATCCCAGCCTGTAATTCGCCAGATACCGCGGACGATTCCGTCGTGGACGCAGAAAGCGTACTTGTACGGGCGACGTTTGAACGTCCAGCCTCCCCGCGTTGCCTCCCACATCTCTTCGACCTTCATCGTGTACCGATACTTTCGACGAGGGCGGATGAGGACGCTTGGTCGCATGTCGTCCGGGATGTCGACCGATGGGGCCGCGAGGGAACGAAGGCTCTCGAGCGTCGCCCATCCACGCGCCGAATGACCGTGGCCTTCGATTTGGTACGTCAAGTCGCTCGGCCCCGCATGGCGCAGGGTGTCGATCACAGCCGCTTCAACCTCGTAGGCCGTTTTCTCGTCGGGGAGGCCCCGACGCACGATCTCTACCTCAACCTCGTGTCCCCACTGGTGGATCTCGTGTATCAGCTTGCGCTTGGGTTGCACCATCGATTCGCCCACCGTTATGGCCGAACGGGCGTGGTCATACGCGCGATTACCGATGCCCTTTCCCACGTAGAAGACCTTTTCATCGCGAGGATCCCTCAATGCATAGACGTACCAGTGAAGCTTCTCTGCGATACCAGGAAGGAACTCGAGTCGGTGCCGCTCTACTTCAAGAGGGTCGTTCACCGTGCACCCTGCCCGTGGCGAGCGAGAACGGCCGGGATTGCGCCCATCTCGTGCACCAGCGCATACCGCCACTCCCCGAACGACCCCTCCGCGTTCACCGCGGCGACCCACCGCTCCGCCGCCTGAGCCTTGTCCTCCTCGAGCGGGTCGTAGCCCTTCGTCTCGAGAATCAGCTGGACGCCGCTACCCAAGCGCACGATGAAGTCCGGAACGTAGTTGTGCTGCTGGCCGTTGTGCAGGTACGGGATCGCGAACCCGAGACCCTGGTTCTTCACGAACGCCACGACGCGCGGGTGCGTGTCCAGGTGGAACGCCGCCGACTGCTCCCACTTCGAGTCCTGAACCACGTAATTCAGGTGCGACTTCTGGATCTCCTTGACCTTCTTCGTCGTCCAGAAGTCGACATCCGCCGTCGACCCTACGCCGCGACCCGTCTCGTACCGCGGAATCTCGGGCGCCTCGCCCTCGGACGTGTCCGGATGCAGCGCTTCCGTCAGCCGCTCGATTGCGAAGCCCCAATACGGCGAGAGGAAGACGTCGACGCGCTTCTCGGGCGAGTCGACCCTCACCTTCTCGCGCACGAACCGCTTCACCACGTCGAGTAGCTGCGGGAAGAGGACGTGCGCGGGCGCCTCGCAGGTGTCCCGATTCGCGTACTCGTGCGTCAACGCGGCCGCCATCTCGAACTCGCGCTGCTGCAGGCGCGCCGACTTCCGCCACGCCTCGAGATCGAGCTTCGCGGAGCCGCCCGGCTCCAGGAGCGACGGCCGCCCCCGGTTCGTCAGCAGCGTCGACTTCAGCCGTACCTCGTCCGGGATCTTCATCCGGTCGACGTCCACCGGAGCAATCCGATCCCAGCTCACGGCGACGCGGTTACGAATGGCCTGCTGGTAGCCCTCGACCCGAGGAAACTCGATCGCGTACCGAGCTTTCTCCGGCAGCAGGTGCACGTGGTTCTGCGGTCGGCGCGTCGGCCTCGGGCCGGCGCGCTGCTTGAACGGGACGACCTCGAACGGAACGCCGAGGATCTTCGCGACCTCCTCCTCGAACATTCCCTCCTCGGTCAGCTCGTAGTTCCGGCGCCGCAGCCCGCGCCCGACTACCTGCTCGCACAGAAGCTGCGACATGAAGGGCCGCAGGCCAACGATGTGCGTGACCGTGTTGCAGTCCCACCCCTCCGTGAGCATCCCGACGCTGACGATGCAGCGCACGTCGCGGCCCGGCGGGTGCAGCGGCCGGTCGAGCTTGCGCGCAAGCTCCTCGAACCCTTCGGGATAGATCGCCCGCTGCTGGTCGTCGCGCGGCCAGTCGCGCTTGCCCACTGTGTCGAGCGTGAAGCGCATCCAGCGTGACTCGTCGTTCTTCGCGCCCTCCACCTCGGTCTCCGCGACAACCTTCGAGTCGACCCGGATCGTGTAGCGCCTTCCGTCCTCGTTCCGCAGGCCCTTCAGGTCCGCGGGCGGGATTCCGGCGGGTGCGCCCCCTTCGGCGAGCCACTTGTAGAGCACCGCGGCGAGTCTCGTGTTCTTGCAGACGAGGATGAGGACGGGCGGACGCTCCTCCTCGGTCGACTCCCACGCCTTGCGCTCCTCCTCCCACGCGAGCGCGAGCAGGCGGATCGGCTGCTCCGCGTACTTGAGAACTGCCTCCGGCTTCGGGTTCGCGCGCTTTCCACCGCGCTCGGCCGCCGTCAGCCGGCTCATGATCCAGCGCCAGATGTTGAAGTAGGCGGCCTGCTCCTCCCCGGTCGGGTCCGAGTGCGCGAGCTGGGGAATCTTGACCAGGCCCGATTCGATCGCATCCGTGAGCCCGAAGTCGCTGACGACCCAGGGGAAGACGCGGTTCGTGTCCTCGCCGGCGCGCGCCAGGTAGTAGGGCGTCGCCGAGAGATCGACACAGAAGTTGATGCGACGGTTCTTGTGGATCCGGTCGAGGCCGTCCACCCAGACCGTCGACTCGTAGGCGAGGTCCTCCGCACGCTCC
>JBBRYW010000087.1:0-13985 GCA_038237235.1 Gaiellales bacterium
CAAGCGCTCGTCGCGCAGAAGCCGTACGACATCGGCTTCCAGGCAGTCCAACAGGCGGTGAACGCGCTCACCGGCAAGAAGGTGACGGCGAAGATCCAGACGGGGCTCGTGATCGTCACGAAGGCGAACATCAAGCAGCCCGCCGTCTCCAAGTACCTCTACAAGTCGAAGTGCTGAGCTGAGTCCCGGGTGGGCGGCGCCCTCGCGGCGCCGCCCACCGGCTCAGTCGACTGCCACCACCGCGCCCTCAGCGTGCGAACGGAGCGCGGCAGTGAAGAGCCGGTGGGTCGCGGCCGCTTCCTCGGGCGTCGCGCAGTGGAAGGGCTGCCGCACCCCGTCGCGACCGTGGGCGAGCTCGTCGAGGAAGGCCGCCCACATCTGGAGGATGGCATCCGAGAAGCCGAACTCGAAGATCGCGCCGGTGATGGTCGGGTAGGCCGACTCGGAGCCGAGGTCGACCGCCTGCCAGGCCTGGCGGGTGCCCGGCTCGTACTCCATCCAGCGGAGAGTCTTCGGCTGCTTGGTCGTGTAGGCGATCGACCCCTCAGTGCCGTCAATCTCGATCGTCCACGTGTTCGTCTCACCAGGCGCGATCCGCTTCGTCTCGATCCGTAGCGGAAAGGGTTTGTCGGCGTCGTCGGCCTCGCAGAGGAGAACGGCGTTGTCCCACGTGTCGCAAGGCGCCATGCCGCCCGTGCCGTCTGGCCGCTCGACGAAAACGTTGGAGAGGATTGCCCGCACGTTCCGCGGCGCCCAGCCGGCGCGTAGCGGGATGTGCATCGGGTGCATCCCGAGGTCACCCATGCAGCCGTATTCGCCGTTGAGCGCGGCGCGGCGCTTCCAGTTGATCGGCTTCGAGGGATCGAGATCGCTCGAGTGGAGGAAGAGCGAGCGGACCTCGAGCACGCGGCCGAATCGCCGCTCGCGAATCCAGCGCGCAACCTCCTGCCCGCCGGGGTAGAAGGGAAGCTCGGAGGAGCAACGGACGAGCAGCTCGGGGTGCCGCGCGATCTCGGCGAGGATCGCGTCGTTGGCGTCGAGGTCGATTCCAAAGGGCTTCTCGCCGACGAGGTGCTTGCCGGCGCGGAGGATCGCGGTGTAGAGCTCCTCGTGCAAGTTGTGCGGGACGGCGCAGTAGACGGCCTCGACCGACTCGTCGGCGAGAAGCTCCGCGTAGTCGGAGACAAGCCGAGGCATGGGGTCAAGCCGCTCGTACCAGGCGAGCACGTCCGGGCTGACGTCGCAGACGACGGCGATCTCAGGCCGGACGCCGATGTCGGCGAGGTGAACCCACCGTGCCGCGGCGCTCGCGAACTCGCGGCCCATCAGCCCGCCGCCGATGATCCCGAACCGAACGGTCCTAGACACTGGCGCCAAGGAGCCCGAGGGCCTCCTCGGCCGTTGCGCCCTCGTGAACGATCGCCATCAGTGCATGCGTCATCGCGACCGGGCTCTCGTGCTGAATCACGTTGCGGCCGTACACGATCCCGGCCGCGCCTTGACGCATCAGCACCTCGGTACGCCGAAGTACTTCCTCTTCGGGAACGCGGCCCCCGCCGCGCGGCAGCACCGGGCGCCCGCTCGCCGCCTCGATCACGAGGTGATACTCGTCGAGGTCGTCGGTCGGGTCTGCCTTGATGATGTCGGCGCCGAGCTCTGCCGCGTGTCGAACGAGCGGGACGATCTTGTCGATGTCGCCGTCGACTGCGTAGCCCGAGCCGCCAGACTGCATCGCCAGCGGCTCGACCATCAGCGGCATGCCGACCGGATCGCAGGCGGCTCGGAGTGCGGTCACGTTGCGCACGCACTGCCGGTGTAGCTCGGGCTGATCCGGGATGAGCAGAATGTTGGCGACGACGCAGGCGGCGTCGAGCGCGAGCGCCTGGCCGACGCCGTTCTCGATCATCTCGGCGAACAGGTACGCCGGCGGCTCGGGGCCGTAGACGTTGGCGAAGTCGGTGCGCAGCACGAGAGCCGGCTTGCGCGGGCCGGGGATGCGCTGCAAGAGCGGGGCCTGGCCGGGCGAGAGCTGGATCGCGTCAGGGCCTGCCTCGACTAGCGTCAGAACGGCGCGCTCCATGTTCTCGATACCGGCGAGGAGGTCGCGTTCGCCGAAGAAACCGTGGTCGACAGCGAGATCGAAGCACTTGCCGTCCGCGGCGAAGAGGCGGTTCAGGCGGGGAGTCATCAGGGCCGCAACTGTATCCCTCACAGCTTCCCGTCGCCGCTCGCTGAGTCACGCTGGCCGGCGGCCGCTGCCGGCGTGGGTTGACAACAGCGAAGCCCGCGCAGACGTCGATTTCGAGCAAGGCCGCAGCGGGCGCTCGACTCACTGCCGCCCAAGCTCACAATCCTGCTGGCAGCCGGTGGCAACGGTTCCCCGCCGGCTGCTGCCGCGAGCGAGCTGGCGCCCGTTTCTCGTCACTCCGACGACGCTGCTGCGCTGGCACCGCCGGCTGGTCGCAAAGCGCTGGACGTACACGGCTCGACTCGGCCGGCCGCCGATCCGGAACGAGACCCGCTTTCTGGTTTTTTGCGCCTCGCGCGCGACAACCGGCGCTGGGACTACAAGCGGATTGCTGGCGAGCTCCGCGGCCCCGGCTTCACCGTCTCCGCCACCACGGTGCGCAAGCTCCTACCGACGTCGGCGTCGGACCCGCCGGCATGCGCACCGGACTCTCCTGGCGCGCATGCCCGTGCGCGCAGCGCGCAGCATGATCGCCGCCGGCTTCACCACGGTCGAGACGGTCTGGCCAGCGGCCAGAGGCGGCTACCCTGAAGGTGAGTCGCCCCCGTAGCTCAGTGGATAGAGCAGCGGTTTCCTAAACCGCGTGCACAAGTTCGATTCTTGTCGGGGGCATTCTCGATCCACTTGCAAGAAGTAGCTTGTTTGCAGGAATTATTTCATTCTTTTTGACTCGTCTCCGATCAGCGGGCTCGACGTTCAAGACGGGCTTTGACGTCGCGCGACAGTCGCGCGACTGTCGCGCGACTGTCGCGCGACTGTCGCGCGGGACGTCCGACGGCGCGCGTAGCGTCCTTCCTGTGGCGTAGCGAACCGGCATCGAGGTCAGGCACAAGAAGACCTGCGCTTCTCGCGCCGGCGCACGCTGCAATTGCCAGCCGACGCACCAGGCGAGCGTGTGGAGCGCTCGAGAGTCGACACGTATCCGCAAGACCTTTCTGACCCTCGCCGAGGCCCGTGCGTGGCGCTCGGAGACGCAGGCCGGCGTCCGCCGAGGAACGGTGCGCGCGCCTGCGCACACGAGCGTGAGCGAAGCGGCCGAGGAGCTCGTTGCCGGGATGAAGTCCGGTCGAGTCCGCACCCGTTCGGGAGACCTCTACAAGCCGAGTGCGATCCGGAGCCACGAAGCTGCCCTTCGCGACCACGTCGTCCCACGTCTCGGCCCGACGCGCCTGGGCGATGTCCAGCGTCGCGACGTCCAGCGAATCGCCGACGACCTCCTCGCCCAGGGCCGCGACCCGTCGACGATCCGCAACGCTCTCATGCCGCTCCGCGTGATCTTTCGCCGGGCAGTCGAGGACGGGGACGTCGCCGTGAACCCGTGCACGAATCTCCGGCTTCCAGCGGTTCGGGGCCGACGTGAGCGGATCGCGTCGCCGGAAGAGGCGGAGCAGCTGCTGGCCGTGCTGGCCGGACGCGACCGCGCCGTCTGGGCGACGGCGCTCTACGCAGGTCTGCGCCGTGGCGAGCTCATGGCTTTGCGCTGGGAGGAGGTCGATCTCACTGCAGGCGTGATTCACGTCGAGCGCGCCAACGACGAAAAGGGAGCGACTCGAGGTCGAACCGAAAAGCCGAGCCGGACGGCGCATCGTCCCGATCGTCGGGGCGCTCCGCGACGTTCTCGTCGAGCACAAGGCGCGGCGGCGATCGAGCGCTATGGGACTGCCCACCCGGCTGTACGTCGAGCTCGACGAAGCGACGACGTACCCGACAGCCGTCTGCATTCACGTCGATCGACGGCGCTCGACTTCCGTCGGCTGAGGCGATCGACCCGCGTCAGCGTTCGGGATGGGGTCCCGAGCGTTCGATTACGCGGTCGCTTCGTGCCGGCCCAGCCGTCGCTCGCGCGCGACGTCCCAGGCCCTCGCGCCGTCCGCGATGCGGTCGCGGGCCTGCGTCGCCCACTCGATGTACTCGCGCTCGTACCGGATGCCCCACTCGAGCGCGAGCGACGCGCAGAACGCAATGCCGCCCTGCGCCGTCCCGTGCTCGCGGCGCTGGCGTTCGTCATCGGCGAGCGTCTGCTCGAAGCCGACGAGCCGCTGCCGGTGGCTCTCGATCTCGTCGTCAAAGAAAGCGACCGCCTCGCGCGATTCGAGGAGCCAAAGCATGAAGAGGCGCAGGATCGTCTCGTTGCGAACCGTCCGGTCGGGAGCGGTGTCGCGCAGCCACCGCTGTACCTCGGCGACCCCGTTCGCAGTGACGGCGTAGGTCTTGCGACGGCGCGGCCCGGTCTCGCTGACCCGCAGGAGACCCTGTTCCGCGAGCTCGGCGAGCGCGGGGTAGATCTGCGGGTGACGCGCTGGCCATGCGCGCGCGAGTGTGCGCTCGAACAGGCGGGCGAGCCCGTAGCCGCTCATCGGCTCGGCGGCGATCAGCCCGAGGAGTGCCCGGCTCAGGACGGAGGTATGCACGCCTTGCTCTCAAGGCTAACATGTATGAATAAACATGTCTCTCTTGACATATCGACGACATTGACATACGGTCGACTCCCGCGATCACGAGGAGGAGTCGATGCAAGTCGAGGAAGCGCACGCGGAGGAGACGCCGTACGGCCGCTATATCGCCTCGGAGGGGTGGTTCGTACACAACCTGGAGGACGCGCTGGCCGTGCGCTTTCAGCAGGGAGGCGCGCTCTATCCGCTCGAGCCACGGGAGGCGCCGTTCCGCGACATCGGCGTCAACGTGCGCGTCCTGTGGCCCGGCGATGCGAACGGGCTCTATCACCACGAGGACGCCCAGGAAGGGTTCCTCGTGCTCCTCGGCGAGTGCCTGCTCGTCGTCGAGGAGCAGGAGCGGCCGCTCCGCCAGTGGGACTACTTCCACTGCCCGCCGGGCACCAGGCACATCATCGTCGGTGCGGGCGACTCGCCGTGCGTCGTGCTCATGCTCGGCGCGCGCCGGACACAAGAGACGTTCGGCTACCCAGTGAGCGTCGCTGCGGCGAAGTACGGCGCGTCCGTCTCGAAAGAGACGAGCGACCCGGACGAGGCGTACGCCGGGCGTCCGGAAGACTTCGAGCCGGTGCGCCTCCCGTGGCCGCCGGCCTGACGGGCTGCACACTGCGGGCGGCGTCGGAGGTAGGAAGGCCGGCCTGGGCCGGCGCGCTCTCGCTCGACGCCGCGTTCGGCTTAGTGGAGCGTCCAGCTGTCGCGCCTATTGTCGCGCGAACAGGCGGCCGTGAAGAAGGCCCTGCTAAGGGGCTATTTCGCGCAGCTCGGCCCGAGCATTCCTAAACCGCGAGCACAAGTTCAATTCTTGTCGGGGGCATCTCTTTTCGCTTAGCCATGCCGTTTCAGACAAGCGTGCGTTGCCAGTCATGACAAAGGCGTTTCCTCAACTCGAAGGTCTGGGTCACACAAGCGTTCCGGAGTGGCTCCACCAATACTCTTTAGGGCAGCTACTACACGTTGCAGTAAGCAGCTCGCTCAGGCGTGAAGAAGTCGGCTATCGAATGCGACGCATGCGTACGATCCGAAAGTCGCCCGCCCAGCGCGACCGGCTGGCGTCGGCCACCACGTGTGAGCCCTGCGCCACGGTGGGTTACAGCGCCGCCCGAGAAGGCGCCGAATCGTCACCCACGGACGAGGCCGTCCGTTGCTTTACCTGCCCAGCAGCCCCTCCGGATGCGGGAGAGGCTACGCGAGCAGCTCCCGCAGGCGGTCGGCGCGGTAGTCGAAGACGCCGTCGAGCCACGGCGCGACGGCGAGTCGGTTTGCGAGCGGCGCAAGCGGGCCGCCGGGGACGCGGTAGCGGACGTGGTCGAAGATCTCTGTCCCGCCCACCGCCGGCGTGAAGCGATGCGTGTGCTGCCAGAGAACGTACGGACCGGAAAGCTGGACGTCTGTGAAAGTTCTGGGCGGGTGCCAGCTCGAGATCTCCGTTCGCCACCCCACTGGAATCCCGAAGAGCTGAAGGCGATAGCGGAGCAGCGAGCCGCGCTCCATGCGCTCAGGCGCCTCGAGGATCCGGAAGCGCAGCCACGGCGGGGTGATCGCCTCGAGGTTCGACGGATCTGCGAAGAAGGCGAATGTCTCCTCGGGCGGTCGGGGAATTAGCTGCGTCCGCGCAAGCGCTAGGTCAGGCACGAGCACCGAACGCATCGGCGCCGCCTACGACCGTCCACCTCCCGCAACCTGGTCGCCGGGCTTGAGTTGGCGTCGAAGTGGTCGGGTCGTTGACGGCGCGGCCACCCACGCCCCGCCTCAGGCCACAGACAGCAGATCGACGACGAACACCAGCGGCTCGTGCGGCTTGATCACGCCGCCCGCGCCGCGCGCGCCGTAGGCCATGGCGGACGGGATCGTGAGCTTGCGGCGGCCGCCGACTTTCATGCCCTGGACGCCGGCGTCCCACCCTGGGATGACCTGGCCCTTGCCGAGCTTGAACTCGAACGGCCGGCCGCGGTTCCACGAGGCGTCGAACTCCTCTCCCGAGGAAAAGGCGACTCCGACGTAGTGCACTAAGACCTTCCTGCCCTTGGTGGCCTCGTCTCCGTCGCCGACGAGGATGTCTTCGATGTCGAGCTCGAAGGGAACGTCGCCTTCGGGCTTATCGATCTGCGGCCGTTCGAGTGACAAGGCTGAGCTCCCAGTTTCGGCGAATGGACGGCCGGTCGAGCGGCCGCTGTAGACCCCGGCAACCTAGCGGCCTGACGTTCTCGTTGGCGAGCCGCCTCGGCGGCGCGCGGCTAGGTGTCGCGGGTCGTGATCCGCCAGGCACCCAGAACCGCCCATGCGAAGGCCCACGCCACGAGCACGAGTGCCGCAGCTGCGATCGACATCTCCAACGAGCCGTTCGTCGATCCAGCCGAACCGGCCACCGCGCGGGGAAGCAGCCGGTCGAGTCCGGCGATCGGCACCGCCTCGCGGGCGGCCCCGAGGAAGGCGAGCGAGGAGCCGACCGAGATGCGCGTCGAGGTCGTTGCGGTCCTCGTCACTGATCTAGTAGCGGCCGGCCGACTCCTTGCCGTAGCCGGAGAAGTCGATGAGAACAACGCGCCGGCTGATCGCGCCTTCGGCGAGCAGGTTCCATTCGAGCTTCTGGATGTTCCGGATCACCGCACGGACGGACGCCTTCGAGAGCGCCTTACCACGGGGGCCTGGCGCGAGTCTTGGTCCGATTTCGGACGGAAGCATGCCGTTCGCCTTGCCGCCGCCGCCTATCGTCTTCCAGCAGCTCGCGTGAGCGCCCGCCCTTGACCGAGCGTCGTAAACCGTCGGCGCGGGCGCTGAGCTCCGCGCTGGCGCGGACGCGGCCTTGCCGCCAGGCGGAGGAACTGGAACGGTCGACGCCCATTCTTGCTCGAGCGTTCGTTCGAGTCGGTCGAGATCGAGGCGGGCCTCGGCGAGACCCTGCTTCGTCGGGGGGAACGGCACCGTGGGGCCAGCGGCTCATCCCAGTCAGCGAGCTCGAGCGGTTCGTCCAAGACAATCTCGAGACCGCAAGACGTGCGACCCGGCGACCCGCCGGACGGCCGACGACGCTCCCGACAGCGACTGTTCAGCGAATCAGGCGCGAGTACGGAGCTGGCCGAAGCCTCGGCGAGATCGCCAGAGCGCTTACCGACGACCGAGTCCCGACGGCGCACGGCGGCCGCCAGTGGTGGCCGTCCACTGTCAGAAGCATCCTCCGACGAGCCGCGGCCGACGACCCAGATCGAGCCTAGGCCACTGAGTCGGCGCCACGGCTGACATAGCGCCGTCCATAGGGACGCACAAGCTCTAAGAGTTTTAATGCTCGTGTTATGCTCCGTAGCGCGATGATCAGGGACGTGGGGATCGAGCAGCTTCGACTGCTTCCTGCCGACGACATCGTCGGGTTTCTGGCGGATCGTCCGGAAGACCAGTGGCTCGACCGGACGAGCGCCCGCACCACGGCGCGGCATCTGGGCGACTCAATGGTCGGATTTGCAAACGCAGAAGGCGGCCTCATCGTGATCGGCATCCACGATGGGAAGGTCGAGGGCGTGGCAAGCGCCGGCCGTCGGATCAATGATTGGCGGCAGGCGGCGATGGACTTCACCCAGCCGCCTATCCGACACAAGTTCGAGCTCATCGGCTGCACGAACGCCGATGGCGCGGCGGATCAGCTCGCGGTCATCGAGGTGGAATCGAGCGAGCGCGTGCACACGAACGTCAAGGACGAGACGTATCTCCGTGTTGGGGACGAGAATCGACGGCTCGGAGCGCTCGAAGCCCAGGAGCTTCGCTACGACAAAGGCGAGTCGGCGTTCGACGGTTCTGCGGTCACCGAGGCCGAGTTGGGAGACCTCGATCCCAAGCTCATCGACCGCTACCTCCGCAAGATTCGCGCCAGCACACCGCTCGACATGGCCCTCGCTGCGCGCGGACTTGCGCTCGAGCGCCGCGGAGAGGCTCATCCGACGGTCGCGGGCCTGTTGACGCTCTCGCCGGAACCGCAGCGCGTCTTTCCACAAGCGTTCGTCAGACTGCTCCGGTATCGCGGTTCCGCCCGCGAGACCGGGACCCGTGCCAACGTCATCGCCGATCGTCGGCTCGAAGGTCCGGTCAGCGCCCAGATCGACGCCTCTCGCCGACTACTCCGCCGCTGGTTGCCGGCGGCCATCCGGCTCCAACGAGAGGGCCGATTCGGACCCTCCACGCTCATCCCCGAGTTCGTCTGGCTGGAGGCGATCGTCAATGCCGTGACGCATCGCTCGTACAGCATCGGGGGCGATCACGTACGCGTCGAGCTGTTCGACGACAGACTCGAGGTCGAAAGCCCAGGTCGCCTCCCAGGCCTCGTGCGGCTGGACAACATCAGGTCGACTCGCTTCGCTCGTAATCCGCGGGTCGCGCGGGCTCTCAGCGATCTCGGCTACGGCCGCGAGCTCGGCGAGGGCGTCGACCGGATGTTCGAGGAGATGAGTCGCGCCGGCCTGCCGGACCCCGTTTACGCACAGGGGCCGGCCTCGGTCCGCGTCATCCTGCTCGCCGATCCGCTCGCACGCCGGATTCTCGATCGCCTTCCAGCCGGATCGGGGCGATTCGTCGAATACCTGAGCCGGATGGGACGTGTCACCACGATCCAGGCTGTCGATCTCTTCAGCGCTTCGCGCCCCACCGTGCTTCGCTACCTGCGCGATCTCGCCGCGGCCGGACTGATCGAGCATGTCGGAACCTCGCTCAAGGATCCACGCGGCTACTGGAGGCTTACGCGCGGTCAACCGACGTAGGAGCGGCATTGCCATCTCCCTCGGTGAGGTTAGCAAGAGCATTAAAATCTTTATAGCTGGCTTCAAGGCTTCGCGCCGCCTGAGTCCCGCCCGCGCCACCACGCCTCACGGATAGACGAAGCCGAGCTCCACAATCCGCCATTTGCCACGAACCTGGGCGACCACGATGTTCACGCCCCAGCCGACCTCGGCGAGATCGCTCGCGGCCTTGGAGACATGGACGGGCCCGATTCCGCCCTCGAAGCAGAGGGCGCCGGGCTCGACGCGCTCGATCGTCAGGAAGTCCTCGATCCAGTGCTCATCGGGGATGTCGTCCGGAGCGAAGCGAGGCGTCTTCTCCATCTCATCGTGAAGCAGTTGACCCAGCCTGTCCGCGCGAGGAAGCTCGCGCGCGGCGTCGCCTCCCCGCTCGAGTGCGTCCGCCCGCTCGTCCTCGGAGATGTAGCCGTACTCATGCAGCCACGCGGCGAGCTTCTTCGTCACCGTGCCCGAGGCGCGTAGCAGGTCCTGGCCAGCCATCACCTTCCGCACCATGAAGTAGCCGAGGAAGGCGCCGAGATGCTCGACGATCTTCTCGGGGCCGAAGAGCTTCGTGAACGCCTCCTCGTCGCCTGCGTCGAACTGCTTCTCCCAACGCTTCCGCACGAGCTCGTCGAGCGACTCGTACGCGTAGCCGTTCAGCGAGCTGCGCAGCAGGGAGACGACGTCCTCGTAGTTGTGGAGCGTCTTCGGCGAGAGGCGCTTGCGCTGCTCGGCGAGGAACGCATCGAGCGCTTCGTCGATCGTGATCGACTTCGGCACTGCGTTCATCCTGACATCCCCGTCAGCCAGCCGCAGCGGTCGCGGCCCGATAGCAGCGGAGACGAGCGGATGAGCGATCGGACTATCGCAAGGACTGTCGCGCGACGCTCCTCTATCACTCGGATTCCGCTCAACCATGGGCTTTGCGCCACTCAACCAAGCACCTTCCTACACCGCGTGCACAAGTTCGATTCTTGTCGGGGCATCTCTTTTCGCTTAGCCATGCCGTTTCAGACAAGCGTGCGTTGCAAGTCGTGACAGAGGCGTTTCCTCAACTCGAAGGTCCGGGTCACTCTTTAGGGCAGTTAGCCGCCTCGGCGGCGCGTCGCTAGGCGTCGCGTGTCGTCGTCCGCCAGGCACCCAGAACCGCCCACACTAACGCCCAGACCACGAGCACGAGCACCGCGGTCGCGATCGACATTTCCAACGAGCCGTTCGTCGATCCAGCCGAACCGGCCATTGCATGGGGAAGCAGCCGGTCGAGTCCGGCGATCGGCACCGCCTCGCGGCCGGCCCCGAGGAAGGCGAGCGAGACGAGGATCTGGCTGACGGCGAGGTGAAAGGGGAGCAGGATTGCGACCGGCGTCGTGCGCGACCCGACGAGGGACGAGAAGCCGAGCGCGACCATGAACCAGAAGCTCGTCGCGAGCAGCGCCCAAAGCCCACCGCGCACCAGCAAGCCGGCGGACGGCGGGGCGAGGAAGCCTGCGAACGTGACGCTCGCGATCGCCGCAATCCCGTAGGCGACGACGACGAAGGCCAGCAGGAACGCGAGCCCTCCCGGGATCCGCGCCGTGTAGAGCGCGATGCGGGAGCGCCCGGTGACGGCGAGCTCCCTGAAGACGTTGGCGCCGAGATCGCCGGCGCCGGCCGTGCCCCCGACGAGAATCGCGGCAACGGAGCCCAGCGTCCCGAGCAGCCAGAGGCTGTGGCCCAGGTTCGTGACCCCGCCGGCAGGGCCGTGCTTGGCGGCGTTGAGGGCGTGGAGCAAGATTAGGATGCCCCAGACGAGGACGCTCGTGCCGACGGTGAGGAGCCCGACGGTGACGACGAGGCCCCGCCGCTTGCGGAGCTTCAGCACCTCTGCTCGCACCAGCCTCGGGCCAGGGAACGGGGACGACGGCGCGTACGGTCTCAGAGGCCAACCTCTTGAGGCTCATGCGGAGCGAGCGACCGACGACCGCGGGCGTCGCTCCGGCGATCCCGGACGCGTAGCGTGATCATGCTGCGGCCTCCAGACGGGACGTGATCTCGAGGAAGCGACGCTCCAGCGAGATGCGCTCGGGCTCGAGCCGGTGGACGTCGAGACCGGCCTCCACGAGGCGCCGATTGATCGCCGCAGCCGCCACGGTCGTGTCTCCTTCGACATGGACGCGGAGCCCGCCTTCGAAGGGCTCGACGGTGTGGCCGCCGAGCACCGCCTGTGCTCGGAGATCGTCGCCGGTCGCGACAATCACGCTCGCTGCCTGGCCCGTGAGCTCCTCGACCGAGCCCTGGACGACGATGCGGCCGCGGTCGACGATCGCGATCGCGTCGCAGGTCTTCTCGACTTCGTCGAGCAGGTGCGACGAGATAACGACGGTGCGGCCCTCGCCGACGAAGCTACGGATCAGGTGGCGAAACTCCTCCATCCCGGCCGGGTCGAGGCCGTTCATCGGCTCGTCCAGGATTAACAACTCGGGGTCTCCGAGCAGGCAGCGGGCGATGCCGAGGCGCTGGCGCATGCCGAGCGAGTACGCCTTCACGCGCTCGTCGGCGCGGTTACCCAGCCCGACCCGGGCCAGGGTTCCCTCGATGCGCGTGTGCGCCTCGGGCTCGCGAGCGGCCGCCGCGATCGAGAGGTTTTCCCTGCCGGTCAGGAAGTGGTGGAAGCGCGGCTCCTCGACGATCGCCCCGACACGGGCCAGGGCCTCCGCCCGGCCGGCGGGAATGGCGTGGCCCAGCAGCCGCGCCTCGCCCGAAGTGATCGACGTGAGGCCGAGGAGCATCCGGATGAGCGTGGTCTTGCCCGCACCGTTCGGTCCGAGGTAGCCGAAACTCGAGCCGGCGGGAATGCGGAGGTCGACTCCGTCGACGGCGACGCGATTCCCGAAGCGCTTGACGAGCCCTTCGGTCTGGACGACGTACGTGGGATCGGTGTTCATGGTCTAAACGCTACGCGATTGCTGGTCAGGCGCATGGAGTCGCGAGAAGCGCGCTCAACCGGCTTTCGCCGTCCACCCGCGGCGCCCTACCGGTGGGTCAGCCCGCTACAGTCGCCCCGCTTACGAGAGGAGGCGCGTTTTGACCGCAGAGATCGTGATGGCCGATGGCACTCGGTTCGTGACCGTCCCGTCGACGACCGCTGAGTCGCTGGTAAAGAACTTCGAACGGCGAAGCTTCGCAGCGGTTCAGCTCGAGGACGAGACTGTCTACATCAATCCAGCGCACGTTGCGTACATCCACGAGACCTAGTCTTGCCCGTCACGGGCGGTTGTGGCTCACCAGCTCGACGTTGTTCCCGTCAGGGTCGAGGACGAACGCTCCGTAGTAGCCGCTGTGGTAGACGGATCGCTCGCCCGGAGCGCCGTTGTCGCGATAGCCGGCCGCAGTCGCCGCTCGATGGAAGGCGGCCACGCTCGCGTTCTCGCTCGCCGTGAACGCCATGTGGACTTGCTCGGTCGGCGTTCCGGCCACGACGGAGAAGGAGGCGCCGTCGCCCGCGAAGCGGGCAAGGTCGCGAGTCTCGCTCCGCAGGCGAAAGCCGGTGTGGGGCGCGACGGTATCGTAGAACCGTCTCGATGCCGAAACATCTGCGACGCGGATCCAGAGATGGTCGATCCCGCCGGTGCGCGGCGAGCCGTGGTGCACGGCCTCGGCGCTGTTGCCGTCCGGGTCGAGCAGGAACGAGCCGTAGTAGTCGTCGCTGTACTGCGGACGCGGGCCGGGCGCGCCGTCGTCCGGGTGGCCGGCCTCCGTCCCAACGCGCCAGAACTCATCAACGTGACGGCGGGAAGGAGCGACGAACGCGATGTGCAGACGCCGCGTGACCGGCTTCTCGTCGGTCGCGCTGGAGAGCGAAAAGTCGTTCCATTCGGGGTAGTACTCGTCCGCGTGCGTCTTCTCGATGCCAAGCGAGCGCAGCACCATCGCGTAGAACCGCTCGGAAGCCTCTCGGTCCGAAACGCGAATCGTCACATGGTCGAACACACGCTCTGTCAGAACGAGCCGCCTCGCTCGGCCGCCAAACCGAACGGGCTTCCCTCGGAGTCGCGGCAGATCGCCCAGCGCTCGCCCGGGTGGACGATGCTCCCCTCGAGCTCGACGACGCGCGCGAGCGCCTGCGGGAGATCCGGGACGTAGAAGTAGGGCAGCGAGAAGCGATCACCGGGACCACGGCCACGCTCGTGCAGCCCCAGCGACGGGCGTTCCTCGTGGGTCGCCAGGCCTTCGCCTTCTACCTCAGTCCGCTCGTCGAGCGAGACGTCGAGCAGGCCTTCCCAGAAGCGGCGCGCGCGGGCCAGGTCATCGGCCGGGAACTCGATCAGCCCAAGCGGCATGGCGGTAGACGATACGGCTTGCGGATCTCGCAGGTCTCGCTCGTCACTCCAGCGCCGCGTCGCCGGCCGCCGGACGTCCGTCGAGCGGAGGGCGCCGGATCGCGACGGCAGACGCGAGCAACATCCCGCTCAGCAGCCAGAAGACTGCTCCCGGCCCGGTGCTCCCCGCGACGAGGCCCGCGATTGCCGGCGCTGCGACCTG
>JBBRYW010000088.1:0-13780 GCA_038237235.1 Gaiellales bacterium
GGCGCCAGCTTCGGGTGCCGGTCGACTTCTTCTGCTATCCAGCCGGCCGGTACGACAGCGCTGTGGTCGAGGCCGTTCGACGCGCAGGTTTCCTCGGAGCGACGACGACCCGGTACGGCCTCGCCCTACCGAGCGAGCTCTTCACCCTGAAGCGCGTACGGATCAACGGCAGCGACAGCCTTGCCAGCTTCGCCTCGAAGCTGCGCGCCGTCGCGGGCGGACGCTAGGCGTTTCAGGGCATGCGACGCCGGATCCTGCTCGTCGTGGCCGCAATCGGCCTGATCGCCCTCGGCCTCGGGGTCGCCGCATTCCTCAGGCTGCGCGACAAGCCCGGCGACAGGCTGGACACGAAGCTCGCGGGCGTCTCGGTCAGCCGGGTCACAACGGCACCTCACCGCCGCCGTCACCACCCGAAGCGGCGCAAGCCGTCTCAGCGCTTCCTGCCCAACGACCGCCTCTGCTGGCGCAACTTCGGCGGTGACCCCGCGCGGAGCCTGTCGCGACCGAGCGTGCATCTCGGCCGCCCCACGAAGCACTTCTGGGTGCGCGGTCTGCACAGCTACATCGAGTACCCACCAAGCTACTGCGACGGGATGCTCTACGTGAACACCTTCAAGGGCGTGACCTATGCCATCAACGCCCACAACGGCAGGGTCGTCTGGCACAGGGCGTCGCCGGGGCATAAGCCGTCGACGCCCGCCATCGCCGGCTCCCGGCTCATCGTCAGCTCCACGAACGGCACGGTGACCGCGTACGAGCGAGCCAGCGGCCGCCTGCTGTGGCGCTTCCGCATCGAGGCGAAGGTCGAATCCTCGCCGGTCGCCGTCGACGGCACCGTCTACTTCGGCGCGACGGACGGCCGCCTCTTCGCGCTCGCCGTCCGCTCGGGACGGATCCACTGGGCCTACGACACCGGCGGACGGATCAACGCGAGCCCCTCGGTGTTCGGGCCCCGGGTTTGCATCACGACCTACGCCGGGTCGATCTTCTGCCTCCGGCGGCGCGACGGCCACAAGCTGTGGAGCACCTACGTCAGGCGAGACGCACTGCGCTACGAGAGCTTCTATGCGAGCGCGTCAACCGACGGCCGCCGCCTGTACACGATCTCTCGCTCGGGGAAGGTCGTCGCGCTCTCCGCGCGGAGCGGGAAGATCCTTTGGACCCACGAGCTCTCGAGCCTCGGCTACTCGACGCCCGCGATCGCCCGCGGCAGGGTGTTCGTCGGCGACTTCAACGGCTATCTGCACTGCTACCGCTCGTCTTCAGGCGCCGAGCTGTGGCGGCACTACGTCGGCGGCCGAATCCTCGGTCCGGCATTCGTCGTCGGCAACCTCGTCTTCTTCTCGACGCTCGAGACCGAGACGTACGCGGCCAAGGTCTCGAACGGGCAGATCGTCTGGCACCTTCCGATCGGGAAGTACTCGCCGGGAATCGCCACCGAGCGGCACTACTTCTTCTCGCTGAACGGGATCCTCATCGCCTACCGGGCGGCAACGCCAAGGAGCCTGCCGCACGCTCGACCCACGTCGAGACCCGCACGGCGCCACGCGGTCAAGAGAGGGCGGGGTGCCCGCGGCGCCAGAGCGGCGAGCGCTGGAACGCGTAGCCGGCGGCACGCCAGGCGCCGCTGAGCGACGAGTAGCGCGCGAGACGTAACCGGGCGGCAGGCGGCGTCCGCCACCCGAGCTCCGTGTTCGCAAGCTCGTAGCCGGTCTCCCGCAACATCGGCCCCGCCATCTTCTCGAAGGCGGCGACGTCCCTCGCAGCCATGTCCGCGCGCCAGTCGCGCAGGCCCGCCGTGGGTGGACGAGCCAGGCTCTGCTGGTGCGGCTTGCCCGACAGGTCGACCTTGCCCGCGTAGCCGAGCATGTCCGGCTCGTAGGGGAGACCTGCGAAGGCGCAGATCCGCCGCAGCTCGCGCTCGGCGTCGGCCACCAGCTCCTCGTAGCGCAGCTCGAGGTATCGCTCCGGCCCCACGCGCCGCCCGAGCGCTCGGGCCGCGCGGACCTCCGTCCGCCACTGGCAGGCGAACTCGGCGGCCGAGCGCGGCGTGGCCCAGGAGCTTGTGACGATCCCTTCCGGCATCTGGAGGAAGGAGAGAGCCGCGTCGCGGCCGTCGCGCACGAGGTGGACAAAGAGCGCACCCGGAAAGAGCCGCTCGAGTAGGCCGAGATGCTCCATGTACAGCGGCGTCTTGTCGCCCCACCTGGCCTTGCCCTGCCGCTCGGCGTAGACCTCGTAGACGGCGGCGATCGCCTGCCCAAGCGTGACCCCTGGCCGCAGCCGTTCGCGGACCAGATCCGGCGACACGCCCCATTCGCGCAATGTCGGCAGCCGGCGCAGGTCGTTGACGAACGCATCGAGATCGGGACGGCGCCTGTGCCGGTGCGCCAGCTGCGGGATGAAGTACGACTCGTCGGGAAATGCGAGCTGCGAGTTTCGATCGAGCATCACCCGCAGCAGCGTCGTGCCCGAGCGACGGACGCCCAGGGCGATCAGCGGCGCCGTGGCCCTGTCGGCGATCGACGCGGGGATCACACGCGCGGGCGGATTTCGACGTTGACCATCGCCGGCGCAGACAGGTTTCCGGCCGTGTCGCGGGCCTCGATCGTCAACCGGTAGACCCCCGGCCCGAGCGCCTTCCCCGCCGAGCGCGCATACCAGTCGAGCTGACCCCTCGGCCGCCGGCGACGGGCACGCACCGCGCGCCGGCCGCGGAACAAGATGACCGGACGGGCACGCTCGCTCAGGCGATAGCGGATCTTCACCCGGCCGGCGTGGCCACGGCTCCCCGCGAGCAGTGTGCGAGGCAGCGCCGAGACGATCTTGACAACGGGCGGCGTCCTGTCGGCGGTCACGGGAAACGGCAGCTTGACCGTTCGCGCCTTCCTGAGGAGCTTGACGACGTAGCGGTAGCGCCCATCCCGGACGACCGTGCCCGAGTCGGTCTTGCCGTCCCAGCGCAGAACCACGCGCCCGCGCGGCCGTGGGAGGGCGTCCGCGAGCGTCCGAATCTTGCGCCCCCGAGCATCGAGCACGGTGACTGTCAGTCGGTCGCGCCGGGCCAGCCGGAACCGCAGTTCGGCGGTCGGATACGGGCAGCGGCAGCCCGGCGAGAACGCTCGCTCGACTTTCGGCCCGAGGATCGGGCTCGCCTCGAGCTTCAACCGCTCGGCGACCGCGAAGGCGGCTGCCGAGGCCGCGAGCAAGGTGAGAACGAGCAACGTCGGTGCGAGGCGCACGGCGCGCGATTCTACGCGGGCGCTGCTCGCGCCATCGAAACACCGCAAACTCCGGCACTTCCCGGGCTCCATCCCTTCGGCGCGCCCACGAGCGAGCTACGATCGGATGCAACGGGCCCCGGGACGAGAGGGAGTTCGATGCGGCGATGGTTGGGCTTGGTGGTGGCGGCAGCTGCCCTGACGTACTTCTTCGACCCCGTCAACGGGCGGGAGCGCCGCGAGCGAGCCCGGCTGTGGCTGGTTCAGCTTCGTGAGCGCGCCCTCGGCGCCGGCGACGCGAGCCCGACCGAGAGGCGCGAGGCCGCCGAGGCGGCGGCGAACCTCGAGCAGGCGATGGCCGCTGCGGCCGCTGCGGCCCCGCCGCCGGAGGCTGAGCCCCACGTGCCCGAGCCCGGACAACCGGCCGCGGGGAGCACACGCCCGGCACCAACCATCACGGTCACCGAGTTGCCGGGACCGCCCACGCCGTCGCTCGACGACTGGGAGCTCACTCCGCCGCCAAGCTCGATCCCCGAAGAGGAGAGGTCGACCACATCCGGCCGCATCCTGGCTGGAGCCGCGGTCGCGGCCATCGCAGCCGTCGCCGTCGCGATCGGGCTGATGACCTGGGCCGTCTGGCCGTCCGGCAAGAGCGGACTTACGACGCAGACCGAGGCGCTGATGCAGGATCAGGCCCAGGCGATCGCACTCCTCTCGCAGCCCAAGGTCAAACGGGTGCCGGTGCTCGGAGCGCGGGGCCGGCTCGTCCTCGTCTTCGCGCCGAACGGAAGGGCCGTCCTGATCGCCTCGCAGGTCGTGGAGGCGCCTGCGGGGAAGGCGTACGAGGCGTGGGTGATCGTCGGCAAGAAGCCCCTCCCGGCAGGACTCTTCGGCGGCGGCGGCGCATCTACCGTCGTCCCGCTGAACCATCCCGTACCGAGGGGAGCCGTCGTCGCCGTCACGCTCGAGCCTGCAGAGGGCGTCACCTCGCCCACCCAGAAGCCGCTGTACGCCATAAAGCGCGCGTAGGCCGCCGCGATGCAGCTCGAGGTCGCCCGCGGCGATCTCGCCGGCCTCGAGGTGGAGGCGATCGCAAACGCCGGGGAACGACCGGCTCCGGACGGAGCGGATAGGCGTCGATCAGCTTGCCGTAGGCCTCCTTCGGGTCGTGAGTAGGCAACGAGGGTCAGCCTGTCGCCGTTGCCTGTCGTTGCCGCGTTCCTAGACCGGCCGCGGAGGAGCCCCGACGGGTGTCGCGCCCGACCCGTGTCTACGCCGAAGGGCGCGGGCGTGCTCGGGACGCCTTGACCTCGAGCTTTCCGTTCCGCTCGGATGCCTCGCGGCGAGCCATCACGATCAGCGCGGCCAGCCCGCCGACGAGGACCGCAATGGCGAGCGGGCCACTCGCGGGGCCACCGAGCAGCTTGACCCCGCTCAGTGCCAGCACCGTCGCGAGGCCTACGCGCAGCGTTCGATCGGGGAGGCGCATGGTGAACTGGCTCGCCAGCAGGACGCCCGGGATCGATCCGACGAGGAGCCACGCCATCGCATGAAGATCAACGTTGCCTGCAAGCAGGTGGCCGAAGCCGGCGACCCAGAGGAGAGCGGCCGCGTGGAAGATGTCGGTGCCGACGACCTTCGACGCGGTCAGCGGAAAGACGAGCACCATCATGAGCCCGAAGAATGTTCCACTCCCGACCGATGTGAGCCCGACGATGAAGCCTCCAGTGAACCCGATTGCGAATGCGATCACGCGGTGGCGCTTCTCGAGCAGGAAGGGAGCATTCGTCGCCTGCTGTCTGCGCAGGAACGCCCGCCAGAAGAGCCCCGCGCCGCCGATCACGAGGGCCGCGCCCAGGATGCGCGCCTCCACCGACTCGATCCCGTCGCCGTAGCGATTCTGCAGCCAGCTCGCGAGCGCGACGCCGAGGAGCGACATCGGCGCGCTGCCGAGCAGCATCCAGAAGGTCAGGCGGGCGTGCACGGTGCCGAGCGTCCGGTGACGCACGGCGCCGAACGACTTGAAGATCGCGCCGTGGAGGATGTCCGTGCCGACGGCGACCGTGGGCTTGAAGCCGAACAGGATCACGAGTATCGGCGTCAAGAGCGATCCCCCACCCATTCCGGTCAGTCCGACCAGAACGCCGATCAGGAGCCCTGCGGCAGAGAGCTTGAGTTCCACCGGTCAGCGGTACGCGGCGATCAGGACCTCGGCGACCTCTGGCCGGGAGAACTCCCGGGGCGGCAACTCGCCTCGCGAGAGGAGCTCGCGGACCTTCGTCCCCGAAAGGAAGACGTGATCGTCGCCGCCGTGTGGGCAGGTCTTCGGCGTTGCCATCTGAGCGCACGCGTGACACCAGAAGGCATGCTCGAAGAACATCGGCTCGATGTCGAGCTCGTGCGCGCCGAACTCGTCGAAGATCGCCTGGGCGTCGTACGTGCCGTAGTAGTCGCCGACCCCGGCATGGTCACGCCCGACGATGAAGTGCGAGCAGCCGTAGTTCTTGCGGCAGATCGCGTGCCAGATCGCCTCGCGCGGCCCCGCGTAGCGCATCGCGGCCGGGAAGGCCGAGAGGACGACGCGGTCGGCCGGGTAGTAGCGCTCGAGCAGCACGCGGTAACACTCGACGCGGGTAGCGGCCGGCACGTCGTCGGACTTCGTCTCTCCCACGAGCGGGTGGATGAGGAGGCCGTCGACCGTCTCGAGCGCCCCTTTGGTCAGGTACTCGTGGGCCCGGTGGATCGGGTTTCGGGTCTGGAAGCCGACGACGCGCCGCCAACCACGCTCCGCGAAGCTGCGGCGGGTCTCGGCCGGATCGAGGGCGAGCTCGGGAAAATCCGGCTGGGCGCGCTCGAACACCGTGACCCGGCCCGCTAGGTAGAGGGAGTGCTGGGCATACAGGCGCGCAACGCCCGGGTGCGCCTCGTCCGCCGTGCGGAAGCAGCGCTCCGCCTCCCGGCTCGCGTCGTACTCGTAGACGTCCTCGACGTCGATCACGGCAAGCGGGCTACCGGTCTCGTCGGCCAGCGTGACCCGGTCGCCGCTCGGCGGCCGCTCGACTGCGAGGCAGACGGGAAGCGCCCACGGCAGGCCGCGCGCGAGCCGCATCTCCTCGACGACGCGCTCGTAGTCGTCTCGGCCCATGAAGCCCTCGAGCGGAGACAGCGCGCCGCTCGCGAGCAGGTCGAGGTCGGACAGCTCGCGCGAGGTCAGTCGAAGCGTCTCGAGCGAGTCGATACCGTCCGGCCGCTCGCCGGTTCGATCGACGAGCTCGCCGCCGTGCGGGCGGATGAGAAAGTCCGTCGCGGTGGTGGTCATGCTGTCACCGCGGCACGGACGAGACCGAGCTCCTCGAGCTTCGCCAGGATGATGCGCGCGCTCTCCTCGGGTTCGTGCTCCTCGGTGTCGACCGTGAGCTCGGGCTCGGCGGGCGCCTCGTATGGGTCGTCGACACCCGTGAAGCCCTTGAGCTCGCCCGCAAACGCCTTCTCGTACAGGCCCTTGACGTCACGGCGGGCGCACTCCTGCACGGATGCCTGCACGTAGACCTCGACGAACGTCCCCCACTCCTCCACGGCCGCTCGAGCCTTGCGTCGGGTCTCCTCGTAGGGCGAGATGGCCGCCGCGATCACGGCGCCGCCCTGCCGGGTCAGACGCGAGGCGACCCACCCGATCCGCTCGATGTTCGTGTCGCGGTCCTCCTTCGAGAAGCCGAGGCCCTTCGACAGGTGGGTGCGGACCGTGTCACCGTCGAGGTACTCCACGACCAGGCCGCGCCGGTCGAGCTCGGGCCCGACCAGGTGCGCGATCGTCGACTTGCCGGCGCCGGAGAGCCCCGTGAACCAGAGCGTGAAGCCGCCCTCGCGCTTGCTGTCTGACTCGGGGTGCTCGTGCGCATAGATATTGCCAGTTTGCTGCGCAAGGCCAGCTTGCTGCGCAAACTGGTTAGTGGGTTCGAGGTCTGGCATGGTCTCCTTTCTAACCTTCACGGGGAAGCGGAGCTTCCACGTGAAGGCCTGCTTCCACGTGAAGGCCGCACTCGAGCTTGTCCGAGCCGGCCCAGCGGCCGGCGCGCTCCTCCTCGTCCGGCGCGGTCGGCCGGGTGCACGGAATGCAGCCGATCGAGCGGTAGCCCGTCTCGTGGAGCGGGTTGTACGGAATCTCGTTGACGCTGATGTAGGCCCAGACGCGCTTCTCATCCCAGTCGGCGAGCGGGTTGATCTTCCAGACGCCGTAGCGCTCGGACCACTGCACCTTCGGCGTGCCTGCCCGGCTCGGCGCTTGATCGCGGCGGATGCCGGCGACCCAGGCGGCGTACGGCGCGAGCGCCGAGAGCAGCGGCTCGACCTTCCGCAGGTGGCAGCAGCGGTCGGGATCGCGCTCCCAGAGGTTCGGCCCCTCGGAACGATGTTGCTCCGCGACGGTCAGCACGTGGGGGCGGATCAGCTCGAGGCCGTAGCGCTCGACGAGGCGGTCGCGCGTCTCGTAAGTCTCCCTGAAGAAGAGTTGCGTGTCGAGCTCGATCACGTCGACACGAAGGTCGAGCTCGGAGACCATGTGCACCAGCACGGAGGACTGCTTCTGCCAGGAGCACGTCAGCGCAAGCCGGTCGCCGAACTCGGCCGCGGCCCAGCCGAGCAGCTCCTCGGCGGCCATCGACTCGAGATCGGGACCGGGGGGGCTGCCAGCTTCCGGGACCTGACCCCGGGCGATGTCAGGAAGGGGCAGGCTGCTCACGGAGCAAGACGTCGTTGATCGTGTCGGCCCGTAGCCCGAGCCGCAGCGTCTCGAGCGGGATCACCTCGTCGGGCGGGATGTTGCCGAGGTTCACTACGGGGCCGAACTCTTTGACGAACCAGGCCTGCGCCGCCTTCGTCGGAGCCTCGAAGATGAGCTCGGCCACGTCGACCTCGTGGGCAATCTCGTCCACGAGCCCGGTGCGCATCTCTCCGGTTGGCCGGAAGATCCCGGCCGTGCCGCCCTCCCGTCCCTCGGTGATGACTTTCCAGGCACCGGCCGCGAGCTCCTCCTTGATCCACTGCACCCAGAGGTATGGCGCATAGTTGACCTCCGCATCCTTCGAGCCGACCTCGGACAGGACGGCGAAGTCGCGGGCAAGGTCGGCGATCAACTCGAGCTTTCGCTCGCGCGGAATCTCGATCGCGCCGTCCGAGATCTCGATGTGCGAGAAGCGGTGGTCGGTCAGCCAACGCTTGTACTCATCGATCTTGCCGCGGGCGACGACCGCCTCGAACAGCGTGCCGCCACAGACGACCGGCGTGTCGAATGAGCGGTAGAGCGCGATTTTCTTCTCGAGGTTCTGCGTGACGTAGGACGTGCCCCAGCCGAGCTTGACGATGTCCACGTAGTCGCCGGCCGTGTCGAACAGGCCCTCGATATCGCGCAGGTTGAGCCCCTTGTCGATGACGTGCGTGAGGCCCGCGTGCCGGGGCTTCGGTGGCCGAGGCGGGAGATCGAGGAACCCGTCAAAGGCGGGCATAGAGCTCCTCCAGCTTCTCCATCGCGCGCTTCTGGACGTCGTGGTAGAGCGAGCCGCCGTGCGCGTCGATCCCGACCGTGAGCGGACCGAAGTCCTTGACGCGGAAGCGCCAGAGGCACTCGGGCATCAGCTCCTCCCAGGCGACCTCCTCGATCTCCTCGATCTGGGTCGTCTCGAGCGCCGCCGCGCCGCCGACGATCGCGAAGTAGACCATGCCGAGTCGCCGCATCGGCTCGATCGCCTCGTCCGGGAATCCGCCCTTGCCGCAGATGCCCCGAACGCCGTACTGCTCCCCCAGCGGCTCGGTGAAGCGAACCATGCGGGCGCTCGTCGTCGTCCCGATGCAGAGGGGCTCGTACCGGCCGGGGCCGAGCTTTCGCACGTTCGGCGCCGTGTGGAGCAGGAACGCGCCGCGCAGATTCATCGGCGGCTCGACGCCGTGGTCGAAGATGCGGATCTGGGTGCGGTCGCGGATGCCGATGATGTGGCCCTGAACGGTCACCTCGTCGCCGGCGCGCAGCTTCAGGATCTCGCGCTCGTCCGTGACCGGAAATGTCACCTCGTGCCGGGCCACGGCTAGAAGGGACACCGTCCGGGGACTGTCCCCGGACCGGTCCCGTCGGAGCGGTGTCCCGGGACTGTCCCCGGACCGGTCCCGTCGGGGCGGTGGAGAGTGTCAAGAAAGTGTGTCAATTCAGGCCTCCCGATCGAACTCGATCTCGCCTTCTGACGAGACGTGCGCGGACGCGCGCCGCGCGGCCCAGCACTGGTAGTTGACGGCGACGGGGTTCAGGGTCATGTGCGTGTCCGCGTGCTCGATGTGGCACTGCAAGACGGTGACGTCGCCGCCGAGGCCCATCGGGCCGATGCCGGTCTCGTTCAGGAGCCCGTACAACTCGTCCTCGAGCCTGGCCACGTGCGGGTCCGCGTTCCGGGTGCCGATCGGCCGCGTGATCGCCTCCTTCGCGAGGTACATCGCGTAGTCCGCCGACCCTCCGATCCCTACCCCGACGATCCCCGGCGGGCACGGCTTGCCGCCGGCCCCGACGATCGACTCGAGCACGAACCTCTTGATCCCCTTCACGCCGTCGGCGGGGACGCACATCTTGAGGAAGCTCATGTTCTCGGAGCCGGACCCCTTCGGTACGCATTTCACGTCGAGCCCGTCCCAGTCGTTGATGAACTCCCAGTGCACGATCGGCAGGCGGTAGCCGGTATTCGGCCCGGTGTTCTCGCGCGTGATCGTGTGCACGGCGTTCGAACGGAGCGGATGCTCCAGCGTGGCGCGCTCTGTGCCGGCCTTCAAAGCGTCGTAGATGCGGGCGGGGTGAAGCGGAAAGTGCTCGCCTACGCGGCATGTGTAAACCGCGATGCCCGTGTCCTGGCAGACGAGGTTCTTTACGTCATCCGCAACCTGGACGTTCCGGAGGATTGTCGCGAGGACCCGCCGGCCCGGGACGGAGGTCTCCCTCTCCGCGGCCTCCGCAAGAGCGTCACGGAGGTCCTGCGGAATGTCCTTGAGCGCCCAGACGTAGAGGTGCGCCGCGGCGTCCTCGACGGTCTGCCGGAGGTCGGTCGTAACCGCGGTCATGCGCGCGCCTTCGCGGCGGCGGCGACCCCGGCCCTGCGCCCGAAGACGCAGCACTCGAGCAAGGAGTTGCCCATCATGCGGTTTCGCCCGTGCGTCCCGCCCGCGATCTCCCCGCACGCGTACAAACCCTCGAGCGTGGTCTCGCCGTGCTCGTCGATCACGAGCCCCCCGTTTTGGTAGTGGAGCACCGGATAGGTGAAGATCGGCTGAGAGAGCGGATCAATGCCTGCGGCTCGGTAACGCCGAAGCATGTATGGCAGCGAGATCTCGGCGTCGTCTCTCCCTATGCGAGTGGTGTCGAGGAGCACCGCGGGGCGGCCATCCTCGGTGGAAACGCCGCGCCCCTGCCTGACCTCGGTGAAGATCGCCTCCGAGACCTCATCCCGCGGGCCGAGCTCGTCCGTGAAGCGCTCGCCCTCCGCGTTGACCAGCGTCGCGCCGTAGGCGCGCGTCGTCTCGGGGATCGAATAGCCCTGCATGTTCGGTGGCCAGGCCCCGCCGTTCGGGTGGTATTGCAGTGCATCGAGATCGCGGGCCTCCGCGCCGAGGTCGAGCGCGATGCGGGTCACCTCGCCTGTCGCACCGGGGTGATTCGTGGACAGCTCGCCGCGCTCCTCCGCCTCGCTGTAGCAGCGGCCGCCCGCCGCAAGCACGACCGTCGCCGCGGCGAGCTCCACCTCACTGCCGTCCTTCCGCCGGCACGTCGCGATCCACCCGTTCTCGGCTGCGCGAAGCCCGACCAGCGGGTGGTGCGGAAGCTCAGTGCCACCGGAGGCAAGGTAGGCCTCACGCAGAGCCTTCGTGATCGCGTGCCCTGTGCGGTCGCCAACCTGCAGCAGCCGCCTCTGACTCGCGCCGCCGCACCGCGCGAGCCGGTAGCCGCCGTTCTCCCGCGTGAACTCGACGCCGAGCTCCTCGAGCCAGTGGATGGCGCGCGGTGCCTCGCTGGTCAGGATTTCGACGAGCTGCCGGTCGGCGGTCTCGTGCGAGCTGCGCCAGACGTCCTCGGCGTGCTGGTCCGGTGAGTCGTCGGCGCCGAACGCGGCCTGGATGCCGCCCTGCGCCTTCGCGGAGTTGCAGGACTGCAGCGAGCCCTTCGTCGCGAGGCCCGTGCGCCCCCCCGCGCGTTCGGCGGAGAGCGCAGAAGCGAGCCCGGAGGCCCCGCTCCCGAGCACGAGCACATCAAAGACAGTCGGTTCCACCACGGCCCAGTGAGTGTACCAAGCTAATTCTGGTTATCAGGCGTTCTAATAGCTCGGAGCGCCCCGTGGGGCGCTCCTCACCAGATCGAATGGAGCAGATCGGCGATCTCGTCCGGCGTCGCGGATCGTGGGTTCGCCTTCGCGCCGGCACGCGCCGCGGTCGCCTCGGCCACCTCGTCGAGCTCGTCCCCCGGAACACCGAGGTCGCGCAGGCGCCGAAAGCCGCCGAGGCGCGCCAGTTCCTCAACTCGCCCGGCCGGGTCGGCGGTAGCCATCGCCTCACCGAAGCGGCGGATCGCATCGCCTGCGACGTGCTCGTTGAAGCGCAGGGCAACAGGCAGGCAGATGGCGTTCAGAGCGCCGTGGGGGAGGCCGTAGCGACCGCCGAGCGCCTGCGCCATGGCGTGACCGAGGGCGAGCCCGGAGGCCGCGAGCGCCGCGCCCGCCTCACAGGCTCCCTCGAGCAGGCGGGTCCGGGCGTCGAGATCGCCACCGCCGCCGCCCAGGACCTGCGGCAGCCACTCGTTGATCAGGGCCGCTCCGGCAAGCGCGTGACGGTCCGCCTCATCGTTTCGGCCGCGTACGTAGAGCGCCTCCGCACAGTGGGCAAGCGCGTTCAGGGCCGTGCCCGCGGTCTCGGAGGCAGGAAGCTCGAGTGTCAGTCGGGGCTCGTACACGATTGCGGCGAGATGCGCGCCCGAGCCGCCGGCCTTCGCCCGGGCGGCCTCGTCACGCATTCCGAAGTACGGCGTCCACTCGGCTCCCGCGTAGGTCGTCGGAATCGAGACCACCGGGAGCCCCATCCGAGCCGAGACCGCCTTTGCCGTGTCGATCGCACTACCGCCGCCGAGCGCCACGAGCCCGTCGGCCCCCTCCGCGGCCGAGGCGGCCTGGTCGACGGTCGTGGTGGGCGCATGCGGGCGAACACCCTCGAACCGTCGCCACGGAGGGAGCGCGACCTCCCCCCACCGCCGCGTGGTCACAACGAGAGGCTGCTTCGCTCCGACGGCGCCGACGGCGCCGGGGAGCTCCCCCAGGCCCCAGCGAACGATCACAAGGCTCTCGAGCGAGCGTAGTCGAGGAACGCCTCGGACGCGCGGCTGAGGGTGCGTCCACCGGCCCGGACGACGTAGATCGGCCGGGCGGCCTCGAGGCCCTCGACGCCGGCAACGGCGATCGCGCCTGCCGCAAGCTCGCCCTCGATCGCGGTGCGTGAGATGAAGGCAACGCCGTACCCGGCTGCCACGGCGCTCTTGACCGACTCCTGGAGGCCGAGCTCGAGCCCGCCGGGCAGGTCTCGGAGCCGGATGCCCGCCTTCCGGAGCTCCTCCTCGACCACCTGGCGCACCCCCGCGCCCTCCTGCATGACGACATGTGTCTCGCCAAGCAGCTCCTGCAGCGAGACACTGCGCCCCGCGAAGGCGTGGCCGGGGGGTACGGCGAGCACGATCTCGTCGAGTGCGAGCTGCTCGAACTCGAGCGAGCGCAGGCGCCGGAGCGCGCCGACCACGCCGAGCTCGAGCTCGCGGCTCACCACCTGGTCGATTACGGTCTGAGTGTCGAAGATCGAGAGCGAGACCGTGAGCGCAGGATGCATCCCCTTGAGCTCGCAGAGCAGAAGGGGGACGAGATGCGCGCCCGGGCCAGTGGAAGCTCCGATGGCGAGCCTCCCGTGCAGCTCGCCAGTCTCCTCGCGCGCGAGCTCCGAGACGACCTGTGCCTCGGCCTGCAGCATGCGCTGGGCTCCGCGGTAGAGGATGCGGCCGGCCTCGGTCAGCTCGACCTTACGTCCTGACCGGTCGAGCAGTCTCTGACCCAACCGCTCCTCGAGCGCGCGCACCTGGAGACTGACCGCGGGCTGAGTGACGCCGAGGCGTTCCGCCGCCTGCGAGAAGCTCCGCCGTTCGACGACGGCGCAGAAGGCCGCGAGTTGCCGCGTATCCATAAGGAACAATTATGGCCGAGTAAGCGTGCGTACGAGAAACGTAAATACGGTGCGCAGCCGGGAGACCGGAGGTATCCTCGCTCTGATGCGCCGCCTCGCCTGCCTCCTCGGCCTTGCGCTGCTCCTTCCGGCCGCGACGGGCGCAGCGCCCCCGAAGAAGACGAGCGTCTACCGCGTCGTCGCGGCGAGCGCGAGCGCGCGGCTCACCTACACGGGCCGCTCGGCGGATTTCTCCCAGCGGACGAGCGGGACTGCGGACCTCTCGGCGCGAAAGGCCCGGACGAGACAGCCGGCGATCGTCGCGATCTCCGCGAGCGGCA
>JBBRYW010000089.1:0-13705 GCA_038237235.1 Gaiellales bacterium
GCCGCCAGGGCTCGAAAGCCGGCGGGGCATTCGACCACCTCGTGCGAATGGTGCGCGTAGACGGTCATCCGCTCTCCGAGCCCCTCGAAGAGGCCGGCGCCATCGAGCACGCGAACATGTCGAAAGCCCTCGGCGGGACGTCCGAATGCCCGCCGCACCGAGCCCGACGCGAACATCGCCTGAAGCTGCATCCCGGCGCAGATCCCGAGCACAGGCCCGGAGTAGCCTCGAACAGTGTCGCCGAGCCGTTCGAGCGCATGGGCGTCATGCGTCGCCCACGGCGCGAACGAGCCGCTGAGCACAACGGCGTCGGCGCCTTCGAGCGTCTCGACTTCGGAGTAGCGAACGCTCCGCACTTCGGCTCCGGCCGCTTGCTCGAGCCGGCCACGGATCCGCTCGAAGTGCGCCTCCTTCGAGGCGTCCAGGAACGACGGATGCTCCGTGACGACGAAAAGGATGGGCACCTCGGGAGACTAGCTCGATCGCCAGACTCGCCAAATTGCCCACGCCCTCACGCAAGAAACCCGCAAGCGCGGAAACCTAGGCGTTTTCCCGATCTTTTTCCGAGGCCGCCGCCGGTCCAGGCGCGTGCAGCCGCAGGCCAAGCGGATGCTGCAAGAGGCGATGGAGGCGGCCTCGCGAGCGGACGCCAGCCGCGCGATCGACTCCTTCGTCGCCGAGTTCGAGCCGAAGTGGCCCAAGGCCGCGGAGAAGCTGACCGAGGACCGCGAGCAACTGCTCGCGTTCTACGACCTCCCCGCCGAGCACTGGCGCCACCCGCGCACCACGAACCCGGAGAGCGCCTTTGCGACGGTCAAGCTGCGCACGCGGGTGACCAAGGGCGCCTGCTCGAAGGCCGCCCGCGCTCGCGATGGCCTACAAGGTGCTCGACGCCGCTCAGGATCGCTTGCGCGCGTTCAACGGCGCCGAGCTGGTCAAGGAGGTGCTGGAGGGAGCAACGTTCAAGGACGGCAAGCGGGTTACCAACGATCAGACACCGACGACGGACGAGAGGGTCGCCGCCTGATGTCCCTCACTCTCTCATCCACAACATTTGACAATTGCTCGCGGGTTGAACGTGAAGCGGCGCTCACGCGTTCGTGAGCGCCGCTTCGAGCAAGCTCGCCAAGTTGCCGGCTACTTGATGAACTTGTTCTGCTTCAGCCAGTCGTGCGCGATCTCCTCCGGGAACCTGCCCCGGATGTCCCGGTCGGTGTTCATCTTCTGCATCGCCTTCGTCGACAGCTTGTTCGCGATTAGCTTGAACATGGCGCCGAGCTTCGGGTACTTCTGGTAGACGCTCATGCGCACGTTCAGCGCCGCGTTGTAGACCGGGAAGAAGCCCTTGTCGTCCTTGATGACGACGAGGCCGAGGCCCTGTATCCGGCCGTCTGTCGCGAACACCTCGCCGAAGTTGCACTGCTTCCCCTCGTCGACGAGCTTGTAGATCAGCCCCTCGTCGACCTTGACGAGGTTGTCCGAGGGGAACTTGAAGCCGTACTTCTTCTCGACCCCCGGAAGGCCGTCATCACGGGTCGAGAACTCGGTTCCGATGCAGAGCGTCGCGTTCTTCGGGTTCTTGCGGATCAGCGTCTTGAGGTCCGAGATCTTCGTGACGCCGAACTTCTTCTGCACCTCCTTCCGGACTGCGAACGCATACGTGTTGTCGAACGGGGAGGGCGTGAGCCACTTGACCCCGTTCGCCAGATCCTCCTTGGCGACCGCCTGGTACTGGGCCTTGCTGCCCGCGACCGGCTTCGTGTGATTCAGGTGCGTGATCCAGCCGGTGCCGGTGTACTCCCAGTACATGTCGATCTTCCCGGAGAGGAGCGCCTGGCGGTTGGTCGAGGTGCCGCCGAGGTCCGTCTGGTCGTTCACCTTCGCCTTCGCGGCCTCGAGCGCCTGCTTCGTGATCTGCCCGAGGATCAGCTGCTCGGTGAACTTCTTCGAGCCGACAGTGAACGTCGCGCCCTTGAAGTTGAACTGCGAGAGCAGCGGGGTCTTCGGCTTCGTCTTGGCGCCGCCGGTAGTGGCCGCAACCAACAGAGCCGCGATCAGGACGGGTACGACGAGAAGCCTCTTGTTCAGTCGCATCTTCGGTTTCCTCCCCTTAGTTGGTCGTGCATTTCTAGAGCCCCTTTGGCCGCAGCACGTCCTCGGCGACGCTTGCGACCCAGTCGATCGCGAGCGCCAGGACGCCGGTGAGGATTGCACCGGTGTACAGCACGGGATCGCGGTCGAGCGCAAGCCCGTTCGTGATCAGGTCGCCGAGCCCGCCGGCGTTGATGAACGTGCCGAGCGCCGCGGTGCCGACGTTGATGATGAGCGCGGTCCTCATCCCGGCGAGCATGATCGGAACCGCCAGCGGAAGCTCGATGCGGACGAGCGTCCGGAGCTTCGTCATGCCCATGCCGCGGCCAGCGTCGATCACGGAGCGGTCGACCTGCTGGAGACCGACCATCGTGTTCCGCAGGACCGGCAGTGCGGAGTAGGCGACGAGGGCGTACACGGTTGGCCAGAAGCCGATGCCGATCGTGAGCGCGAAGAGCACCAACAGCCCGATCGAGGGCACGGCCTGGCCGATGTTCGCGACCGCCAGCACCGGCGGTGTCAGGAACCTCGCGAAGGGACGGGTGACCAGGATCCCGAGCGGCGCCGCGATCAAGATCACGAGCGCGGTGGATGCCACCGCGAGCTTGACGTGCTCGATCAGCTTCTGCTGCAGGAAGTCGTGGTTGAGCGTTCGCTGCTCGATCGAGTCCAGCTGCTGCCCGTGAATCCAGAGGTAGAGCGCCAGGCAGGCGAGTGCGAGGAAGACGGGCATCCCGAGATAGCGCAGCCACCGCGGTAGCCCGGCACTCTCGGCAAGGTCACGCGGCAGCGGAGGCGCTCCTCCTGGACCGGGCTGCGGTGCCGCGGCCCCCCCGACCACCGCCTCGTACTGGATCTGCGTTATGAGATCACCCCCTCCTCAGTCGGAACGTCGGTTTCCTCGCCCCGGTAGCGCCGGCGGGCGTCGGCGCGCATCGAGCGGATCGCGGCGGCGATCGTCTCGATGTCGATCACTCCGAGGTAGACGCCGTCGCCGTCGACGACGGCCGCGGCGCCCTGAAACGAGGTCAGCATCTCGTTCAGGGCGTCGTAGAGGGTTGCCTGCTGCTCGAGTTTCGGCTCGGCGGCCAGGCCCGCTTCGGAGAGCGGCGTGTCCGACCGCTCCAGGTCGATCGCGTTCACCCAGCGCTCGGGGCGCCGCTCCGCATCGACGAGGAGGACGGATCCCTTGTCGGAGGCGAGCAGCGCCTCGCGAATCGCGGCGCGGTCGGCGGAGACGGCAGCCACCGGCCACTCGATCAACTCGACATCGCAGAGCTTCGTGAGGTTGAGGCGCTTGAGCGACGCGCCCGCTCCGATGAAGTCCTCGACGAAGCCGCTCGCGGGGGCGGAGAGGATCGTCTCGGGGTCGTCGTACTGAGCGATCGTCGAACCCACGTCCAGGATCGCGATCCGGTCGCCCATCTTGAGCGCCTCGTCGATGTCGTGGGTGACGAAAACGATGGTCTTCCGGATCACGTTCTGGAGCTCGAGGAACTCGTTCTGCAAGCGTGTCCGCGTGATCGGATCGATCGCGCTGAACGGCTCGTCCATCAGGATCACCGGCGGGTCGACTGCCATGGCCCGTGCCACGCCGACGCGCTGGCGCTGGCCGCCGGAGAGCTCCTTCGGATACCGCTTCGCGTAGGAGGAGGGATCCATGCCGATCATGTCCAGCAGCTCGTTGACCCGCGCGGTCGTCCGCTTGCGGTCCCAGCGGAGCATCTTCGGGACGGTCGCGATGTTGTCCGCGATCGTCATGTGCGGGAACAGGCCGATCTGCTGGATCACGTAGCCCATGCGGCGCCTGAGCTTGTCGGGGTTGACTCCGGTGACGTCCTGGCCCTCGAGGTAGATCCGCCCCGACGTCGGCTCGATCAGGCGGTTGATCAGACGAAGCGTAGTGGTCTTGCCGCAGCCCGACGGCCCCACAAGGATGACGATCTCCCCTTCCGGGACCTCCATCGTGAGGTCGTCGACCGCGTTCTGCTTCTGGCCGGGGAATCGCTTCGTCAGGTTCTCGAGGCGGATCATCGCCTCCCCGCCGGAAGTGCCGGACGTCTTCGGGCCTGTCTGCATCTACCTGATCCCCCTCGAGGTCGTGATCTTTTCGACCACCACGTAGAAGGCGTCGAACGCGAGCGCGAGCGCGATGATCCCCAGCGTTCCGCCGAGGGCGAGGTGCCAGTCGTCGCCTGTCGGCGTCCCGACGATCGCGAGGCCGGCGAAGATGTCCTTCCCGAGACCCGGGCCGTTGACGAACGCGCCGATGGCGGCGATCCCGATCACGAGCACGGTAGAGACGCGAATCCCGGTCAAGATCACCGGCCAGGCCATCGGGAGCTCGATCCGGAGCAGCCGCCGCAGCCTCCCCATCCCCATCCCCTGCGCCGACTCCGTGATCGCCGGGTCGACCCCGCGGAGGCCCGTAACGGTGTTCCTGGTGATCGGAAGGAGGGCGTACATCACGAGGGAGACGAGGACGGGCCTCGTCCCGAGGCCGAAGATCGGGATCAGCAGACCGAACAGCGCGAGCGACGGGATCGTGAGCGAGAAGCCCTGGACGCCGAGCACGATCGCCGCGATGCGGGGCCTGCGGTAGACGAGCAGGCCGAGCAGGATCGAGATCGCGGTCGCGAGTGCGATCGCCGTCAGAGCGAGCTTGGCGTGCGCGACCGCAAGGTCGAAGATATGGCTCTTGCGATAGTCGAGGTAGTCGAGGAACCCCTTCATTCGTGCTCAGTCCCGGAAGGTCCGTGATGCATCTGGCGCGCGAAAAGCAAGCCGGGCAAGGGGCGCAGGGCGTGCACCGCGCGGACGCGAGCAGATCGCCCCGACCGAGGATGCCGCACCGCGCCGCTTTGCAGCCGCCAGTGCGCGCGGTCACTTCCGGGGCGGAGCATTAGCTCGTCCCCCCGTCGCCCGCGACCGAGCCAAGCTGGGCCGAGAGCTCGTCCGCCGCCGCCCGGACGGCCTGACCGGCCGCCTCCATCCCCTCGCCCAAGCGGAACTGCGGCGCCGACACGTTGATCGCGGCCGAGACGCGTCCGCTGAAGTCGCGCACGGGTGCGGCGACGGCGACCAGGCCCGGCTCGAACTCTTCCTCAACGAGGGCGAAGCCGAGACGGCGCGCGGACTGGATCCGCGCGTACAGGTCGTCGAGGTCCTTCGGCGCGCGGCCGGGCACGCCGTCCAGCTCGACGCCCCGCATGAGCGCACCGAGAGCCTCGCGGTCGTGGTCGAAGAGCAGTGCTCGGCCCGACGAGGTGCAGTACACGGGCGCCGTTCGGCCTACCCAGTCGGCAGCCTGCACCGAGCGGTTGGGCGATTCCGAGAGCACGGTCAGCACCTCCGCGCCCTGAAGTAGCGAGAGGTGCGCCGTCTCTCCCAGCTCGCCGACGAGCCGCCTGAGCAGTGGATCGCCGGCGGCGAGCAGCGCCGTGCGCGCCGCTCTTCCCGCCAGGGCGAACAGGCGCGGGCCGAGCCGGTAGCCGCGGGTCTGCGCATCACGCTCGGCGAGCCCGTAGGACGCCAGCACCTTCAGCGTGCGGGAGACCTGGCTCTTGTCGCGGCCCACGAGCGCTGCAACCCGCGTGACGCCGAGGCCACCGTCCTGTCCGGCGTCGCCGTCCAGCGTGAACAGAATCTCGAGGGCGCGCCGCAGACTTGTTGCCTCCTCAGCAACCACTGTTGCCTATCTTACGACTATTCGGCACCAGGATGCAACCCCCCTCGAGCATTCCGACGGGTCACCTCGAGCAGGTAGGCGACCATCACGTCCTGGTTGCCGAGCGAGAGGTGGTAAGCGTCCGACAGCTGCTCGACGCGCGCGATCTGCTCACGGTTTCGCTCGAACGCCTCGGTAAACGAAAAGAAGCCGAAATCCGCCACGCGCGCCTCCAAACCTGTGCGGCGGAAAAGCTCCTGCGTCTGCAGCTGGCCCAGGATGGAGAGCTGCATCAGCAGCGCCACGCCGTCCTCCCGGAGGAGGCGCGGCAGCAACCCGATCAGGTGGTCGACCAGATTGCGGCCCCAGTAGTCGAGCGGGCGGTGTCCGCTCGCGCGCTCGAAGGGCGAGACCGGCATCTGGTACAGGCTCGCCACGACGACGTCGTAGCGCTCCTCGGGCTCGAACATGTACAGGTCGACCTCGGCGCCGCTAACTCGGTCCGAGACGCCGTTCCTGAACGCGTTCGCGAGGGTGTTTCCGACGGCACGACGCTCCACGTCGATCGCGTGCACGTGCGCAGCGCCGTTCAGCGCCAGCTGCACCGCGAGCAGTCCGCTACCGCACCCGACATCGAGGCAGCGCTGCCCTGCGCCGACGCTTTTGCGAACGAGCTGCTTCCACACGAGCAGGCTGCCCAGCGTGGGCACGAAGACCTCCGGATCGAGCCCGAGCTCCGGAAACGGCAGCGGGTAGAGCCGCCTGCCGTCCTCGTCCGTCCAGGGCCGCTCCGTGGCGATTACCCGAGCCGGCGACACGAGCGAGCGCACGACCGGCTCGCTGCGCGGTCGCCCCGGTCGGGTGCCGGCGAGACGCTCGTGCAGTGCCGCGATGTGGGCGGGCGAGGTCCCGCAGCAGCCGCCGATGATCTGAGCGCCCTCCGCTCGCCACTGCAGCGCGAGCTCGGCGTACTGCTCGGGGCCTAGGCGCTCGTCGAACCGCCAGCCGCTCTCCCCGAAGTACCCGAGATTGGCATAGGCGCCGAGCGGTAGATCGGTGAAGTCGCGCAGCCAGGGCAGCATTCCCGCCACGTGCTCGGGGGGCAGGCAGTTCACGAGGAGCGCCGAGACGCCCATCTCCTCGAAGCGCCGGGCCGCACGCCCGAAGAGGTCGCCTTCCGGGCCGCCCCAGTGCTGGCCGTACACGCCGCACACGCCGTGGCGACAGCGGCGGAAGCTGAGCCAGAGGGGCAGCCCGGTCTGGAGGACAGCCTCCACGGCCCGAAAGGTGAGGCCGTCGCGAATCAGCGACATCGTCTCCATCAACACCAGATCCGGCGGGCTCTCCTCGAGCACGCGAAGGAGCAGGTGGAGGCTGGCGAGCCGCTCCTCGGAGTCGACGTCGCCGTTGACGCTGAAGGCAACGGCGCAGCTCTCGCTTCGCCCTCCCTCGTCCACCGCCTGGCGCGCGAGCCCGACTCCCAGCCGCGCGACGTCCATCCAGTGAGTCGCTCCGGACGCGCCCGCGAAGCCCCCGGCCTCCAGCTCCGCCGCGGCCAGGATGGCCCAAGTGTTCGTCGAGATGACGTCGCAGCCGGCCGCGACATAGCTTCGGTGGACGTCGAGGACGGCCGCCGGAGCGCCGTAGAGTGCGCCCGTCCCCCAGAGCCCCTTGTCCGAAGTACCGAGCTCACCGGCCTGTGCGCGGTCGAGCTCGGTCGCGTTCCCGCCGTCCAACACGACGATCTGCTCCCGTTCGAGCATGTTCTGCACGCGCGGGTAGGCGACCGGTACCCGCCGTGCTGCTGGATCTCCCTCGACGGCCGTTGTTGCCACGTTGCCTTTTTGGAGCGGAATACGCATAATCGCACTCGCGCGCCCAGGGTGCAACTCCAGTTGTCTATGGAGCAACTCGACCGCTGGTGAAGGGAGCACGATGCCGAAAGATGCCGCCGCCAAACGACCCGGTCTTCTCGATCGCCTTGCTGAAGGGCCGGTGATCTGCGCCGAGGGCTACCTCTTCGAGTTCGAGCGGCGCGGCTACCTTCAGGCAGGCGCGTTCGTTCCCGAGATCGTGCTGGAGCATCCGGAGCTCGTCCGCCAGTTGCACCGCGAGTTCGTGCACGCGGGGTCCGACGTCGTCGAGGCGTTCACCTACTACGCGCACCGGGAGAAGCTGCGCCTGATCGGCAAGGAGCGGCAGCTCGAGCAGATGAACCGGACCGCCCTCGCCGTGGCGAAGGAGGTGGCCGAGGAGAGTGACGCGCTCTTCGCGGGCGACATCTGCAACACCAACGTCTTCGTGGGCGACGACGCGTCTCGGCGCGCTGTTCGCGCGATGTTCGACGAGCAGATCGGATGGGCGCGCGAGGCAGGCGTCGACTTCGTGATCGGCGAGACCTTCTCGTGGGGAGAGGAGGCACTGATCGCGCTGGACGCGATCAAGGAGGCAGGTTTGCCGGCCGTCGTCACGCTCTCCATTCACCAGGAGCCCGTGACGCGCGAGGGATGGACACCAGAGGACACGTGCAAGCGGCTCGAGGAGCGTGGAGCCGATGTCGTCGGCCTCAACTGCATTCGCGGCCCCGAGACGATGCTGCCGCTGCTCGAGCGGATCCGAGCGGCCGTCGACGGCCATGTCGCGGCGCTGCCGGTTCCTTACCGGACGCACCAGGAGCAGCCCACGTTCCAGTCACTCAGGGATCCTGACTACGACGATCTGCCGGACGGGCGTCCGTTCCCCACCGCCCTCGATCCCTTCGTGTGCAACCGCTTCGAGCTGGGGGATTTTGCGCGCGCCGCCCACGAGCTCGGCGTCACGTACCTGGGAGTGTGCTGCGGCGCGGGACCCCACCACATCCGGAGCGTGGCGGAGGCTCTCGGACGCACTCCGCCCGCGAGCCGCTACTCGGCCGACATGTCGAAGCACGCATTCCTGGGGACGGAACAGAGCCTCAAGCCCGAGTACCGCGAGTACGCGGATAAGCTGTAGCCATCGGCCAGCTGAAGACGATTCTCGTCGGCTTCGACGACGGTGAGCCTGCGCGCAGAGCTCTGACGCGGGCTGCCGAGCTCGCCGAGGCGCTCGGTGCCACGCTCGTCGTCGCCGCCGTCGCGTCACCCCCGCTCCCGCTTCCAGGCATCGGGTTCGAGGCTGCGCTTCCCGGCGCAGGGCCGGAGATGCTCGCCGCCCAGGGGGCGGACGCGGTCGATCATGCGGAGACGAGCCTCGACGACGCGCGCCGCCTGCTCGCCGGCAGGAACGTCACCGTGGCCTTCGTCTCGGACCTCGGCGACCCGGGGGATCGACTGGTCGCCCTCGCTGACGAGCGGGCCGCTGACCTGATCGTCGTCGGTTCCGGGAAGAGCGGATTTCTCGAGCGGCTCTTCGAGGGCAGTGTGAGCGATGACGTCTCACGCCACACACGCCGGGACGTCCTGATCGTCCACTGAAGTGAGGGTCGCCTGCTGCGCGCTCGCGCTCGCGGCGGTGCTTCTCGCCGCCGCACCGGCGGCAGCAACCCTCGACGCCGTGGGCCCGTGTGGGCGAGCAGCCGGCTGACCGGCCCCGGAACGCTGCGCCGGCGCTGCAGGTCGCCCGGCTCGTCAACGAGCACCGGAAGCGGCTGCATCTGCCGGCGCTCACGGTCTCGTGCGCGCTGACTCGCGCAGCTCAGTGGAAAGCGAGCCACATGGCGCGCCGCCACCTCGAAGAGCGGGCTCGTCTGCTGGGCGCAGGACTTCGGTTCTACGGGGGGCCACCCACGGGTCGCGGCCGCTCGGGCGGGCGGAATCCGAAGCCGCCGCCGGCTCCACCGCCGCCGCAGCCCCGCCCTCGACCTCGTCTCAGCCGTCCGAGTGCTTGATCTCCGAGATCTTCAACTGCGCGTCCCGCAGCTTCATGTCGCCGGAGCAGACGCGGGAGCGAAGGTCGTTCTCGATTCCGTCGACCTCGTCGGCACGCGGGCGCGACTCCGGCCACAGGTTCCGGCGATCCGTCGGGTGCCCGCCCAGCTCCAGGCTGATCAGATGATCCTCCTGGTAGCGGGAGGGGCCGCCGCCGACGCCGTAGGAGCGCATCTGGTTCAGCTTGAGCTCGGAGGTGTAACTCGTGGGCGGACGGATCGTGCGCGTCCACCCGTGCGCGCAGATCGTGCTCGCGATCGTCCGCTGCGTCACGTCGGGATTGACGACGCCCGGGGTCCGGGTCCAGTCGGCCCGGAGTCGGGCCACGCCGCCGTGCGGCCGAAAGAGCAGGATGACCACGCTGACGAGGATGAGGAGGATGAGTGCCACCTCCGTGATCCCGGTCCGCTGATCCACGGGAACGAGCGTACGAGGGCAGCTAGCGATTGGCCTCCCCGCGGTGCAAAGCGGCGCACAATCGACCCGGAGACGTAGCATCTCGCCCGTGGCGAGCGAGACGACCGCCGAGCCGCAGCCTCGCGCGTCCGCGCGCACCTGCTACGTGATCGACCACCGCGGCTCGACGCCGCTCACCTTCGACCGGGAGAACGTCGACCGCCTGCTGGACGAGGGGCAGTTCTTCTGGCTCGACCTCTTCCAGCCCTCCGACGACGACTTCGCCATCCTGCGCGAACGTTTCGCTTACCACCCGCTCGCGGTCGAGGACTCGGAGCAGTTCGGCCAGCGGCCGAAGCTGGACGAGTACGACGACTTCGTCTTCCTCGTCGTCTACGGCGCCGCACCCGACGACGACCGCCTCGTCGAGGTTCACTGCTTCTACTCCGAGCGCTGCCTCATCACCGTTCACCGCGACGACTGCCCCGCCTTCCAGGAGGTGCGCGAGCGCTACAAGAAGAGGAAGGCGCCGATCGACAAGCCGTCGCTACTTCTGTACCGGATCGTGGACGCCCTCGTCGACAGCTTCTTCCCGATCCTGGCCGACTTCGACGACCGGATCGACGAGCTCGAGGACCAGATCTTCCTGCGCGCGAACGACGCGCAACTGCAGGAGATCTTCGCCATGAAACGGCTCCTCGTCGGCATGCGGAAGGCCGTGACGCCTCAGCGGGACCTGTTCGCGAGCATGATGGGCGGAGTCGACTCGCTGCCCGGGATGGAAGGTGACGACGAGCGCTACTTCCGCGACGTCTACGACCACCTGATCCGGATCAGCGACCTGATCGACACGTACCGCGACCTCCTGACCGGCGCGATGGACGTCTACCTCTCCACCGTCTCGAACCGCCTGAACGCGGTGATGAAGCAGCTCACGGTGATCGCGACGGTCTTCATGCCGCTGACGTTCATCACCGGCTTCTTCGGCCAGAACTTCGGCTTCATGGTCAAGCACATTTCCGGCTGGGGATCGTTCGTGGCGCTCGGCATCGGAATGGAGATTCTCGCCCTCGTCGCTCTCGCGCTCATGTTCAAGCGGCGCGGCTGGTTCTGAGAGCCCGTCTACGCCGCGCCCGGCTGGCGCTGCCGGAGAACGTCCGCGCGCTCGGCTGGGTCTCCTTCGCCAACGACCTCGCGACCGAGCTCGCCTACCCGGTCCTGCCGCTCTTTCTCACCGTCACGCTCGGAGCGCCGATCGCCGCTCTCGGCCTGATCGAGGGTGTCGCCGAGGGTGTGGCAGTGGGACTGCGCGGAGCCGCCGGGTGGCTCTCGGACAGGGCCGGCGGCAAGCGGCGCCGCTGGGTCTTCGCCGGCTACGGGATCTCTGCTCTGGCCCGCCCCGCCGTCGCCGCCGCGCCCCACTGGGGCTGGGTGCTCGGCGCCCGAGTGGGAGATCGGCTCGGCAAGGCTGCCCGAACCGCTCCGCGCGACGCGCTGATCCGCGACTCGACGCCGCCCGAGCTCGTCGGCGCCAGCTTCGGCTACCACCGGGCGATGGACACCGCGGGCGCGGTGGGCGGTCCGCTCGTGGCGGTCGCCCTCCTCTCCGCGGGCGTGTCGCTCCGCGGCGTCCTCTGGGTCGCCGTCGTGCCGGGCTTCCTGACGCTCCTACTGCTCGGGCGAGTGCGGGAGACGCCCGAGCACGAGCGGCCGCGGGAGACCGGCGCCGTGTCGTCGCTGCCCGGCTCGTTCTGGGCCGTCCTCGCGGTCTGGGTCGTGTTCTCGCTCGGCAACTCGAGCGATGTCTTCCTGCTCCTTCGGGCCCGGAACCTCGGACTCGGCTTTACGCTCGTCATCCTCGCGTACGCCGCCTACAACGTCGTCTACGCCTCGCTCTCCTGGCCGCTCGGCACGCTCTCCGACCGGGTTCCCCGGGCGCGCGTGCTCGCCGGGGGACTTGCCGTGTTCGCCCTCGTCTACCTCGGCTTCGCCGTCGCTCCAGGAAGCTGGGCCGTCTGGCCGCTGTTCCTGGTCTACGGGGCGTACATCGCGGCGACCGAAGGCGTCGCCCGCGCCTGGGTTGCGGACCAGGTGCGCGGCCGGCAGGCCGGTGCGGCGTACGGCGTCTTCGCGGCGGCGACCGGGGGCGCGCTCCTCGTCGCGAGCGTCGTCGCCGGACTGCTCTGGTCGCATGTCAGCCCGGCCGCGCCGTTCGTCATGGGCGCCGTTGCCGCGGCCGCCGCGCTCGTGCTCATGGCGATCGTTGCCGGCGCGGGAGAGTCTCGAACACCGGTCGAGCCCGCCGGACCGCCTTGATGGCACCCGGCGATCAGAACGGCGGCGAGTTCCAACGCGAGTAGCCCGGTTCCGGCACCGAGACGAGCGCGAGGGCGACTGCAAGTAAGTGACTATCTCAAAACCTCGTGAGCGCACGGGTGCGCACATGAACCCAGCACCGGCTGCGGTGGCATCTGCTCGCCTCCTGCGGCTTCTGACGGCGGGCAAACGGCATGGATGACGCCATGGTCCGAGAGCGCTCGATCCTGAACGTGACAGGTTTGCAACCTGAAACGTTTCTTAACCGTTGCGCTCCTGCCATACCGGCCGCGGGCTTGGTTTATGGTGGGGTGGTGGGCCGCGCGACATCGACGCACGCCCGGACGCTCGCCACGCGCCTTGTCGCCGACAGGCCTCGTGTAGCCACGCAGGCGGCGCTTCTGCGTATTGCGAGCGGGGTGATCTTCGTCGCCTTCGGGCTCGGCAAGTTCACCAACCAGGCGCGCGAGACGCGCTCCTTCGCGAAGTACGGGCTGCCCTCGCCGGAACTCTTCGCCCCCGTGATCGGCGTGCTCGAGCTCGCGCTGGGGCTGCTGCTCGTCGCCGGCCTCGCGACGCGGTTCGCAGCCGCGATGCTGGCCGGCGACATGATCGGCGCGATCGCCACCGCCGGTCGGGTCGAGGGCGGTGCGATCAACCTCGGCCTCGCTCCGGCGCTCCTCGTCGTGATGCTGTTTCTCGCCTGGTCCGGGGCCGGCCGCTGGTCGGTGGACGCGCGCCTGCGCGACAACCTCGCGACTGGCCCCCCTGCGCCGCCCTAGCCGGAAGTTTTTGAGGCACGCCGTCCGCTTCGAGCTCGCAGAGCGCCTCGCCGAGCTGCTCGTCAAAGACGATAGCCCGGTCGCCCCTACCGACCCGGTCGCGCCCGCGAAGCGCTCCGCCGCCGCCAAGCGCAAGGCAGCGACAAAGCGCACCGAAGACGGCCTGCCCGTCTCCAGCTTCCGCGACCTGCTCGACACGCTCGGCGCCCTCTGCCGCAACCGCGTCCGCCTGCGCAGCTCCCAGGCCAGCTTCGATCAGCTCACCGACGCGAACCCGCTCCAGCAACGTGCCCTCGAGCTGCTCGAGGTCAACCCGAACCGCGTGTAGCCAGAACGAGACAGCCCGCGCACGCTCGAGCCCACTCCCAGAACGGGAATCACCTACCTCAAGGCCGAAAACTCCCGTTTAGCTACCCGGATCCTGCGGTAAGGGGCTGAAGAGCCGCTCCGGGGTCGCTTTCGGCTCTCGCCGAGCGTTCCTGCTCGCGTGCGGGGCTCCGCGGTGCCGGCTGATCGTTTCTCGCACGGCGCCGGCCTGGGCGCGGGCA
>JBBRYW010000090.1:0-13508 GCA_038237235.1 Gaiellales bacterium
ACTACGGCGGCGAGAACTGCGGCAAGCTGGATCGGGCTCACGTCCTACCTCCACTTCGCGTCTCACTTGACGTTCCGTAGAGGCCATCAGCCCCGGAGGGCGGTTGGGCGCGAGCCTCATCGCGCGAGCGGCGACATCGTACCGCTTTCGCAGGTTGTTCTTGGCGCCGAGGAAGCGGTTTCCACCCCCTGGCGGAAAGAGCTCAGCCGGCCGACCCGGCTCGTCGTACCGAGAGGTATAGAGCCACCACGACAGCGGGCGGAAGAAGCCACCACGCCGCAAGGCCCACCGCCGCGACCAGGGCAGTGGCGCCGATCGCGAGGCCGACGCCTACGGCCACGCGCCAGTCGTCGCCGATCACGAAATCCCACCAGAAGCGGCCGAAAGCGGCGAGCTTGCTCACGTCTCCACGCCGACCACGGAAAGAGTCAGCCGGCGCCGCCGAAGAAGCCGCACGAGCCCGAAGGCCGAGAGGACGACGAAGGCGAGCACGAACGGCAACGAGGCGTCATCGCCCGGCCACTGCGCGCCGGCGCCTTCGGCTGACCAGAAGATCCCGAACGTCGTCAGCATGACGCCGACCGCGAACTTCATCGTGTTCTCAGGTACACGCGCGAGCGGCGCGCGCGCGACGAGACCAACGCCCCCGACGAGTACGACCGCGGCCCCCGCGCCAACCGCGGCGAGCGGGATGCTGCCCTGCGTGCTGCCGAAGGTCAGCACGATGAAAGCCACCTCGAGCCCCTCCAAGAAGACACCCTTGAACGAGAGCGTAAACCCGTACCAGTCGAGGCCTGCGCGCTGGCTGGACCCGGCCGATCGCGCTTGCTCGAGCTCCCGCGCGAACGTCTCCTCCTCGTCGTGGAGGGCCTTGTATCCGCCGGCGCGGAGAATCGCCTTTCGCAACCACTGGAGACCGAAGACGAGCAGCAGAGCGCCGACGACGAGCCGAAGGGCGTCGATCGGCACGAGGGTAAGCGCCGGGCCGAGCGCCGCGATCACCGTGGCGAGGACGAGCGTCGCCGCACCGACCCCGATCAGGGAGGCGCGCCAGCCGCGCGTCAGCCCGGAGGCGAGCACGATGGTCAGGGCCTCCACCATCTCGACCGCGCTCGCGAGGAACGCGGAGAGAACGAGGAAAGCTGCACTCATCTTTCGGAGTTCCCGTCAAACGGCACGCTCTCGCAGCGTAGCCTTGCGCGGCTCGCGGGCCGCTATTCCGGCGTGACGAGATAGACCGGGATCCTGGCGCGCCGCCGTACGCGGTAGGGCTCCTGTGACCACATCAGGTCGGCGAGGAGCCGGTTGCGCGGAGCGTCCGCCGCCATCACGATCACGTCGCACCCGAGGCGCTCAGCCTCGCCGACGATCCGCTTTGCCGCCTTTCGGGTCGCGAGCACATGCCCCTGCGCCTCGAGCCCCCGCTGCTGGAGCTCGTTCACCGCTTTCGCGACGAGGCGGCGCTGCTCCTCCCAGTCTCCCTTGGACGGGAGCAGGCCGGGGTTCGGCAGCCCGAGGCTCGTACCCCAGACGCGGGCGACCGAGAAGACGTGCACGGGTGCCCGCGCCGGCTTCGCGAGCCGCGCCGCGAGCTCGACCACACGCGCCGGGATCTGACGCCCTTCCGATGCGACCAGGATCCTGCCGATCGTGAGCGTCGCGGAATCCGGCGGCTCGGTCATGCCCGAGGGGACATCGGGGCGCCAGACCGAGCCGGCGCCCCGACGGGTCGTCTCTAGGTTTGCGGGCCAGGCATGACGAGACCCGGCGGCTCGGTCTCCGGAATCGGCCCGCTTTTGCGAGGGTCCTCGACCTTGACGCGGTACCAGTAGAGCGGCAGGTACGAGAGCAGCACGCCCCAGCCGATCAGGTAGTAGACGAGCGTGTTGCCGATCTTCGCGTAGTAGATCCCCCCGTAGAGCCAGATCACTGCGTAGAGCACGGCCATCGCGAGCGCGACGTACTTCATGAACTCGGGCAGCTTGAACGGCCGCCTCGCATTCGGCTTGTACTTTCGCAGCAGGTAGTAGCCGACCAGCACGGGCAGGAACGAGAACGTGTAGCCGACATTCGAGAACGTGTAGATCTCCACCGCGCCGCCGGCGAGCACGAGCACGAGCGAGCAGAGCACGTTGAAGAACATCGCCCGGTCGGGGACGCCGTGCTTGTTGATCTTCTGGAACCAGCGCGGGAACTGCCCGTCCACGGACATCTGGTGCAGAGAGCGCGCGCAGCCCATGATCGCGTTCAAGGCAGAGAGCGCGAGCGCCACGATCAGCATCAGCGCCACGAGCCAGTTGAGGACATTGCCGCCGGTGGAGAAGACCTTGCCGGCGAAGGTGACGAAGATCGTCTTCGGGTCGACGAAGCTCGCGTCGGAGAGCGCCTTCGCGCCGAGCACGATCACGAACGCGATCGGGATCAGCGTGTAGATGAACAGGCCGTAACCACCCTCGAGGTTCATCGCGATCTTCGCGTCGCGGTCGGGGTTCCTCGTCTCCCCGATGTAGCACGCCGCGGCCTCCATCGCAATGACGTTCCACGTCAACAGGAACGCGTACGCGATGTAGACCGTCAGCCAGCCGTGCCCGCCCAGGCCCGAGAAGAAGCTGGTGCCGTCGAGCTGATGAAAACCGGAGAGCTCGCCCCAGTGCGCGACCGACGGGTGGAAGATCCACGCGATTGCGATGAACGTCAGCGGGATCATCGAGAGCATTGCCAGCACGGTCGCGAAGACGGTGCCGAAACGGATGCCGAGGTAGGCCGGGATGAAGAAGAGCAAGATCCCGACGATCGAGATCGCCACCGTCCACCAGGCGATGAAGGTGTGGATCGGGGTGAAGCCCGAGGTCGTGTTGAGATGGAAGCGATCGGCCAGGTAGAACGAGGCCAGGATCATGTTCAGCGGCGCGACGGGGAACCAGCCGAGCCAGTAGGCCCAGGCGGTGACGCCGTTGATGTGCTTCGCCGCCCGCGGCCAGCGCTCGCGGAAGGCCGGGTACGCGTAGGACGGCGAGCCGCCCGTCCGCTCCGGCATCATCGCCGAGAGCTCGGCCAGGATGAGGCAGAGCAGGTAGCCGGTGATCGTGATGAAGATGATCACCGGGATCGACGACGCGCCGAGCGTGGTCACCATCACCGGCGCGATTCCCGTGACCAGGATCGTGCCGGCGAGGCCGATCACGAACGCGCCCCACCAGTTCGTCTCCTGGCTGAGGCCGCCGCCGGCGTAATCGAGCTCTTCGTGGCCGCTACTCATCGAGCCTCTCTCCCCGATGCCGAAACGAAATCTGGAGCTTCGCTCGCCGGAGCCATCAACCCTCCTCTTCGGTCGCCGCTGCCAACGCCGGGAATCTGACAGATCGCCCGGATCAATGCAAACCGAAAAGCGGCAGAATTTGGGCCCATGACGGCACGCTATGCGTCCGGGATCGCCCGAACTGGCGCCGGCAATGCCTGGCGTCCGCCCCGCATGAGCTACAAGAGGTTCGCTCGTGACGAAGATCGCCGACTTCCTCCAGCGTTTTCGACCGTTCGAGGGCCTCCAGCGCACGGATCTCGAGGACCTGGCGCGATCGGCGGAGGTACGCCGCTACCGCGCCGGCGAAAGTGTGCTCGTCGAGGACGGCCGGCCGGCGTCGCACCTCTACGTCGTCCGCGACGGCTCGATGGAGCTCGTGCACGAAGACGAGGTGATCGACATCCTGGAGCCGGGAGAGAGTTTCGGGCACCCGTCGCTCCTGACCGGGATGGCGCCGAGCTTCACCGTCCGCGCGCACGAGAATGCGGTCTGCTACCTGATTCCGGAGGAACAGGCACTCGGCGTGCTCGGTAGGCCAAAGGGCGTGCGCTTCGTCGCGATGACGTTGCGTGAGCGGCTGACGCGAACGGGGCACACCGTCCACGCGTTGCCGGCGCTCAGCACGCTGCGCGTCGCAGATCTGATTGACCGGCCGCCGCCGTTCTGCGACCCGGACACGCCGATCCGCGAAGCGGCGCGCGAGATCACGACGAGCGGGGGCACGGCGATCCTGGTGCGCGACGGCGAGCGGATCGGAATCGTCACCGACGCAGACCTGCGCAGCAAGGTCGTCGCCGGCGACGTTGGCGTGGCTGCGCCGGTCTCGACGGTGATCAGGGCGCCCGTGCACACCGTCCCGCCCGACCAGCTCGTCATCGACGCGGTGGTGGACATGCTCGACGGCGGCCTCGATCACGTCGTCGTCGCGGATGCGCGCCGCAACGTGCTCGGCCTCCTCTCGGCCGCCGATCTCATGAACCTCGAGATGAGCAGCCCGTTCGCGCTGCGCCATGCCGTGCTCGGCGCGCGCGACGAGGACCAGCTCGTCGAAGCCTCGGCGCGCTTGCGGCGGCTCTTTCTGGCGCTGCTCGACGCGGGCGTCTCGCCCGTCACGGTCGGACGCGTCCTCTCCCTGCAGGTCGACACGTTCACGACCCGGCTCATCGACTTCGCGATCTGGCGGCACGGGCCGGCTCCGGTCGCGTGGGCGTGGCTCGCGCTCGGCAGCGCCGCCCGGCGCGAGTTCACGCTCGGATCCGATCAGGACAACGCGCTCGCGTATGCCGAGTCGTCGGACGAAGCCGCGGTCGACGCGTACTTCGAGCGGCTCGCCCGCGACGTCAACGCCGGTCTCGCCCGCTGCGGCTTCGGCCCGGACTCCAACGACGTGCTGGCGAGCAGCCGTCTCTGGCGGATGTCGGAGACCGAGTGGCTGCGCGCCTTCCGGGAAGTCTACGAGCTGCCGGACCGCTCGCACCTGATCCGGGCGACGGTCGCGTTCGACTTCCGGCACGCGAGCGGCGGGCTCGAGATCGTCGGCCCTCTCGTCGCCGTGCTGCGGGACGCGAGCCGCCACCCGGACTTCATCCGCAGGCTCGCGCGGACGGCGACCGACTTCAAGCCGCCGCTCGGCTTCCGGGGCGCGCTCGTGGTGGAGCGTCAGGGCGCCGCCGGCGGCCGCCTGGACCTGAAGCGCGGTGGCGCCATCCCGATCGCGAACCTCGCCCGCTTCTACGCGCTCGCCAACGGAATCACGATCTCGGCGACGCTCGACCGGCTGGTCGCTGCCGAGGAGAGCGGGGCCCTGGAGGCGGAGTCGGCGGCCGCACTACGCGAAGCTTTCGCGATCGTGGCGCGCGTTCGGCTCCAACACCACGCCGCCTGCATCGAGGCGGGAGAGGAGCCTGACAACCTGATCGATCCCGGCGAGCTGCCGCCGCTCGCGCGCCAGGAGCTCCGGGAGGCGTTCCGCGCCGTCGCGCAGGCGCAGAAGCGCCTGGGCATCTACGTGCCCCCGGGCGTGGGATAGCGCTACCCCGGGCGGGCTCCGGGGATCCAGTCCGTTCCGGCGAGCGGCACGCGGGCCATCGCGGCAGCCTCGATCGTCAGCGCCACCAGGTCTTCCGCCTCGAGGTTGTGGACGTGCGACTTGCCGCAGGCACGCGCGAGCGTCTGTGCCTCGAGCGTGAGCACGCGAAGGTAGTTGGCGATCCTCCGTCCACCGACGAGCGGGTCGAGCCGCGCCGCGAGCTCGTCCTCCTGGGTGGAGATGCCGGCGGGATCGCGGCCGGCCTGCCAGCCGTCGTAGAAGCCGGCCGAGCTGCCGAGCCGGCGGTACTCCTCCTCGTACTCCGGGCTGTTGTCGCCCAGCGCGATCAGTGCCGCCGTGCCGATCGAGACCGCGTCGGCGCCGAGCGCGAGCGCCTTTGCCACATCGGCGCCGCTGCGGATCCCGCCCGAGACGATCAGCTGCACCTGCCGATGCATCCGCAGCTCCTGCAGCGCGTCCACTGCGATCCGCGTGGCCGGCAGCGTCGGGATGCCCACGTGCTCGATGAAGACGTCCTGCGTCGCCGCGGTGCCTCCCTGCATCCCGTCGAGGACGATCACGTCGGCGCCTGCCTTCACCGCGAGCTGAACGTCGTAGTGCGTCCGAGTCGCGCCGATCTTGACGAAGACCGGCTTCTCCCAGTCCGTGATCTCGCGCAACTCGTGGATCTTGATCTCGAGGTCGTCGGGGCCGGTCCAGTCGGGATGCCGGCAGGCGCTGCGCTGGTCGATCCCGACCGGCAGGTCGCGCATCGCGGCGACACGGTCGGAGATCTTGTGGCCGAGAAGCATCCCCCCGCCACCCGGCTTCGCGCCCTGGCCGACCACGACCTCGATCGCGTCGGCTCGCCGCAGGTCATCCGGGTTCATCCCGTAGCGCGACGGCAGCAGCTGGTAGACGAGCGTCTCCGAGTGCTCGCGCTCCTCGCCCGTCATCCCGCCGTCTCCCGTAGTCGTCGAGGTTCCGACCTCGGTCGCGCCGCGGCCGAGTGCTTCCTTCGCCGGCGCCGACAGGGCGCCGAAGCTCATGCCCGCGATCGTCACCGGGATCTTCAGCTTCAGCGGCTTCGTTGCGAAGCGCGTTCCGAGGACGACGTCAGTGCCGCAGCGCTCGCGATAGCCCTCCAGCGGATAGCGCGACATGCTTGCTCCGAGCAGGAGCAGGTCGTCGAAATGAGGCAGACGGCGTTTGGCGCCGAAGCCACGGATCGCATAGATCCCCTCGCGTGCGGCGCGCTGGATCTCAGCGATCACGTTCCGGTCGAAGAGGGCGGACTCGCGCAGCCCAGGCTGCCAGCGCGAGCCCAGCTCGGTGCCGCCTTCCGCAGCCCTCTCCGTCAATAGTCGCCCGCGTGGTCGACCTGGAAGTTGTAGAGGTTGCGCGCCGAGCCGTAGCGGCGAAACTCCCCGGGGTCGGCGTCGTCGAAGCCGGCCTGCTCGAGCAGCGACCGCAGCTCGTCGAGATGGCCGGGCTGGAGCTCTTTCTCGACGCAGTCAGCGCCGAGGCCGGCGACCTTGCCGCGCACGTACAGGTGCGCCTCGTAGATCGAGTCGCCGAGCGCGTCGCCCGCGTCGCCGCAGACGACGAGGCGTCCTCGCTGCGCCATGAACGCGCTCATGTGGCCGATCGAGCCGCGGATGACGATATCGATCCCCTTCATCGAGATTCCGCAGCGGGCGGCGGCGTCACCCTGGACGACGAGGAGCCCGCCCCGGCCGGTCGCGCCGGCCGACTGGCTGGCGTTGCCCTCGACGATCACGACCCCGGACATCATGTTCTCGGCTACACCGGGCCCTGCGTTCCCGTGCAGACGCACAGTCGCGAGCTTGTTCATGCCGGCGCAGTAGTAGCCGACGTGCCCCTGGATCTCGACCTCCAGGTCGGCGTCCAGGCCGCAGGCGACGGCGTGAGCACCGTTTGGATTCAGCACTCGCCAGCGCCGCGGCTCCGCTCCATCAGCCGGGAGCCGATGGAGGCGCCGGTTGAGCTCGCGCAGCGGCGTCGCCCCGAGGTCAACGACCTCGACGCCGGCGGCCCGCGACGCGACTGCCATCAGACGAGCGCCCGCTCCCACGCATACACGACGCGCGGCTCGGGCTCCCAGATGCGCGCGTCGGCGGCGCCCGGCAACACGGCGAGCGCCCGGTACTCGGAGGCCATCGCCACCCACTGGTCGGTCTCGGCCAGCACGGCTGGCTTGCAGGCGACCGGGTCGCGCAGCACGGCGAAGCCGTCAGCCGTTCCGACGAGGAACGTGTAGAAGCCGTCCAGGTCGTCGAGGCAGCGCTCGAGCGCCTCGTGCAGCGACGCGCCCTGGTGCAGGCGCCAGGCGAGGTAGCCGGCGGCCACCTCGGTGTCGTTCTCGGTCTGGAACCCGATTCCCTCGCGGCGGAGCTCCTCGCGGAGCCGGTTGTGATTCGAGAGCGAGCCGTTGTGGACGAGGCAGAGGTCGAGGCCGGTCGAGAACGGGTGCGAGCCCTCCGTCGTCACGCGGCTCTCCGTCGCCATGCGCGTGTGACCGAGCGCGTGGGTTCCCTGGAGCTCCTCGAGTCGGAAGTCGCGCGCGAACGCCTCGGGTCGTCCAACCTCCTTGTAGATCTCGATTACCTTCCCGGCGCTCATCACGCTCAGGTCCGGCCGTTGGCGCCTGATCCACGCCTCGGCCTCCTCGGCCTCCGCGTCGACCACGATCACGGCGTGCCGCGCGCGAACGCTCGACTCGTGCGCATCGCCGAAGACCTCCACGAGGTCCTTGCAGAGCCCACCCCAGTCGAGCTGCGGATCGGTCGAGTACAGCGTCAGCTTGCTCGATCCGGCCGGAGCCGAGTCGCGGTAGACGGCGACGCCCGCGCTGTCAGGGCCGCGGTCGCCCATCTGCACGAGCATGTCGCCGAGATAGAAGCCGAGGCTTCTCTCGAGCTCGGCCGACTTGCAGAACAGACCGACGATCCCGCACATGGTTGGCCCTTCCTCCTCCCCGCTTTGGAGCGGCGAAGTCTAGAAGCGGGTCAGGTACTCCTTGATCTCCCAGGGCGTGACCTGCTCGTGGTAGCGCGTCCACTCGTCCCGCTTCACGCGGATGAAGTAGTCGACGTAATCCTCGTCCCGGCCTCGGCCGAGCGCGGCGCGGATCACGTCGTTGCGCTCGAGCTCCCGCGTCGCGTCGAGCAGGTTCGCTGGCAGAAGCTCGATCCCGCGTCGGGTCAGCTCATCCTCGGGCACGGTGTAGAGATTGCCGACATTCGGGTCGCCCGGGTCGAGCTTCTGCTCGATCCCGTCGAGGCCGGCCGCGAGCACGACGGTCGCCGCGAGGTAGGGGTTGCACGAGCCGTCGATCGTCCGGTCCTCGACGCGCCCCGGACCGGGGATCCGCAGCATCTGCGTTCGATTGTTGTAGCCGTAGCTGACGTAGACCGGCGACCAGGTGGCGCCGCTCGTCGGTGCGCCGACGCGCAGGCGCTTGTACGAGTTGACCGTCGGCGCCGTCACGGCGATGTAGGCGCGCGCGTGCTGCTTGAGCCCGCCGATGAAGTGGTACGCCGTCTCGGAGAGGCCGAGCCCGCGCGGGTCGTCCTCGTCGAGGAAGAGGTTCGTGTCGCCGTCCCAGAGGGACATGTGGAAGTGGCAGCCGTTGCCAGTCAGGTGGCTGAACGGCTTCGGCATAAATGTGGCGAGCATGCCCTGCTGCTGCGCGAGCGTGTGCACCATGTAACGGAAGAAGATCGCGCGGTCGCAGGTCGCGAGGCCGTCGGCGTAGTTGAAATTCTGCTCGAACTGTCCGTTCGCGTCCTCGTGGTCGTTCGCGTAGTTCCCCCAGCCGAGCTCGTTGACGTAGTTCGAGACGCGGCGCAGGAACTCGTAGTTGCGCGTCAGCCCCTTCATGTCGTAGCAGGGCTTCTCGAGCGTGTCGAGCGGGTCGGCGAGCTCGATCCCGCTCTCGTCGCCGCGGAGGAGAAAGTACTCGAGCTCGATCCCCATCATGAACTCGTAGCCCGCGGTGCGTGCCTTCTGGAGCTGGCGGCGCAGGATGGTGCGCGGGTCGTAGGGCCACTCCTCGCCCTCGACCGTCACGTCGCAGGCGAAGCGCGCGAGGCTGGGCTCCCAGGGCACCGGCGTGTAGCTCGAGAGATCGGGCATCGCCGCGATGTCGGGATCACTCGGAAGCTGGCCGAGCTCGCCCGCGGCGAAGCCCGCAAAGCCGGCGCCGTCAGAGAGAAGGTCGTCGAGATTTGCCGCCGGAACGAGCTTGGCGCTCGGCCGGGCGTACATGTCGACGAACTGCGCGAAGTAGAACTCGACGCCGCGCTCCTCAGAGCGGCGGCGGATCGCGTCGACCGTGGGTTGCTCGACAGCGGTTGCCATGGACTCGCCCTCCTTCGATTCGACCTGAACCGACGTTTATACGCCTCAGCGCAGCTCCGAGAAAGGGGAGCAGCTACATGTCTGCTCTGGCTGCTCGCCCCGAGCGGTCCCCCTCCTCACGCGACATAGACCGGCGAGTGCACCGGGGCGAGGTCGTACAACTGGATCACGTCCGGGATCGCCATGCGGATGCAGCCATGCGAGGCGTTGGTCCCGAGTGACGAGATCTCGTCGGTGCCGTGGATGCCGGCTCCGCCGTTGAAGGCGAGCCAGCGGGCCTTGATGGGATCCTGGGGCCCCGGAGGAATCGTCTTCCCCGCGAGGGCACCCGCCCACGGGCTGTTGGGCACGATCCAGGGAGGGTCGACCTGCTTCCACTGCACGTCATAGAGCCCGGCCGGGGTCTCGAGCCCCGCCCGACCCACCGCGATCGTGTAGGTGTGCACGAGCTGCAGGTGGCGAAAGAGCATGAGCCGGAAGTGCGAGCGATCAACGACGATGTAAGCGGGGTACTTCGCCCGCAAGGCAGCGAGCGTGAGCTTCGGCTCGACGGCGCGCATGGGCGCGACGACCCGATGACGGGCAAAGGGGTGCACCAGCGCTTGAGCGACGCGGTAGCGAAGCGCCACCGAGCGGACGGCCACACCCTCGCGCGAGCTGCCGAGCCGCAGGCCGTCCACCGAAGGGGTCACGGACGCGTCGGCGCTCGGCTTGGCCAGCGCCCTGCCGATCGCCTGCACGAACGTGTCGACCGCCTGCCGCGAGTAGCTCACTCGCAGCGGAATCTGCGTGTGGGCGCGGGTGTGCCGTACTTCGTCGACCAGCCGCCGGGCAAAGAAGGCCGGGCGGCTACGGTGCATCGCCTCCTTCAGCAGGCCGTCGACGTTGACGCGCAGGGACGCCTGGCGAGGCGTGAGCCGAAAGACCCGGGAACCCGCATGGACGACCACGGGGCGATCGATCCGGCGGACGAGCCGGCGCTTGAGCCGCGCACGCGCCGCGTCGAGGTGCAGGCCGCCGATACTCAGGTGCCCTACCCGCACCCCCTGTGGGAATCGATCACGTTGAGAGCGGTCGAAGGCGTACAGGCCGGCAGCCGCTCCGAGGGCCAGCACAGCGACGAGCGAGATTGCGAGCATCCACCATCTCATCCTGATGAAGAATGCCTACGCGAGCGGCGGGCGGCGTGAAGCTGTGCGACGGGGACGCGGAAGGCCTCCGCAGGCGGTCGAGCCGGCTCCTCGAGCCTGAAAAGGCAGCGAGTCTCTTGCGCGCGGGAGACTAATACGGCTGCGGGTTCGAAGGTGAGTTCTTGGCGAGCTGCTTTAGTCAACCTGCCCAGCATCGGATTCACTTCACACGCCTACTTCACTTTTGTAAGCATTTGCAGGTATTTCTTGACACCTTACGTTCGGGCGCGTAGGGTCACGTCAAGGCGCCGGTGAGCTTCTCGCAAAACCCGGGCGCCGGCGAGATGACCCTGTACGGCGGGGCCAGCCCGCTCCTTGGAGATACAGACATCGCCCCCCATCCTGCGGCTGGGGGGCCATGCTTGTCCGCACGACGCCGGTCTCGAGCCAGGCGCCGCCACGGCTCTCGCTGAAGCCGCGATGTACCGCACGGGCGTCGGAACAGCTCCCCTGCAGGAACCGCCGCACGTTGGGTCACCAACTGATCAGCTTCCAGATCTCCGGCAGGCGAGTGGCCTCGTCGACCCCCACCTCCGAGAAGATGGTCACCGCTCGCTTCAGGTGCTTCATGGCCTCCTCGCCGTGCCCGATCGCGTGGTGCAGGTCCGCGAGGTTGTTCTCGAGCGCCGCCTCGCGGTGGCGGTCGCCGTGGGCGGCGGACAGGGCGAGCGCGGCCTCGGTGAGCTCGAGCGCCTCGTCGAGCTGGCCCGCCTGGCGGCAGACCAGCGCACGATTGTTGAGCGCGGCCGCCTGCGCCGGCTCGTCGCCGAGCTCGTGCGCCAGCTCCAGGCTGCGCTCGAGACGAGCCGACGCCGCGTCCAGCTCGCCGTCGCTCCTCGCCAGCACCCCGAGCACGTTGTGGGCCTGAGCCTCGGCGCGGCGGTCGCCGGCCTCCTCGGCCAGCGCCAGGGCGTCACGGGCAACCGCCGCGGCCCGCTGCGGCCGGCCGGCGTGGTGCAACGTGAGAGCCAGGTCGGCCTGGATGCGCGCCCGTAGCCCGCGCTCTTCGACAGCAGCCGCGCCGAGAGCGGCGAGGAAGCGCCTCTCGGCTCGCTCCCACTCGCCGCGGCGCTGACGAACGTCGCCCACCCGGTGCTCGATCGCGGCCAGCCGGTGGGGCTCGCACAGGGCGGCCGCGCTCTCGTAGGCGGTGAGCGCGCCGCCGTAGTCGCCCGCCAGGATACGCAGGTCGCCGATCCGCTCGTGCACCGCGGCGGGGTTCGGGTAGCCCAGGGCGAGCGCCGCATCGAGGTGCTCCAGCGCGTCCGCGTGGGCGTGAAGGGAGGCGGCGTACTCCGCGGCGAGGTGGTGCTGGCGCGCCGCGCCCGTCTGGTCTCCTGCCAAGCGGAGGTGAAACGCTACGAGAGCCGCGCTCTCGGGGCGCGAGCTCTCTCTCCAGCGCGCCCGCGACACGTCCGTGCAGGAGGCGTCGCCGAGCGAGACTCGTCTCCTCGTAGACGAGCATGCGAAGCTTCTCGTGCGAGAAGTCGTACACCGGCTCGGCTCCGGCAACTCACGCACGATTCCCTGCGCGATCAGCTCCTCGAGCGCGCCGACGGCCTCGTCGTCGCTTCGCCCGCTCGCCCGCCGCACCGTTTCCAGCTCGAAGGATCTGCCCACGACCGCGGCGGCGTCCAGCACCTGGCGTGCCACGGCGCCGAGCGTCCCAAGTCGCGCCATGAGGAGGCTCCGAACCTCGCCGGGCAGCGCCTCCTCCTGCGCTGCGCCTCCCGCCCGGAGCGCGGCTAGGTACTCCGCCACGAACAGCGGCAGGCCCTCGCTTTCCAGGTAGACGCGCCGCTCGAGGTCCCGCGCCGCCCCGCTCGGGCCCGCAGCCCGCATGAGCTCCGCCACCTCGCCCTCGTCCAGGCGGGCGGGGCTGACGATCGCCGCCCTGCTTTCGCGCGACAGATCCACTGCCGGCCGGCGGAGCCGGTGTCCGGGCGGCACCCCCTCGGTGCGCCACGCCAGCACGAGCAGCAACGACCGGCCCCGCAACCTGCGGCCCAGGTAGGACACCGCATCGAGCGTCGCCTCGTCGGGTACTGGGCGGCAGGGGCGGCCCTGAGGCAGGGCTGACCAGCCGAAATCGTCACGCGCACATTGCCGCTTCCGGCAGCGACCCATCGAGCAGCGCGCGCCCGACGATCGCGCCCTCGACGCCGATCGCGCCGAGCCGGTCGAGATCGCCCTCGCTGCCGATGCCACCCGCGGCGAGGACGGGGAGGCCGGAGCACGCGACCACACACTCGAGCAGCGCGAGGTCGGGGCCGTCGCGCATACCGTCGCGCTCGACCGCGGTGCAGAGGAGCCGGACGACACCGGCCGCCGCGCAGCGGCACGCGGCGTCCTCCGGCGTGAGGGCAAGTGAGCGCTCCCAGCCCTCGACGGCGACGCGGCCGGCTCGCACATCGATCGCGATCACGAGCCGGTCCCCGAGCGCAGTGCTCAGCTCCTCGAGCCCGTTGCCCCTGAATGCCGCCGTGCCGACCACGACGCGGGCAGCGCCGGCCGCGAGCACGGCCTTCGCATCGGCGAGCGTGCGGATCCCGCCTGCGGCCTGCAGCGCGACAGGTGCCGCCGCCGCGGCGACCTCGGCCACGAG
>JBBRYW010000091.1:0-13497 GCA_038237235.1 Gaiellales bacterium
ACCCGGCACGCCTTCGATCAGCAGGTGGCCCTGGGCGAGTAAGCAGACGAGGACGCGTTCGAGCATCGTGTCCTGGCCGGCGATGACGCGCCTGATCTCGAAGAGCGCTCGCTCGAGTTGCTCCTTCGCAGCCGCAGGTGCTGGGTCGGGATCTCCGGTCGCCATGTCGGTCACCTGGCTGCTCCTTTCGTCGGAGATGAGGACCTATAGGAGATCATTTCTCCGACGGTCGATCCTTTGCTCGGCGATCCTCTGACACGTTGACACCACGCGCCGCCCTGAGCAAGCTTCATTGCGGCGGTGAGAGCGGCTGCATCTCCTCGGCGACTGCCGAGGAGGTGGCTCTCGCCGCCCTGCTCGGGTTGCGCGCCCTCTCCGTGCGCAGGCGGGACGAGCCTATCGAAGGCGGAGCGTGCTCAGGTGGGCGCGTGGCGTGAGCGGGGGCGAGGTCGCGCGCAAGTTGCGCGACGACAGTCCAGCCTCGAGCTCGTCGCGTCCGGGGTTTCGCGCGGAGACGGTCGAGCCGATCCAGTCCTCGGGGTAGACGCGTCGCCTTGGATGTCCTCCACGAAGCGTTCCGAGCAGGCCGCCACCGCGGTAGAAGCGATATGCAAGCGTGGGGGTCAGGCGGTGGGGAAGCATCCAGGGAACTACGCCCAGTCGTCAATCGCGAACCGGTCGACTTCCGAGTCCTTGAGGGCGATTCCGAGACCCGGTTCCTTCGGGACGGCCGCGTATCCGTCGTGAACTTCGAGCGATTGCTCGAACAGCTGCATGATATTGAGGATCCTCGTATCGGTGAAGTACTCGATCCAGATTCCGTTCGGAGCGGTGGCGACGCAGTGGACGTGCAAGTCGGCGAACCAGTGAGGCGCTATCGGCACGTCGAAGGTGGCCGCCGCGCCGGCGATTCTTCGCCACTCGGTGATCCCGCCGGCAACGGCCGCATCCGCCTGAAGGACATCCGCAGCGCGTTCGCGTAGCAGGTGCCCGAATCCCCATCGCGTCGCCTCGATCTCGCCGGTCGCCACGGGTATGTCAAGGGCCTCGCTCAACCGGCGATGTCCTTCCACGTCATCGGGTGAGAGTGGCTCCTCGATCCATTCGATGTCGAACTCCTCGAAGCGCCGGACCGCGCGTAGTGCGGTGCGCCAGTCGCGCCAAGCGTTGTTCGCGTCCAGCATCAGGCCCACACCGTCGCCGGCGACGCGCCGGAAAGCCGCCAGACGCTCCACGTCTTCGTCCACAGACGCGCCGCCGACCTTCAGCTTCATCGACCGGAACCCGGCCTCAGCCCAGCCGGCCACCTCGCGTTCGATCTCGCGGATCATGTCGCCGTCACCGAAGTAGTAGCCACCGCTCGCGTAAGCCGGCACCGGATCCTGGAAGACGCCGAGTAGCCGGGCTAGCGGGAGGTCGAACAACTTCGCCTTGAGGTCCCAGAGGGCGATGTCGACCGTCGACAGCGCGCGGATTGCAGCCCCGCGTCGGCCGAGCAGGATCGTCCGGTAGTAGAGCTCGTCCCAGAGCTTTTCCGTCTCGTGGATGCCCGCGCCGACTACCCCCGGTGCGATGACGTCTCGGACGAAAGCGGTGACCGGAGCCCCCCCGAGGCAGAAGCCGATCCCGACCGCGCCATCTGTGCCCTGGACACGGGTAAGCGTGTAGTGCCGGCGATCGAGAAGACGACGCGATATCCGTGCCGGCCGTTCCAGCGGGACAACGACGCTGCGCGCCTCGACCTTCTCCACTTGCAAGCTCAGATCCCCCTCGTCCGCATCGCGACCGTCTTGACGCGGCTGTAGAAATCGAGCGCGCTCAATCCCTGCTCCTTGAAGGGCGAGCCGGAGTCCTTGAAGCCGCCGAACGGCATTTGCACGTCCCAGCCCGCAGTCGGCAAGTTGACGGCAACGCAGCCGACGTCGACTTCGTCGGCGAACTGATGCGCTGCCTCGAGATCGCGGGTGAAGATCGATGCCGAGAGCCCGTAACGCGACTCGTTGACGGTTTGGATCGCCCGGTCGACCGACTCGACCGGCATCAATGCCACGACTGGGGCGAAGAGCTCCTCCTGCCAGACCTCGCTTGTCCCGTCCACGTCGCGGACGAGTGTCGGCGCGAGGAACCAGCCATTCTCGAGGTCGTCACCGCACAAGCGCGCGCCTCCATAAGCAATCGTGGCGCCGCCTCCACTCGCACGCTTGAGGGAACCAAGCACCGCGCTCAGGCGACGCTCTGCCACCAGTGGTCCCATCTCGGCCTGCTCATCCAAGCCCGGTCCCACCCGGATGGCGCGCGCATGCTCGACAAGCCGGTCGACCAGCTCGTCGTATCGCGCCTCCTCGACTAGGACCCTGCTCGTTGCGGTGCATCGCTGACCTGCTTGAACGAACGCGCCGGCGGCGAGAGCCTCGACGACGAGGGCTGGATTCGCGTCGGCGAGAACGACCGCAGCATTCTTGCCGCCCATCTCCGTCTGGACGGCGATGTTCCTTCCCGCGAGCCGACGCTGGAGCTCGAGCCCGACCTCCGTCGAGCCGGTGAACGTGAGCGCGTCGAACCCCGCGGCCTCGACGAGCTGCTGCGGAACCGCGTCGTTTGGCCCGGTGAGGACGTTCAGCACGCCGGCCGGCAGGCCGGCATCCACGAGCGCTCGGGCCAGATGCAGAGCCGAGAGGGGGGACTCCGGCGCCGGCTTCAGGATCACGCTGTTCCCGCAGACGAGCGCTGGGCACAGCTTCCGGGCCGGCGTGATCACGGGGTCATTCCACGGAGTAATCGCCACGACGACGCCGCGAGGCTCGCGTACGGCCCAGGCCTCCGCACCCGCTCTCGCGTCTGGGAGGAGGTCACCCAAGGGCCACCGCCCCAAGGCGCCGTAGTACTCGAGGAAGTCGGCCGCCTTCATCACCTCGCCGCGCGCCTCGGCGATGAGCTTCCCCATCTCGCGGGTCACGTCGCGGGCGATCTGCTCGCGGCGGTCGCGAACGAGCAGAGCAGCACGCCGCAGCACGTCGCCGCGTTGCACGATCGACGTGCCCCGCCACTGCCGGAATCCCTCTGCCGCGCCTGCCAGTGCCCGTTCCACATCGGGCTTGTTCATGGCGGGTACCTCGCCCACCACCTCTCGCGCGTCGGCTGGGTTTCGGACCTCGAACCACTCGTCGCCCTCGGCGGCTGACCACCTGCCCGCGATCAAGCTGGGATAGCGATCGCTCACGCCAACATCGCGTGAGTCGCTCCGTCGATATCGCCTTCGACGAAGTAGCCATAGAGCTCCAGAAGGCGCGCACGCTCGAACGGAAACGGATTGTTCGGTCGGGGATACTTCTCGAAGCACTCCTCGACCATTTCGGGAAGATCGTTCTCGCCAAGACCCACGTGCTGAAGTGAGGGGGGCATCCCCAGGTCGTCGGCGAGCCGTCGCACCCAGCCCGCCAGTGATGCTCGACCCTCGCCAGCCTCGGTCGCGAGCATGCGTATCCGCTCCGCCGCCGCAGGCGCGTTGTACGCGATGCAGTAGGGCAGGCTCATCGCCGTCGTCACGCCGTGCGGCAAATGCGATCGAGTCGCGATCGTGTACGCCATCGTGTGACCGAGCAGTGTCGATGCGTTGATGCTGAGGCCCGCAAGGTAGGCGGAGTAGAGCATCGCGCGCCGGGCCTCCTCGTTCGAGCCATCCTCGTACGCCGGTCGCAGCCACCGGGAAATCGTCCGAACCGCGGCGAGTGCGTTCAGTGTCGTGAAAGGGTTCGCCCACAGCGACAGCGTGGCCTCGATCGCGTGGGCGAGTGCGTCCATCCCGCTTGCTGCCGTCACCTGCCCGGGGCAGGTGACGGTGAGTGCGGGGTCGAGGAGGGCGAGGCTGGGACAGAGGAGGGGGCTCCCGATCACGAACTTGCGGCTCTCGTGCGTGACGATGGTGTTCTTCGAGGCCTCCGCTCCGGTACCGGCCGTGGTGGGAACGAGCGCGAGCGGCAGCGCCTCTCGCTCGATCGTCCGCCCGCGCAGGTACTCCTCGACGGCGCCGTCGTTCTCGGCGAGACCTGCCGCCAGCTTGGCGGGATCCATCGCGCTTCCGCCGCCGAATCCGACGACAGCGGTATAGGAAGCTGCGCGAACAGCCGAGACGACCGCGTCCGCGGTCGCGAGGTCGGGCTCGCCGGCGCTCTGCGCGAAGAGAACGGCGTCGTAGCCGGCCATGCGCAGCGTCTCTTCGACGCCGCGGGTGAGACCGTGGTCCACAAGGACGGCGTCCGCAACCACGAGAACCGCCCCGCTCGCGACACCGAGTCCGCGCAATGCACCGCCCAGCGACATGATCGAGCCGTCGCCGAGCACGAGTCGCCTGGGCACTGTGATCTCTGCTGTGGTCGAGGAGCCGAAGACGAACCCTCCGGCGCCGAGCTCGTCGATGTTGTGGGGCGGCGTTTCCCCCGACACAGGTGGGTACCCTACAAGGCGTCCGCCGCCCACCGCTCCGGGTAGTGCAGCGGCAGGCCGACAAGGCCGAGATCGAGGATGGTCAGATGCCAGCGGCCGAGATTCGCCGATACGACGCGACCCAGGTCGTTGCCGACGAAGCAGACGTTGGTCGGTGCGGCGAGGAGTGTCCCGTACGGGTCCTGCGCGACGACCTCGAGGCGGCCGTCGCTCCCGAGATGCCAGATGCGGTCGGGGCGGTAGTTGGCGATCAGGCAACCTCCGTCGCGTGTGAGAGCGAGGCCGTCTACCACGTGGCCGTGAAGGGTCGCGAGCAGTTCGGGCCCGGAGCCGTCGCGGAGGTCGAATCGGCTCACGGTGGGCCCAAGCGATTCAGCCACCCACAGCCAGCGACCGTCGGGCGTGACCGCGCAACCGTTGGGGAACCGGTCGAGCGCACGAGACAGAACCTCGGCCATTCCGTCGACGCCAACTCGCACGATCCGGCCGCGATGCGCGCCCCACAAGCCCGAGTCGGTGAAGTAAAGAGTCCCATCCGGCCCGAAAGCGGGATAGTTCGGAAACTCGAGCGGCTCACCTTCCACCTCGGTCAAGAGGGTCCGCACCGTGCCGCCCTCGAGCACGCAGACGGACGACTTGCCTTCGGCGACGCAAGTGACGACACGACCGAGGCCGTCGACTGCGATTCCGAGCACGAAGTCGGGAGCATGCGCAACGACGTCCGGTCGAGGATCGTCGAGCGACACGCGGTAGATCTGGCCCGCCTCGCCGCCGGCGTAGACGACCTGACCCCGCGGATCCCACGCTACGCCTTCGGGGTGGTCGAGCCCTTTGACGAGGACTCGCGAGCGGCTGGGGCCGGGAATGTGAGCGAGAGGGTCCATGTTTCGCGCTCAACCCGGGTCGGTGCGATCGTGACCCACGCTGCCATTGATCGTCAGGCCCCCATCGACGATGATCTCCTGCCCGGTCAGATAACGCGATGCATCCGACGCGAGAAAGAGCAGTGCATCGGCCACCTCCTCCGGCGCCGCGATCCGACCCAGCGGGATTCGCTGTTCATAGTTCCGCCGAACTTCGGGTGTATACGCGGTCTTGTTGAGCGGCGTATCCGTTGCGCCGGGCGCAATCGCGTTCACCGTCACACCATGGGGCGCCAGCTCGAGCGCGAGGACCTTCGTAAGGCCGACGACCCCGCCTTTCGCCGTGACGTAGGCGCCGAGCTCGGCGATTGGCTGGACATCCGCAACGGAAGTGACGTTGATGATCCGACCTCCCGTCCCCTGGGAGACCATCTGCGCCCCAGCGACCCGGCAGCCATAGAAGTACCCGTGCAGGTTCGCAGCAAGGAGGGCGTGCCACTCCTCGTTTGTCGTATCGAGCAGCGGCTTCACCATGAGGCGCGCCGCATTGTTGACCCAGATGTCCACGCCGCCCCAGGCGATCACGGCCCGGTTGCAGAGCGCCTCGACTTGCTCGGGGTCTCCCGTGTCGCCCTCCACCATGAACGAGTCGCGGCCGAGCGCGCGGATCTGCCTCACCGCAGCCTCGGCGCTCGCCTCGGCGGTTCTGTAGATTCCGCCGACGTTTGCACCGGCGCGGGCCAGGGTGAGTGCGCTCGTGCGCCCAATCCCCTCGGACGAGCCCGTGACGATCGCGCGCTTGCCGGTCAGCTCGAACAGAGTTCGAACGTATACCATTTCCGCGCTTGCCGATCCGGTCGAGGGGAACTTCGATCGTCTCGGCGAGCAGGTAAGAGGTTCGCCTGTCTCGGTGGCGAGTTGGAGGAGGTCTGCCTGAAGGTCGGTACGTGGCTCTCTCGGGGTCGGGCGATGGACAGCGTCACGTTGGACGTGTTTATGACTGCAGTGTCTCGACCGAGCCGTCCCATGCGACCTCCTATAGTCACGACCCTTATGGCACAACGAAGGAGGAGAAGTGAGGAATATTCTCGGATTCGGCGGCTCGAAGAAGCTCGCGGGTCTCTTGCTCTTCGTCGCGGTCGCCGCGCTCGTCGCGGCCGCCTCCGGAGGCGCGAAGACGACAAGGCGGAGCGCATCGCCACTCGTTACGTTCTTGCTCCCCGAGAACGTGACACCGCGGTGGGAGAGCCAGGACAAGCCGTTTTTCATCGCCGCCATGAAGAAGCTCTACCCCTCGGCGAAGGTTGAGATCCAGAACGCGCTGAACGACTCGTCGAAGCAGCAATCGCAGGCCGAGGCGGCCCTGGCACGCGGCGCGAAGGTGCTGATCGTCACCGCCATCGACCAGAAGGGTGCCGCCGTCATCGTGAACAATGCGAAGAAGCAGAAGGTCCCGGTGATCGCGTACGACCGTCTGATCAAGAACGCACCGCTGTCGTACTACGTGTCGGTCGATGGCGTTCGGATCGGCGACCTGCAAGGAAAGTGGATGAAGGCACACACCAAGAAGGGCGCTCGCATCGCAGTCATCAACGGCTCGCCGATCGACGACAATGCGCACCTCTTCGCCCGGGGCTACCTCGGGGTGTTGAACCCGCTGTTCAAGAGTGGGCAACGTAAGCAGGTCGCGAACGTCTGGACTCCGCTCTGGGATCCCTCGAAGGCGCAGCAGGAGATGGAGCAGATCCTGACGAAGAACTCGAACCACGTCGACGCCGTCCTTTCGGCGAACGACGGAATGGCGGGAGGAATCATCGCGGCGCTGCAGGCCCAAGGTCTAGCCGGGAAGGTGCCGGTCACGGGCCTCGACGGCACGCTCGCGTCGTTGCAGCTGATCATTCAGGGCAAACAGTCGATGACGGTCTGGCGATCGCTGAAGGAGCAGACGTCGAAGGCGGCCACAATCACCTCGGCGATTCTCAAGGGCAAGAAGCCGCCGAAGTCGCTGTTCGCCGGCCACACCAAGTTCAACGGCTCGGCGAAGGTGCCGTGGGCCCAGGTGACGCCACGGGTGATCGACCTGCATAACATGCAGCTCGAGATCAAGGACGGCGCGGTGACGAAGTCACAGCTCTGCAAGAGGATGCCGAAGAAGGGTCCATGCAAGTAGGGGATCGGCTCTGACCGACGCACAACATCCGGACGGGGGCGGTCGCCCGGGCGCCGCCCCCGTCTCCAACGCTCGAGAGCCCATCCTCGAGTTGCGCGGGATCTCGAAGAGCTTCGGCGCGGTTCAGGCTCTCACTGAGGTCGAGTTCGAGGTCTTTCCCGGCGAGATCGTCGCCCTCGTCGGCGACAACGGCGCGGGCAAGTCGACGCTGGTGAAGACGATCGCCGGTACGTACCAGCCCGACTCGGGATCCATCTGCTTCGAGGGGCGCGAGGTCAACCTCCACTCACCGCACGACGCCACGCGCCTTGGAATCGAGACCGTCTATCAGGATCTCGCGCTCTGTGACAACCTCGACGTCGTCCAGAACATGTTCCTCGGTCGGGAGAGAATCAGGAGACTGGTGCCACTGGTCGTCGAGCCGCTCTCCGAGCTCGAGATGGAGAAGCGGGCGCTCGAGGTGCTGAAGAGTCTCAACGTGACGACCATAGGTAGCGTCCGATTGCGCGTCGCTTCGCTGTCGGGCGGTCAGCGCCAATCGGTTGCGATCTCGCGCGCGGTGATGTGGAACCAGAAGCTCGTGCTGCTCGACGAGCCGACGGCCGCCCTCGGCGTGGCGCAGACGCGCCAGGTGCTCGATCTGATCAAGCGCCTTCGTGACGAGGGCGTCGGTGTCGTCGTGATCTCACACAACCTGCACGACGTGTTCGAGGTGGCGGATCGGATCATCGTGCTTCGCCTGGGGCGTCGCGTGGCGACCTTCCAGCACGACGAGACCAATCCCGAGGACGTCGTTGCCGCTATCACGGGCGCCCGCAAGGCAGCCGCATAGATGGCGACGACTCCGGCCCCCCCGGAGACGACCCCGCTCGAGCAGGCTGCTGCCGCCGCTGCGCGCGGCGGTCTCGGAGCAGCGGCCCGAACGCTTGTCTCGGCGGCTCGTGCACGGATCGCTGCGGGGGAGCTCGGACCGCTGCCGGTCGTCGTCGGCCTGGCCGCGATCTGGACCTACTTCCAAGTCCAGGACTCGCATTTCCTGACGGCGCGAAACCTCTCCAACCTCGTCCTCCAGATCGGCGTCTCCGGCACGATCGCCGTCGGGGTGGTGCTCGTGCTCCTCCTGGGCGAGATCGACCTCTCCGTGGGATCCGTCGCCGGGCTGTGCTCCGCCATTCTCGGCGTGATGATCGTCGACCACGGATGGGCCTGGTGGCAGGCGATCGGCCTCATGCTGCTGATTGGGGCTGCGATCGGCGCGTTTCAGGGAGCGTGGCTCGCGCTGATCGGCGTACCCTCGTTCGTCGTCACGCTTGCAGGGTTGCTCGGGTGGCTTGGCGTGCAGCTGCACGTTCTCGGCGACGCCGGGACGATCAACGTCTTCGACCCGACGATCGCGAAGATCGCGACGAGCTTTCTGCCCGCCGCCTGGGGGTGGGGCGTCGCCGCCGCCGCCACCGGTCTCTACGGCGTGGCGCATCTCGTGGAGGAATCCCGGCGTCGAATAGCGGGGCTTCCGGCGAGGCCGGTCGTCGTTGTGCTTGCGCGGGCGGTGGGACTTGCGGCGATCTCCGCGGGAATCGTCATCGTTCTCAACCGCGCGCAGGGTGTCCCGACCGCGGGGGTGATCCTCCTGGGGGTGGCCGTCTTCTTCGACTGGGTCACCCGCCGCACGAAGTTCGGCCGCTACATCTATGCCGTTGGCGGAAACGCGGAGGCCGCTCGGCGGGCCGGCATCAACGTGGCCCGCATCCGGATCTACGTCTTCGTCCTATGCTCGACGCTCGCGTCGGTGGGCGGGCTCCTCGCCGTTTCACGCGGCGCGGCCGCAAGCACGCAGACGGGCGGCGGCACGCTCCTCCTCGAGGCGATCGCCGCCGCCGTCATCGGCGGCACGAGCCTCTTCGGCGGCCGCGGCAACGTCTGGGCCGCGCTCCTCGGGGCACTCGTGATCGGTAGCGTGTCGAACGGCCTCGACCTCATCGGCCAGCCGGCGGACGTCAAGTACATCGTGCAGGGTGCGATCCTTCTGTTGGCGGTCACGATTGACGCGCTCTCACGCCGTGGTCGCTTGGCCGCGAGCCATTGACGCGGCCGTCGAACGGACCGTCGCATGCTCCGATGCTTCCATTCGTATAGTATCGACGCTTTCCAAACTGAAGCGATTGGAGGGGCATGGGGACCATCGACGAGCTGGTCGAGAATGCACGGGGGTACGCGGATCGATTCGACAAGGGTGATCTGCCCCTCCCGCCGGGGCGGCGGGTCGCAATCGTCGCCTGCATGGACGCGCGTCTGAACCCGTATGGCTTGCTCGCCTTGAGCGAGGGCGACGCCCACGTGATCCGCAACGCCGGGGGAGTGGTGACGGACGACGAGATTCGCTCGCTCGCGATCTCGCAGCGCCTGCTCGGCACGGAAGAGGTGATGCTCATCCATCACACCGATTGCGGGATGCTCACCTTCCGTGACGATGACTTCAGGCGGCAGATCCAGGACGAGACCGGCGTCAAGCCAGAATGGGCCGCGGAGGCGTTCGTCGACCTCGAGGAGGACGTCCGCCAGTCGATCGCGCGAATCAAAGCCAGTCCATTCATCCCGAAGAAGGACAACGTGCGTGGCTTCGTGTACGAGGTCGAGTCGGGCCGCCTGCGCGAGGTAGCGTAGGGCCAGCCCTTCAGAGCGAAAGCACGGTCCCGACTCCCTCGGCGAGCGCCCGCTCGTAGACCAGGCTTGCGGCGACGGCATCCTCGATCGCATGCCCCATGGACTTGTAGACGGTGAGATCTGCGGCCGAGGCTCGACCCGGCCGCTCGCCGGCCAGAACCTCGCCCAGCTCGGCGGCGCTGCCGGGATCGAGCCCTTGCAGCTCGTGGGCGCCGGCCGGATACGGTCGAAAGGCGGCCCGCGACTCGACGACGAGCAGCCCCTCGCGCACCGTCGCCTCGTCCAGCTCCGGCCCCTCGCGAGCGGCGCCGACGGACGTGACGTGCGCTCCGGGCGCCAGCCAGTCTTTGCGGAGCACCGGCTCCGACGCATCCGTGCAGGCGCACACCACGTCGGAGCCGCGAATCGCGCGCTCCAGCGATTCGACCGCTTGAGCGCCGAAGTCGCGCGCGAGCTCCTCCGCACGTGCGAACGTGCGGCTCGCGACCCGGACCTCGTCGAAGGGGCGGACACGCGAGACGAACTCGAGGTGCGAGCGGCCCTGAACGCCGGCGCCGAGAACGGCGAGCACCCTCGCGTCTGCCCGCGCGAGCACGCGCGTCGCGAGCGCGGACGCGGCCGCAGTACGAACCGCCGTGATGTACGTGCCGTCCAGCAGCGCGAGCGGCGAGCCGTTGGTTGCGTCGAAGAGAGCGATCACCGCCTGGTGGGTCGGCATTCCCAGCGCGCTGTTCGAGGGAAAGACGGTCACGAGCTTCGTCTCCAGGACTCCGTCGACATAGCCCGGCATGGCGGCGAGGAAGCCCCCGCCCGGAGTGGCTGCGGCGATCCGTGGCGGAGCCGACGCTCGACCGGTGCTGAGCTCGACGAACGCGTCAGCCAGGGCATCGACCAGGACGACCGGGTCGAGCAGGCGACGAACTTCCGCCTCGGAAAGGAAGAGCATCGGCTATTCGCCCCGAACCGAGCTCCACAGCTTCGCGCCGCGGATGGCTGGAAGATAGCGTCCGTGCATAACCTTCGGGACTATGACTGACCAACATCAGGCCGGCCGCGAAGACATCGAGCAGCGGTTGTCGGTGAGAGCCTGATCTCCGCCACCGATCACGCCGAGCTCGCACAGCTGGAGGGCCGCACCGAAGGCTTGGGGCCCGCGGCTCCGCCCCCACTGCGAAGGCGGTCGGCGTCCGCTGTCGACGCCGGGCTGCGGCGTGCCATCCTGGCGGCGGCGGACAGCCCGGGCATGCAGAGGCTCGTGCGGCGCTACGGCATGCGGCTGGGCGCGGCGCGCTTCGTGGCGGGCGAGACGCTCGACGCCGCCGTGCCGGTGCTGCGCAGCCTGAACAAGGCCGGGCTGGTGACGAACACAACCCTGCTCGGCGAGCACCTTGCGAGCCCTGGCGCGACCAGGAGCACCGTTGCAGCCTACGAGCAGCTGCTGCGGCGGATTCGGTCGGAAGCACTCGCGACGAACGTGGCGCTGAAGCTGACCGCGCTCGGGCTCGAGCTCGATGAGGAGCTCGCCTTTCGCAACGTCGAGCAGCTCGTCTCCACCGCGAACGCGCTCGGCAACTTCGTCCGGATCGACATGGAGGAGTCGCGCTGGGTCGACGCGACGCTCCGGATCTACCGCCGCCTCCGCACGGCCGGGCACGAGAACGTCGGCACCGTCCTGCAGTCGTACCTCTACCGAAGCGAGGACGATCTGCGCTCCCTGCTCGACCTCGCGCCGAACCTTCGCCTCGTCAAAGGTGCGTACCTGGAGCCGCCGGAGCTCGCCTATCCCCGGAAGGAAGACGTCGACGCGGCCTACGTCCGCCTGCTCGAGATCTCGCTGCGAGAAGGCGGCTTCACGGCGATCGCGACGCACGACGAGCACCTGATCGAGCACGGGATCGCCTTCGCCGAGCGCGCAGGCGTCCCGCACGAGCGCTTCCAGTTCCAGCTGCTGTACGGAGTGCGGCCCCGGCTTCAGCTCGATCTCGTCCGCCGGGGCTACCGCGTTCTCGTCGCGACGCCCTATGGCCCCGACTGGTACCGCTACCTGATGCGCCGGCTGGCCGAGCGGCCGGCGAACACGCTCTTCTTCCTGCGGGCTCTGTTGCGCGGATGACGTTGCCTGGGACGAGCTCCGGCGCCGCCCACAGGACCATCCACGCCGACCTGTCCCTTGGCTGAGCTCCGCGGCACGTTCGCGGCGTCAGTCACGCCACTGCGTTCCGAAGGCGCCGGAATCGACGAGGGCGCGGTCGGGCCGCTCGTGGATTTTCTCGCGGCGTCAGGGCTGGACGGCATGCTCGTTCTCGGCACCACGGGGGAGGGAATGCTCCTCTCGCAGGCCGAGCGACGGCGCGTCGCGGAGTGCTTCCTGTCCGCCGCCGACGGGCGCCTTTCCGTGATCGTGCACTGCGGGGCGCAGACGACGAGCGACACGGTCGCCCTTGCCGCGCACGCAGCCGAGACCGGAGCCGCTGGGGTTGCCGTGATCGGCCCGCCATACTTCGAGCTGGACGACCGCGCCCTGCACGAGCACTTTCGAGCCGCCGCGACAGCCTGCGCTCCGCTGCCGTTCTTCGTGTACGAGTTCGCCGCGCGGAGCGGCTATGCCGTTCCGCTCGCCCTGCTCGCGGAGCTCCGCGAGCAGGCGCCCAACCTGGCCGGGCTCAAGGTCTCGGATGCGTCGTGGGAGCGCTTCGAGCCATATCTGATCGATGGGCTCGACGTCTTCGTTGGTCCCGAGGCGTTGATCCCGCGCGGGCTGGAAGGTGGTGCCGTAGGTGCCGTGTCCGGGCTCGCCGCGGCCTTTCCGGAGGCGGTTGCGCGGGTCGTCGCGGCGCCGAGCGCGGAGGGTGGCGCAGAGCTTGGCCGCCTCCGTGGCTCGGTGCAGCGGTTCCCGTTCCACGCGGCGCTCAAGTTCGTCCTGGGCCGCCGCGGCGTTCCGATCGAGGAGGACGTGCGGCGGCCCCTTCGCGCGCTCGTCCCGGATGAGCGGCGCGAGCTTGCCGTACTCGTCGAGCAGTACGTCGACACGCACCGATGAGACTCTCGCGGATGATCACGGCCGTCGACGCGCATGCTTGCGGAGAGCCGGGACGCGTGATCGTGGGAGGCGTGCTCGATGTTCCTGGCACGACGATGTTCGAGAAGATGGTGTACCTGCGCGAGCACCATGACGACCTGCGCAGGCGGATGCTCCGCGAGCCGCGCGGCTACCCCGCGGCCAACTGCAACCTCGTCCTGGCCCCAACCGATCCCGAGGCCGACGCCGGGTTCGTGATCATGGAGCAGGCCGAGTATCCCGCCATGTCGGGCTCGAACACGATCTGCGTCGCCACGGTGCTGATCGAGACGGGAGCC
>JBBRYW010000092.1:0-13297 GCA_038237235.1 Gaiellales bacterium
ACAGAACTTCTCCCAGCAGACCTGCACGTTGGCGCCCATCACCAGGTTCGGCCGGTCGGCCGCCGCGCCCAGAGCCCGGCGCCGCGCGCGCCAGCGCCACTTGAGCGCCATGCCGCCGAGCATGCACGCCTCGCTCGAGCCGGTCGTCGAGCAGCCGGTGCCGTGGCTGGCGTCCTGCGCTCCCCACAGCGCGGAGAGCATGTTCACACAGCGCCGCTCGAGCTCGGCGGTCTGCGGGTACTCATCCTTGTCGATCATGTTCTTGTCCACGCACTCATCGATGAGCGCGCGGGCCTCGGGCTCCATCCACGTGGTCACGAACGTGGCGAGGTTGAGCCGCGCGTTGCCGTCGAGCATCAACTCGTCATGGACGATCTGGTAGGCCATCTCCGCCGGCATCTCGCCGTCGGGCAGCCGCAGCCGCGGCACCTCACCGCTCTCGCCAGGCCGCGCGAACTGCGGCCTGACATCGACGACGTCACGTATTTCGTGGGCGACATGGTCTTGCAGCGGCATGCGGTTCCCTCCGGCAGTCGACGGGCTGGGCGGGGCGGATGGTTCCAGCTCGCGGTGTCCCCGGCGTTCTCTCACGCGAGCGTCGCTGCGGGTTTGGGGCCCGCGAGGCCCGGCCGGAGACCAGGAGATGTCGGGCATTGGGCTGCACGGCGTCGCGGCGCCTACTGGGATCCGGCTCGGCGGGACCGTTCGAGCTCGGCGATGTCGCGCAGGTCCTCTTCGCGACCGGCTGCCTGCTTCATGGCGATGAGGTCCTCGTAGCCGGCGAAGCGAGGCGACTGCGCGAAGCCGGGAAGCTCGGGAGCGATGGCACCCTTGCGGAGTCGCTCGTAGCTGCTCATCCCGTCCACGTACTGCATGACATCCAGGCGGCCAAGTCGGGTGCGCAGGAGCCAGTTTCCGCCCTGCTCGAGGTTCTCCAGGTTGATCGCGGGCAGCTCCGGTGGCTCGAAGTCGCCCTCGGCCAGGTGCTCCGCGTTCAGGTCCTCAAGCGCCGCCAACAGCCGCTTGAGATTCGATCGGCCGGGCTCGGGCACGATGTCGACGTCCTTGGTTCCCCGCACGTAGCCGTGCGCGGCCAGCGAATAGCCGCCGATGACGACGAACTCCACTCCGTGTCGAGTCAACGACGCCAGCAGGTCCAGCGCTCTGAGCGGGGGCTCACGCCGGTGCACGGCCCTCCCGCTCAAGACCTCGCGCTGCCGCCGGCGATCGTGGTCAGGGCGTGTGAGAGCTCAGCAGCCTGAACGACGCGCTCGCCGGGCGACAACTTCATGTCCGCTCGGAGCTCCTTGAGCGACTGGTTCCCGCGCGGGCCCGGCAGGGCGCTCACCTCGAGGCGCTCGCCCATCGACTGCAGGATTCGATCGAGCGTTTCGACGCTGGGGGACACCTCGCCGCGTTCGATGCGCGAGATGTGCGTCTGGCTCGTGCGGCACCGGCGCGCCAGCGAGCGCTGACCGATCCCGTGTCGGCGGCGGGTCGTCCGGACGAGCTCAGCGGCGGTCATCGGAACAGTCTAGCCCAGATATGGGTTCGGGAGGCCCCCGGACGCGGTCGGCCGCCCACTCAAGGCGCAAGGCGCCGTCATCCGCGGGGATGAACGGCTCTGCACCGCGTCCATCTCGATTCGGAGCGCTTGGTCGCGCGGTGCGTCGCAGCAGCGCGCGGCCGCCACGACGTCCGCGCGCGCCACGACGACGACTGCGCCGTCCGACAACCGCCGCGGCGATGCCCGGCCGGCCGTGAGGCCGGGCGGTAGGCGGCGCCTACGCCACGGCGTGCTCGGCCTCGCGTTGACCGTCCCCGGCGTGGTCGCGCTCGCCCTCGGCCACGTCCTCGTCGGCGTTGGTCTGCTCGCAGTCGTCGCGATCCCGGCCTGGGCTCACGCAACGCTGAATGAGCTGCGCGGCCTCCGAGGGGAGATCCGCCCCGGCCAGTCGGTCACGCTGCCCGACGGCACGGTCACGCCCCTCCAGGCGGCGCGGATGGAGAGCTGGGACGCCGTCATGGGCGACACGGGCTTCTCGGACGGCGGAGGCGGCGGCGGGAGTTGACGTCTCCACCCGGCCGGGCGGGGCGAAGAGGGATCCACGACGCCGTGCGATCAGCCGTTGCTTCACGAGAAGTCCGGGAGAACCCGGCGTCGCCGGTCCCGCGGCCCACGACAGGAGGCGGATCCCGCCGTCCCGCCTCGCGGCCGAGCCAGATCTCGGGCGGATCAACTTGCTGTCCCTGTCCGAGACCCGGATCGGGCTATGCCTCGGGATGCGGGGCGATCAGTGTCCCGCCGGGGATGTGCGTGGCCACGCGGCGAGGGTCACGCGTGAGGAGAGGCCGAGCGGTGACGGCCGCGTGGGCGGCGATCAGGAAGTCAGGGAGGATCGCTTCCCGGGCGCCGCAGGCACGGCGGTAGGCGACGTGGGCGTGGCCGGCGAGGAAGGCGCCCGCTGCCGGAATCTCCTCGATCAGCGCCATCGACGGGAGCGCCCGCCGCAGTGCCTCGATGCCGGAGAATCGAGGTGCGATCTCGGCGAGGACGACGACGTTGAGAATGATCCCGCCACGCTGCGCTGCGTGGGTGAGCTCGGTCTGCGACCAGTCACCCAGCGCGCGTCCGCGGTGAAGACAGCAGCACGCTGCTGTCGACGACGGTTCCCGCTGCCAGGCTCAACCGCGGGTCAGCGCGAGGATCTCGTTGGTGCTCAGCGCGACGTCGCCGGCGCCGCGCACGCGCGCGATCTCATCAGCGGCGCGATCGGCGTCGACGAGCAGCCGGGCGCCAGCCCCGTCGAGCTGAAACTCGACGTCGCTGCCCGGCTGGATCCCCAGCGCGCGCCGGACCTCGAGCGGAATCGTGACCTGGCCTTTCTGGGTGACACGCACAGCAGTAAGACTAGCAAGTATTACTAGCCTGCGGGATACAGCTCTCCCACTTTCTACGCACCAACGCGAATGGAGCATGAGAGCTCCTACACGACCGATGGCAAAGTCGCCTGCAACCGCGTCCGCTCCCCGCGCGGGTCGCAAGGTCCGCCGCGCCGCGCCGCCGACTACCCTGGCCCGCATGCCCGAGCTGCTGCCGACTTCGGCGGTGCACGTCGGTGCCGTGCGCGGCCGCTACTTTCGCGAGAACTTCGCCCAGGGCGGAATCGATCTGATGCAAACCGTTCCGGAGCTGGTCACGAACGCCGACGCGGCGATCGCCGAGAGCGGTCCCGAGCGCGAGCGGATCGAGTTGCGCTTCGGCGCGCCCGCGGACGAGTTCCATCAGGCGTGGCGGGCGCAGATGCGGGCGCTTCGCGTGCCCCGCCCTCCTGAGCTGGCGCTTCGAGGTCGCGCTGCGCGGACGATGGCGTCGGAGTCGATGCCGCCACCGTCGATCGACGCCTCGGTGCGCTCGGCGATCTGCCGGAGCATCGGGGCCAGCGCGGCTTGGGCGCGGACTGCGTGATGTGTGGTTGGCGCAGGGCGCCGGGCGGATCGAGGGCGTTCGCGGCGGACGAGCGATCGAGTCGTGGCTCTTCCCCGCCGGCGATGACCCGTACGCGTACGTCCACGTCCGCGACGAGCCGGCGCCCGGCGCCCCGCCGGGTACGTGTGTGACGGTTCCGCTGACGGTCGAGCGGCTCCCGGCCGACGGTCGACTCCGGGCGCTGGTATCACAGCTCGTACAGCGTCCTCGCGGAGGCCGCGGGCCACACGGCCGAGCTCGTGGTGCTCGTCGTGCGCCTTCGCGCGAGCGGCTGCGTGCGTGAGATCGCCCCCGAGGACGAGGACGAGGACGCCGAGGCCGAGGCCCATTTCGACCCCGAGACCGGCGTGGTGACCGTCTTCGAGGGCCGTCGCGAGTTCAATGCCCTCGAGCGCGCCGCACGCCGGGGATCGCGTCACGCTCGAGCACCAGTTGCGCCAGCGCGTCGCGCTGACCGGGAGAGGGGCCGGAGCACGGCGACGGGTCGTCCTCGCGACGTGACGGCGAAGCTCTCGCCTCCTCGACCCGACGTAGGTACACGCTGAGATCGCGACGAAGTTGGCGGAACATGGTAGTCACGACCCGATGAAGGGATCACCGTTATCCGCGCAGATCACTGCGACGGGCGCTGGTAGCGGGTGGCGACGTATTCGTCGACCCACGCGCGCGTGCTGCGCCAGGTTCCGTCGGCCGCCTTCGAGGCTTTCAGCCGCCCCCGCGTGGCAGCTACTCGGAGCGCGTTGGCCGAGAGCCTTTCGGACGCGAGCGCGGGTAGCGGCACGAGGCGCGCCGGCCCGGCGATGGCGGGCACGACGAACTTGTGGAGGTTGTCGAGGATCGCGCGCGCGAGGAACTCTCCGAGAGGGCCATGGTCGCCCTGGTCGGCGCGTCGCAGCGCCGCCAGGTAGCGCGCTCGATCTCCCTTGTAGATGATCGCCGGGGGGTAGCCAAGACGCACCAGGAGCAGGTTCAGGACCAGACGACCCGCGCGGCCGTTGCCGTCGAGGAATGGGTGGATCTGCTCGAAGCGCTCGTGCAGCCGGGCGAGCCTTTCGGGTTCGGCTCCTTGACCTTCGCTTCGCAGCTCCTGCGCGTCGGAGATCCAGTCGGCGACCAGAGGGGGCACGTCGGGCCATGAGGGCGGCTGCATGCCGCTCGGGAACGCCTGTAAGTCGTGCACGCGGAAGGACCCGGGACGCTCGGCGTCCGTGGCGTCGGGGTGCGGTGCGACATCCCAAACGGCGGTGAGCGCGAGGCGGTGGAGATGCCGAAGCTCGGTCTGCGAGAGCAGTTCGCCGCTCGACCATTCGCCGGCGTCGATCGCTTGGCCATAGACCCAGGTCGCGGCGTCAGCGTATCCCCGCACCTCCAGGTACTCGCGCAGCTCCTTGTTGCCGACCGCGCGCCCTTCGGCGAGCAGCTGCTCGACCTGCTTGAGCACAAGCGTGTTTCCCTCGATCGCCGTCGAGTGGTGTGCCTCCTCGAGCCATATACCGCGCCAGATGCCCTCCGCCTCCACGGGCGACGGCAGACCCCCGAGGCGGTCGCGCAGCTCACCGATCTGGACGCGCAGCCGCTCATAGACCGCGGCTCGTGCCGGCCGGCCGCGACGGGGTTCCAGTAGTTTGTGCGGCTGAGGCACATCGGAATTGTACCGAACACTTTTTAGGTAGCGACGGGCAGAGGAGATACGACCGCGGTGAGGACGTCGAGGAGACCGCTGCTGGTCGACGACGTTCGCGCGCGGCCGGGTACAACGGCGGGTCATGCGCGAGGATCTCGTGGGGGCTCAGCAGATCTCGACGATCAGCTCGGACTCATATCGTGGCGCTGGTCTGGGCCCCGTCGAACAGCGCCCAGACCCCGAGAACGCTTGAACCGTGCTTCACATCCACCGAGCTGAACGTGCTGACGGCCTGGTCGCGGCGCTCGGCGGACTCCTGGCCGATCCCCCGCCGGACCCGTTCGCGCCGGAGGTCGTCGCCGTTCCGACGCGCGGGATGGAGCGCTGGCTGACGCAGAGGATGTCGGCGTGTCTCGGAGCGGGGCCGGGGCGTTTCGACGGCGTGTGCGGTCCGCATCCGGATCGTGCACCGCGACGAGCCGTCGATCACGCTCACCCGGACGGGGTGCGCAAGCAACACTTCCGCTCGCGAGCACATCGCCAAGGACGTCGCTGCGGACCTGGTCGAGCTGCTGTCCTCCGGGGCCGAGATCGAGCGCCGTTCCGAGGACGGTGAGCACGTCGAGCGCGAGGGCGTGCGGCCCGGACACATCGCGGTGCTCGTACCGACCAACCGAAACGCCGCACTGATCCGGGAGGCGCTCGACGATGTCCGCATTCCCGCGGTCATCAACGGAGCGGGCAGCGTCTTCGCCACCCCGCCGGCGCGTGAGTGGCTGCGCCTCCTCGAGGCGATCGAGCGCCCCACCTCGCCCCCCCGCGCGCACTCAGCCGCACTCACGTGCTTCTTCGGCTGGCCCACCGACCGGGTGGCGACCGCAGACGACGAGGCCTGGGCGGAGGTCCACGCCCGATTGCACAACTGGGCGAGGGTGCTTCGCGTCAGGGGCGTCGCCTCGCTCACGGAGACGATCACGCTGGTCGAGCGCCTACCCGAGCGCATCCTGGCCACCGCCGGCGGTGAGCGACGGCTCACCGACCTGCGGCACGTCGCCCAGCTGCTGCACACGGCGGCCGCCATCGAGCAGATGGGGACGTCAGCCCTGACCGGGTGGCTGCGGCGACGCATCGCCGAAGCAGGGCAGGACACGAGCGATGAGGAGCGCAGCCGCCGGCTCGAGTCGGATGCCGAGGCGGTCCAGGTACTGACCATCCACCGCAGCAAGGGCCTGGAGTTTCCGATCGTCTACCTCCCCTTTCTCTGGGAGGCCGGATTCATCCCGCCTGGGGCCAAGCCGGTCTTGTTCCACGACCCGGACGCGGGTGACGTACGGACCCTCGACGTGAGCCTCGAGGGGGCGGACTTCGCGGGTCATCAGCAGCAGAACGTCGTGGAGCAGCGCGGGGAGGACCTCCGCCTCGCCTACGTCGCGCTCACGCGCGCACAGCACCAGGCCGTCGTGTGGTGGGCCGGCTCCTGGGACAGCCGGAACTCGCCCCTCGGCCGCCTCCTCTTCGCGCGCGACGCCGACGGCAACGTGTCATCGTCGGGCGCAGCTACACCCGATGACGCGGCCGCCGTCGAGCGCTTCGAGGCCCTGGCGGCCGACGCGCCGGGTTGCATCGCCGTCGAACGATCGACGCTCCGCTTGCCCACCATGTGGTCGGGCCCGCCGAGCGAGCCCGCGCCACTCACCGCAGCGGTATTCGACCGCGGCCTCGAGGAATCGAGCCTCGTCCAGGACCAGCGACGCATCGAACTCCATGACCTCGAGTTCGGATTGCGGCTCGGGGGAGCATGAGCAGCCAACAAGATCCGGGCGAGATCACCGTTCGATCAAACGTCGCCCTCGAGCCGGGGCGCTGGGACCTCGTGCCGGGCGAGCTCTTGCACGCTCTGCGGCGCATGGACAAGGCCACGCGTCTGCAGCGCGACGAGCACATGTACTACAAGCCGTGCTCGGTGTGCCGGCGCACGATTGCCGAGATCAACCTCAAGGGCTGTACCCAATGCCCGCATGCGCCGTCACCAGCCGCCGTTGAACGAGCTCAAGATGCCTACCGCCAGCAGGTCGACCAAGCGCGCCGGCGAGAACTCGAAGAGAACGCGGCCCTGCGCAAGAACCGCGACCGGCCTGCACCTGACGCGGCCGATCCCGCGGGCTAGGGTTGCCGGATGGCGCTGATCTGGCGCGGAATCTTCGAAGTCGACAACGCCGACTTCGCGAACGAGGCCGCTGCCCACATCGAAAGCTGGCTTCGCTGGAAGCTGCGTGACAACACAGTCGCGCTACCTCAGGATGGCGCGCTCGTAGAGCACGCCTCAGGATGCGAGATCACCGGCCGCGCCGCGAGCGACGGCGACCTGTGGGGCATCCGAGCCGCACTCTTTGAGCACCGCGGCGAGGAGCAGCTACGAACAACCGTCACGGCCGCAGATGACCGCGATGCGGCGTGGGTCTGGGTCGACCTCGAACGCTGGAGCGCCGACGCGTTCGTCGAGCCGTGGATCCCTATCGCCCCCGGCGTGGTCAGCACCATGCTCCGCGGCGCCTCGTGCCGCCGAGGGCCGTCACAGCTCCCGTATGAGGCCGAGGTCCTCTCCGGTGATGACGGAGCGCGGCTAGCTCAGCGCTTGCTCGACCCGAGCCGTGAGCTTCCATACGTCGCGGTGTCACCCACGCGCGAGGAGCGTGACGGCGACATGCAGCCCGCGCTCGAGCGTGCCTCCGAACTCAATCGGCGACTCATCGGCATCGCCCCCGTCGTCGTCCTCGGGCCCGGAGCCGTCAGCGCCTTCTCCCGAGCGATGCACGACGCGCTCGGTGAAGGCTTCGATGTCTTCGGCGGATCCATCCGCACCTACCTGCCTGGCATCAACCGCGCTGACTCCCCACGTCGACACCGCTTCATCCCGTTCCACCGCATCCGGGGCCGGCCAGCGCGAGTCACGGCGGACATCGTCGCTGCCGCCATCCAGCGCGGAGCGTGCGCCCAAGCGCCGCCAACCATCTGGCGCGACAGGCTGCGCCCACTTCTCGAGCCTGTCGGCGCATCGGACGACGAGATCGAGGGCGAGCTGTTGCGCCTCGAGCAGGAGCGCGAACAGGAGCGAGCTCTCCGCACGCGAGCTGAGGAGACACTCGAAGCGGAACGCGAGACCGCTGCGGGGACCGAACGCGAGAACGACGACCTGCGGCGACGCGTCACCTGGCTTGAACGTAGCTTCCAAGAGCTCGGCAACCCAGCCGAGGCAACGCCCGAAGAGGACCACCCCTTCGACCCCGACTTCTGCGGCGACGTACCGCCCGAAGTCGCAGCCCGCCTCTCCGGACTCGCGTTCCCCGACTCCCAATGGACACACGCGGATGACCTCGACACCCACGTCAGCGCGTCGTGGGCCAAGCGAGCTTGGCGCGCGTTGAGGGCGATGGACGCCTACGCAACGGCGAAAGCCAACGGCGGCTTCGAGGGGAACTTCCGCGACTACTGCGACGCCGGCGGCCCCGACGCCATCCCAGTCACGTGGATTGCCTTGAGCGAGAGCGAGAGCACCGACAACAACGACCGCTTCCGCCAGCTACGCACGCTCCCGCTTGACGAAGCCGCCTGTGGCGATGAGAAGACGTACATGCCGGCACACATCAAGATCGAGCAGGGCGGCTACCCGGCGCCTCGCATCCACTTCCACGACGACACCGGAGGCCCGACCGGCAAAGTTCACATCGGCTACTTCGGCGTCCACCTCGACAACAAGTCGAAGAACTGAACTCCCGACGCTGACCCCACTAACGGGTTGGCCTGGCCGCCCGTGTAGCCCGGTCGTGAAGCTCGTTCAGCACGCCGATCTCCGGAGCCACTGCGACCGCAGCTGGCCGGAACACGAGCAGCGGGATGCGCTCGACGGTCTCCGGGATCTCCTCGACGACGAGGACTGCGCTCTGCTCGGCGTCGAGCGCGAGGCCCCTGCTTCGCCGCGGCGCCCGCGAAGGCAAGCGACTTCTCGTCGTCGCCCAGGCGCTCGAGCGCGATGAAGCACCCGCCCTCCGACATGAGGCCTCGAACCTGCCCCAAGATCTCGTTGAGCACGCGGTGGTCGGCGGTGAACTCGCGCAGCCGCAGAGCATTTCCAGCCATAGCTCGCATCGACAGCACGACATCGAATGGTCCCTCGACCGGCCAACTCGTCGTCGCGATGTCCGGTTCGATGAACTCGGTGTCCAACGACAAGCGGGCCGCGAGCTCCTCCCCGACCGCCAGGGCGCGTGGTTCGACATCGACGCCGACGAACCGCACACCGGGCCGCAAGCCGGCCGCGAAGCATCCGACGAGGCCGTTTCCGCAACCAACGTCGAGGACGGATCCGTATTCGCAGTCGACGAGGCGCTGAGCAAGGGCTCGCAGCAGTGGCCGGTACAGCCGGCCGGAGAACTCAAACTGGTGGTCGATCGAAAGTCGCGGCGACGCGCACCGCGCACCCCATCTGCTGTCCTCGGCCACCCCGTCCAGAAAGTCGGTGAGGTACGCCGACTCCGCGCCGTTGCGCGCGTCCAGCCAATCCCAGAACTCGGCCGGATCCGCCACCGTCCCCGGCGCCCCGATCGCGCGCAGGTAGCGATCCACCGACTGCATCGCCGTGGGCGTTACCGGAGCGCCGCCGTCGCGGCGCTCCTTCTTCAGTCGTGCCTTCTTGCCCATGAGCGCGTCACTCGTTCTCGTGCCGCGCCGCGAGGCTACGAGCAGCGGGTGCGATCACGTTCAACCGCTCACAGATCTCCCACGTCAGCGCATGCAGTGCCGCGCGCGTGTCCGCGATCCGCCCACCCTTCGGCTCGAGCAGGACGGGCGGAATCGCCGGGAACGGCACCATCACGGGCTCTCCTTGGTCCAGCCAGAGCACCAGGAAGGTCGTCCGTGAAGTGACCGCCGGCGGCACTTCGAAGATGTCGGCCACCTGCACGCTCTTCGCCTCGAAGCCGGGCGGACCATCCGCTGGCGAGTCCGCGGGCTTGAACACCTCGTCCACCAACCGCCAAGCCGAGCGGGCCACCTTCCCGTAGTGGCGGGGCAGCCAGCCTTCGTCTGGGAACAGCTCGGTGAACTTGATCGCCGGTTCACCCCGCGCCTGTTCAAGGTCAGCGAGATGAGGGGAGCGCTGCTGCACCGCCGCGAGCAGCAGCTCGTCAATGCGGTTGAGACGCGGCCGAAATCCGAGCGCTGACACGGCAAAGACCGTACCCGCACGGCTGATCCAGCGTGCGTGATCCCGCCCACCCCTTCCAAACCGCGCGCGGACGCCACGTTCGGCACCATCTCCGGGAGAAAACCTGGGAGAAATCGAAGCGCTACTTCTCGCCGGAGAACGAAAAGGCTTCCATTTGGAGGCCTTTCGTAACGCGCCCGACAGGAGTCGAACCTGTGACCTTCGGTTCCGTAGAACGCGGCTCTGGCGGCGCTACGGGCGATGAACACTGGGTTTTCGCCGGGGACCGCGCCAAGAACTCGCCAGAAACTCAGCCGACGCCCGGGCGCTCGAGCAGCAGCCTCGTGACGTCTGACGATTTGGTCACCCAGTCCGCAGCGGCGGCATCGACGAAGCCGACGATCTCGATCATCTGGTCGTGGCGCTCGTCGACCGGCTGGCTGAGGATCGAGTCGTGATGCGCGAGGCGGTTCCGGAAGCGCCGCAGCGCTTCGAGCCGGGACGACAGGTCTTTGCGCTCTTTCGCGCCGGGGAACGCGTGCCGAAGCTGCTGGCGCCAGAGCTCCTCGTACTGACCACCGAACAGCCCCGACCAGAACCCGAACGAGAGCGCGGCGATCACGCGGCCGCGCGTGATCCGCTTGCCCTTGCCGACGCGCTCAACGGCGGTGATCACCTGCTTGACTGCGTCGGGTCGCAGTAGGGCGAAGTCCATCAGCCAGGTCTGGGTGAGCGGCTCGTCCGGATGATCCTTGCCGAGTTGGCCGTCGACTGCGTTGCGGAGCAAGACCTCGACGTGGTGCATGGTTTGGAACGACGCGGCGCTCAACCGCGCGTGCCACTCGTAAAGCTCCAGCGCGGCAGGAAGGTCGCCGCCGCCGGCGTCGAGGAACGGCTTGAGGCGCGGCGCCGAGATCCATCCGACTATCCGCTCGGAATCCATCCGTCGCGATGCTAATCTCCGACACGGACGCCCCGGACACGCCTCTGTCTCCCTCGTGGAGGCAAGCGCCCGGGGCTTTGTCGTTCTTACATCGACCTGTCAGCGAGCGACGACGAATGAGGCGGCGCACGGCGTCCGAAAACCGGCGTACCCTCGTCCAATGCACCTTCTTCGCGTACATGTGCGTTTCTTCCGGTCGTTCAACTACGACATGGCCCGGAAGGCCAGCGACAAGGCACGTCCGCGTGAATGGGAGACCGTTGAAGGTGACTGGTGGCCCTTCATCACGGTCGAGCTCGACCGGCTGATGACCGCGGTGGTGGGCGCAAACGAGTCGGGAAAGTCGCAGCTCATCGAGGCCATCGAGCAAGCGCTCACGGGGTCCGGGATCTCTCGCGGAGACTTCTGTCGGTATTCGCCGCTGTTCTCAGTCCAGCGTGAGCGCGTGCGAACTCCTGATCTCGGGTTCGACGTCATGCCCGATGGGGACGACGCAGCCGCGCTCAGGGAAGCGGGCTGGCCGAACGCGAAGGCGTCACAGCCGATTACCGTCATCCGGTTCGGGGACGGAACCACATCCCGAATTGTCAACCACAAGACCGAGGATCTCTCGACAGAAATGTTGGAGGCATTTCAGCGCCTCCTCCCCGTCCCGCTCGTCCTGCCCAAGGATGTGCCGCTGCCCGACATCGTTCTCTTTGACGAGTTGCTCGGTCGTGACATCCGTTGGGCACAGACCCGTCGAGATCGTGCTGCACAACGCGCCGCGCTCTCGACGGTCGAGACTGCGAGCGCGGAAGGCGTTCAGGGCGTAGCCAACAGCCTCGTGGCGACTCTGACTCCGTACCACCCGAGTGAGCATCAGCAGGCATCGGTCGGTCTCGCACGCACTCTGATCATGGACCTCTGCGAGGTTGCCGAGAGCGCGTTCACAGACCTTCTCGACGCTCACGACAAAGCGAGAGCCGGCCAGCTCGGCGCCCTCGAGCGGGACATCAACCGGCTGTTGGCAACCCGTCTGAACTTCGCCCGCTGGTGGCGGCAGGACCGTGACTTCGCTCTGCGCGTCAAGGCGCAGTCCGACGAACTCGTATTCACCGTCGCCGACCGGACGGGGGCCGAATACTCATTCGAGGAGCGCTCGACTGGGTTGAGATTCTTTCTCGGCTACTTCGTGCGCCTTCAGGCTCGCGCCCGCGCAGGCGAGGGACCGCACATCCTGCTCATGGACGAGCCGGACGCTTTTCTGTCATCAGTCGCTCAGGCGGATCTCCTTCGTGTCCTCACGCATTTCGCCGCCCCGGCCGGTCGACCAGCTGACCAGGTCGTCTACGTCACGCACTCGCCGTTTCTGCTTGACGAGAACCACCCCGAGCGCATCCGCGTACTCGATAAGGGCTCGGATCAAGAGGGCAGCCGAGTCGTCGCGGACGCCGTCCGGAACCACTACGAACCGCTTCGCTCCTCGCTCGGTGCGGCCGCCGCCGAGACCGCGTTCCTCGGGGGCAGCAACCTGATCGTCGAAGGACCGGCCGATCAGGTCTATCTCGTCGCCGCGACAACGACCCTCAGGAAGGCGCACGTGGCCTCCTCCAGACTCTTGGACCTCAACGAAGTCACCATCGTGCCGGCTGGCGGGGCAACGCAGGTGCCCTACACGGCGTATCTAGCTCGCGGGCGGGACGAGCTCAAGCCGACATGCGTTGCTCTGCTCGACGGCGACAAGGAGGGTCGGGACGCGATCGCGCTGCTGCGTAAAGGTGTGGATGGGCTAAGCAAGCGCGTCATCGAGGACGAGTTCATCGTGGACCTCGGCGATTGGGCGTCTAGTGAAACGCTGCACGCTGCGAAACCCAAGGTGACCGTCCGGGAGATCGAGGACCGTCCGCGCCGACTTGAGGTTCGGCGATGACTCGGAGACGACCCGCGAACTCACCGTCGTCGGTGAGCTCGTAGGCGAAGCCGACCTGCGCTTGCTCGAAGCTTGCAAATGGCGGGGCGCCCGCGTCGCCGCTGAAGACGCGTAGGACTCGGTGG